>NZ_JCAMPD010000005.1:0-425058 GCF_059511845.1 Flavobacterium sp. PLA-DH12
AAGAATTATTACAATATTTATATTACTATAATCACGAAAGACCACATCAGGGAATTGATGGAAAAAAGCCAATTGAAATGATAAATCCGTTACCGAAATAAGTGACTTTTACAGAAATGACAAGATTGAGAGAATTGCAGACTTAAAACCAAATAGTGAATCTTTTTGAGTCAATCTTTTATAATCTAAAGCTAAACTCAAAAACAATAAAACGATAATTTTAAAACATCAACATTACAAAATGATTTCTTTTTTAATCTTTTTAGGCGTTTTTCTATTTATGGAATGTGTGACCTGGCTAACACATAAATATGTTATGCATGGTTTTATGTGGTATTTTCATGCCGATCATCATCAGCCGAAATACGAAAACACTTTTGAGCGCAACGATATTTTCTTCGTCATTTTTGCCATTCCGAGTATAATCTTGTTTTATTTTGGTGTCGAAGGCGGATTTAATTATCTGTTTTTTATTGCATGCGGCATTACACTTTATGGCGCTTGTTATTTTTTAATTCACGATGTTTTAATTCATCAGCGGTTTAAATGGTTTAAAAACACCAAAAACAAATACCTCATCGGACTTAGAAAAGCTCATAAAATACACCACAAACATTTACAAAAAGAAAAAGGAGAATGTTTCGGAATGTTGTTCGTGCCATTTAAATATTATAAAATGTAGCATCATTTGAGCATTTTTCAAGAACAATTTGATTATGAAATTATACAAAATAGTAACCGTACAGCATATAAATGCAAGTGTTGAAGATTGCTGGGATTTTTTCTCAAGTCCAAAAAACCTTCAAACTATTACACTCGATAATATGAATTTCCAAATTCAGGATTACGACGGAAAACGTATGTATCATGGACAAATTATTACCTATACTTTAAAACCGCTTTTCGGAATCAAAATGTCTTGGGTTACCGAAATTACTGCTTGTCAAGAAAATGAGTATTTTGTAGACATTCAGCAATTTGGGCCTTATAAACTTTGGCATCACAAACACTTTTTTGAACCAACACCAGATGGAGGAACCAAAATGACAGACGTTGTTCATTACGCTCTCCCATTTGGAATTCTAGGCAGAATCATGAACCGCTTGGTTGTGAAAAACAAATTGAAAAGCATTTTCGACTACCGATATAATAAAATTGAAGAATTATTTAATTCTAAAAAGTAAGCCACAGGTTAACACAGATTAAAATAAAAATTTAAACACATAGAAACATAGATTTAGATTGGAAAAAAAAAGACGGTTCACTTGCATAAATACATATAGCTATGTGTTAGAAACTAGTTTCTTTCTAAACTCTTTTTAAAAGAAAAACAAATCTATGTTTCTATGTGTTGAGAAAAACAGTCCAGAAAATAAAAAATCATTTAAATCCCATTAATCTGTGGCAAAAAAACAAAAACAATGACAAAACAAAAAGTTGCTTTATTTTGGTTTAGACGTGATTTGCGTTTAGAAGACAACACAGGATTATTTCATGTCTTGCAATCAGATTTTCCTGTTGTTCCATTATTCATTTTTGACGATGATATTCTAGAACATCTTCCAAAAAATGACGCCAGAGTAACTTTCATTTATGATTCTCTCGAAAAAATAAATTCAGAATTAAATAAACTTGATTCTTCGATTTTAATCAAAAAAGGAAAAACTACAGACGTTTGGAAATCCCTAATTGAAGAATTTGACATTCAAAGCGTTTTCTTTAATAAAGATTATGAACCTTTTGCCATAAAGCGAGATACAGCCATAACTGCGTTATTAAAAGAAAACAACATTGAATCTTTTTCTTTTAAAGATCATGTAATTTTCGAAGAAAAAGAAATTACAAAAGCAGACGGACTTCCATATACCGTTTACACGCCTTACAAAAACAAATGGCTAGAGAAATACCATTTTTCGGGGTCTGCTCCTCAATATGACATCAAGCCTTTTCAATCTAATTTTGCAAGAAATCAATTTAACTTTCCAGATTTAAAAGAAATTGGTTTTGGCAGAAGTTCCATAAAAGTAAAACCACATAACTTAACACAAATCGCAAATTACAAAGAAACAAGAGATTTTCCAGCTTTGGACAGCACTTCTTATCTTTCACCACATTTACGTTTTGGTACTGTTAGTATTAGAAAATTAGTAAACTGGGCAAACCGAAAAAATCAGACATTCTTAAGCGAATTAATCTGGCGAGAATTCTTTATTCAGATTCTTTTTAGCTTCCCGAATTGTGTCAATCATAACTTCAAATCCAATTATGACGGAATTCAATGGCGAAATAATGAAGAAGATTTCAAACGCTGGTGTTCTGGGACAACTGGATATCCAATGGTTGATGCTGGAATGCGTCAGCTGAATGAAACTGGATACATGCACAATCGCGTTCGCATGGTTGTGGCGAGTTTTTTATGCAAACATTTACTCATTAACTGGCAATGGGGCGAAGCTTATTTCGCAGAAAAACTTCTAGATTTCGAATTAGCTTCAAATGTAGGAAACTGGCAATGGGCGGCAGGAACAGGATGCGATGCTGCGCCTTATTTCAGAGTTTTTAATCCCGAAATTCAGCAGCAAAAATTTGACCCAAAAGGAGAATACATCCGCAAATGGATACCTGAATTTGATTTTGGTTATAATGAACCTATGGTTGATCATGCTTTTGCTAGAGATCGTGCGATTTCTACTTACAAGGCTGGGATTTTAAAATAAAGTTTTTATTTCAGGTTTCAAGTTTCAGGTTTACACTGGATGCTTAATTTTGTTTCACGCAGATTAAGCAGATTTATACTCATTTTTGTCATCCCGAGGAACGAAGGATCACACACTAGAAACTCCACAATCAGAATCGATAATCTTTGTTGAGCTACGTTTGTGATCCTTCGTTCCTCAGGATCACAAACTAAACAAAAAAACTTTGTCAAAGTTTTAAACTTTGACAAAGTTCTATATCTAAAGTTCAGCCAACTTGAAACCTGAAACTTGAAACAAAAACCCTAATATTTTATATAATTCTCCACAACGATTTTCGCTTTCAAATCAAACATTAAATTATATAAACCGAAGAAAGTGCGATTCATGTAAATAAAGTGCTTAGAACCACGATTTCCGTTCATTTTTTTGAGATTTGTATCTTCTGAAAAACGTTTTCCTAATTGGGCAATTGCGTTGAAGAATTCTTCATCGGCAAAATCGAAAGTTTCATTTTGAAAAGGTTTTGTAAAAAGAGACAATAAATCATGAAACATTTCGGTGAAATATTCTATTTCTGCTGGTGTATCATCTGGACGAAGAATCTCCAATTCAAATAATTTCTGATTGAAAAGCTTCTCGTCTGTAATGACATTTTTATTAATCAACTCAAAATACGGAGTGTAGAAATCATCTGGAATTTGTTTCATACAGCCAAAATCTAAAGCGATTAACTGATTTTGATCATCAACCAAAAAATTTCCTGGATGCGGATCTGCATGCACTTTTCTTAAAACATGAATTTGATACATATAAAAATCCCAAAGCGCCTGACCCAATTTATCGCCTGCTTCTTGGTCGGTGTTTTTTGCTGTGAACTCCGAAAGATGAATTCCAGTCATCCAATCCATCGTAATGATTTTCTCTGATGAAAACTCTGGATAGTAATTCGGAAAAGTGATGTTTTCAATCTTACTGCAAGCCTCAACAACTTCTTGGCTTTGTTTCAATTCCAACAAATAGTTAGTTTCTTCAATTAGTTTGTCTTCGACTTCTTTGAAATATTTATCAGAATCTTTTCCCTGCAGATTAAACATTCTAATTGCAATTGGTTTCACCAAAGCCAAATCAGAAGAAATGCTATTGGCAACACCTGGATATTGAATTTTAACCGCCAGTTTTTTATCGCCTTTTTTTGCCAAATGCACTTGGCCAATACTTGCCGCGTTTACTGAATTTGGATTGAATTCGTCAAAAATTTCATAAGGTGTTTTTCCAAAATTGCTTTTGAATGTTTTTAAAACCAAAGGTGCAGAAAGTGGCGGAACAGAAAATTGCGATAACGAAAACTTTTCTACATAAGCCTGCGGAAGAAAGTTTTTATCCATGCTTAGCATTTGAGCCACTTTAAGCGCACTTCCTTTTAAGCTTTTTAGTCCATCATAAATATCTTCGGCGTTGTTCTCGTTTAGTTTGTCACGGCTCAAATCTGGATTAACCATTTTTTCGGCATAATGTTTTACATAGTTTACACCGATTTTAGCACCTGTTTGAACCAATTTTCCTGCTCGTTCTATTTTTGAGGTTGGAATATAATCGATTGTTTTCATTATCTGCTGTATACTTTTTCTTTAAACAAAAATTTCCCGAAATCAATCAAATGATTCATTGGCGCAACATTCATTAATTCGAACGAAGCATTAACAGATTTTTCAATAAAAATATCTGTCTTTTCGAAAGCCGGAGATTCGTCTTCCATCCAAAATTTGATTGTTATCATTAATTGCACCCAAGAAGATTCCTGAATGGCTTTTTCTTGAAATTTTTGAAATCTTTCCTGTTCCAATCTGTAATCGTCTGTCAGGATTTCAGCAACATATTCTTTAAAACTATTTCGAAGCGTAGTTAACTGAACTAAATTTTTAATCGGATTTTTATCCATTTTAAGCGATTGTAAAACATAGCTTCTATTGGCAGTCAGGATTTCAAAAAAAGTAAAATAAAAACTCAACATTTTATTCTTCATGTCATATCCCTGATATTCCTCATTCTTATAAAGAAGATTAACTGTGTTTTCAAAAAACAGTCGGAATATTTCTTTTTCTAAACCTTCTAATGTTCCAAAAAAAGCATAAAATTCGGCTTCTGTTAAATCATTTTCTTTGGCAAAATGATAAACCGATTTTGGTTTTTGACCTTTTTCCAGAACCTCTTCCATATATTTTGAAACGATATCATCTTTGGTAATTACCTTTTTTTTAGTCGCCATTTTATTAAAATTTAGAATTTGCCATAAAGGTAAACATTGTTTAAGTACCTTTACTAATCCTTAAACACTATATACTGTTAAATATATTATAAACTATTATGGCTCAAAATGTTCTATTAACAGGCGGAAGCGGTTTCATTGGAAAACATTTAACAGATGTTCTCATCGAAGCCGGATTTTCTGTGTCTGTTTTGAGCCGTTCAGACAGAGAAAATACTCCGAGAGTCACTTACTACAAATGGGATATCAAAAAAAATTACATTGATAAAAATGCTGTCCTAAATGCCGACTACATTATTCATCTTGCAGGAGAAGGAATCGTCGAAAAAAGATGGACTAAAAGACGAAAAAGAGCTATTCTTGAAAGCCGAATTAGACCTATAGAAATGATTTTTTCAGTTTTGGAAAACAACAATAAAAAACTAGACGCATTTGTTTCTGCATCGGCGGTTGGTATTTATGGTGCTGTAACCAGTCATAAAATCTGTACTGAAGACACACCTCCAGCAAATGACTTTTTAGGCATTACTTGTCAAAAATGGGAAAATGCTGCTGATAAAATGAATTCTTTAAACATTCGAACGGTCAAAATTAGAACCGGTATCGTTTTTGGAAAAGAAGAAGGTTTTATAAAAAAGATGATTCCGACCTTTAAATCGGGTTTTGGCGCTGTATTAGGTTCTGGTAAACAATATCTTCCTTGGGTTCATGTTGAAGATTTATGCCAGATTTACTTAAAAAGTATTGAAGACACAAAACTAGAAGGCGCCTACAACGCTTGTGTAACAGACAACACAACTAATGCCCGATTTTCTAAAACATTCGCTAAATTGTTTGATTATGCTATTTGGCTTCCTAATGTTCCACCTTTTGTACTAAAGATTTTATTGGGCGAAATGAGCATAGCAGTTTTAACTGGACAACGTGTTTCTTCGGAAAAAATTCAGAAAGCAGGTTTCGAATTTCAGTTTACTGATTTAGAAAAAACACTTATCAGCTGTATCAAATAATTTTATTTTAAAGTAAGCATAGTATCTTCACTTCGAACAATGCCCGTCAGTTCTGTATTAGCTGTTTTTGAAATTTTGGCCGCTATAGGAGTTGGAATCTGAATATTAAAATCGGAGACTTCAATTGGGAAATCTGAAATAACCTGAATTCCTTCCGGCACTCTTTTAATCAAAGCATTCACAATAATTTCTTTTGATTTGCCTCGTAAATTCAATTTCCCCTTTATCTGATATTGCTTTTCAACCTCATTAATATCTTTCAAATCAAACTTTTCAATCTTCCCTTTAAATACTGCTTTAGGATAACGATCGCTTTGCATATAATTTTCATTGAAATGCTCTTGCATGAGATCCAATTTAAAACGAAAATTTTTGATGACAACAGTACAGATAAAAGTACTTGTTTTAGGTTCTAAAAGTATAGCTACTTGTCTATTTACTGCTCTAATCTCCTCAAACATAGGAACTGAGGCTTCAAAATTAATTGTCCCTGTATTAGTGAAAAATTTGTCTTGGGCAATAACAGAAAAAGCAGTAAAAAGTAAAAAAAGTAAGGTAGTTGTTTTCATAATCGTCTACATTTAAACAATTATGTCATTCCATTTATTCTGACCAAAAGAAAATAAAAAATTCAGCTTTTAATTAATCTGAAAAATAGAACGGCAATACTCAGTGAAAAAATTCCGTAACCCAATAATTACACTTAAAGTTACGAAATTTCTCAACGCCGAGTTCTGAGATTAATGCTAAATATTTGTGAATTTTTTTTTCTTCTGAAAAGGGAATCGTGAGAGGTAAAAAAGACTAAAATACTCTTTTTACTAATGCATAAATTACATTGATAAAAAATAAAAGCTGTGCACCAAATAATGCAAAAATGAAAATCACTATTCCTATTTCTATTCTTTGGTTAAAACTCATGTCTTCTAAAAGTCCAACCATATCGCCAGGAATACTTTCTCTTATAAATTTAGGCAAAACCAAAACCGCAAACAAACCTATTACGCTTATTAAAATATGAGAAACAGTCATCCAATTTATTAAACCAAAATTTAGTTTCAAAAGACCAAAATAAATTAAAGCCAATATTCCATAAATAAAAGAAATAAGAATCATTAAATGTTTCCAAGAAATAACAAAATACGTATCATGAATATTGATTGAAACTGTTTGATTTCCTTTATAAAACCCATATAGTAGAAGAACTACTATTAATCCTAAAAACACAAAATAAGGTTTGCTTTGTATGTAATTCATTTAAAAAAATTAGTCGTTAACCTTTTACTTCTGTGCAAATTTCAATTAAAAATCCGTTTAAGTCTCTTGCATAAGCTACAATTTGTCTCCAAGGTTTTTCTACAGGTTCTAAAACTATAACCGCACCAAAAGAAGTTGCTTTCTGTAAAACTTCCGGAACATTATCTGTAATGAAACCAATTTCTATTGCAAAAGGCTTATTTTCTAAACTGCTTTCAATAAAACCGTCTTTCAAACTTTGAGAAGCCAGCTTTTTTGATGCAAATGAAAGTGTCGTTTCTCCTGTGCTTAATTCGCCATAATCACCATCTGGCGTGATAAATTTTCTCGAGAACCCAAAAGCATTTTCATAAAACGCAATAGATTCTTCGACATTTTCAACATATAAAATTGTATATCCAAACTTGACCATAATTTCTACTATTTAATGTGTATCAAATAAATATAAGAAAATTTAGCTGATTTCTAGAAGGACATTATATTTTTCTAAACTCGCTAGATCTTCAATCGAATTTATATTGGTCAATTTTTCGTGTTCTTCTACTTCTTTTCTAACCTCAATATGTTTTATTGCTTTTCTAAAACGTCGCACTTCTTCTAAATTGGATAAAATCAATCCTGGAACTGGAACGCTTTTTCCGTCTTTATCTTTGGCAACCATTGTAAAGTAAGACGAATTACAATGTTTGATTACGCCAGTCTGAATATTTTCGGCTTCTACGCGAATGCCTACGATCATCGAACTTCTTCCAACATAATTTACAGAAGCTTTCATCGTCACTAACTCTCCTACTTCAATTGGTTTTAGAAAGTTTACCGTATCTACAGAAGCCGTTACGCAATAATTTCCGCTAAATTTTGATGCCGATGCAAACGCAATCTGATCTAATAATAACAAAATATATCCTCCGTGAATTTTTCCGCTAAAATTGGTATGCGAAGGAAGCATTAATTCTGATATACTAACTTTTGATGATGAAACGGGTTTAAAATCTGTACTCATGTTTTTGTTTTTGGTATTTTTTGATTAGTTGTATTCTATATTTTTTCTCTTGCCTCTTACTTCTTTCCTCTTCTAATTCAATAATTCATTTTCATCTGAATTAATCGCTCTTGCAATAATATTATCTGGAAGCGATTTCTTTGCTTTTGCTCCCATTTTTTTCAATCTTTCTACGCTCGAAATCAGATTTCCTTTTCCATCAACCAATTTATTCATGGCGCTTTCGTATTCGGTTTTAGTATCTTTTATTTTATTTCCAATTCGGACTAAATCGGACACAAAACCTTCAAATTTATCATATAAAGCCCCTGCCTGTCTTGCAATCTCAAAAGCATTTTCCTGCTGTTTCTGATTGGTCCACATACTGTCAATAGTTCGCAATGTAGCCAAAAGTGTGCTTGGTGTTACAATAACAATATTTCGGTCAAAAGCTTTGGTGTATAAAGATGGATCTTCGTTTAAAGCAATGGCAAAAGCAGGTTCCATAGGAATGAAAAGCAACACAAAGTCTGGGCTTTCCATTTGGTATAAATCATGGTAATTTTTACTTCCTAACTGCTCCACATGCCTTTTTATAGAAAGAACATGCTCTTTAAGAAATTCTATTTTTAAAAGTTCCGATTCTTCGTTTACCCATTTTTCGTAAGCCGAAAGTGAAACTTTAGAATCGACAATCATTTTTTTACCGTCGGGAAGATTAATGACCACATCTGGCAAAACGCGGTTTCCTTCACTATTTGTAAAACTCTGCTGTACTTCATATTCTCTTCCTTTTTCTAGTCCTGATTTTTCTAGAACACGCTCCAAAACCAATTCGCCCCAATTTCCCTGCATTTTACTATCGCCTTTTAATGCTTTGGTTAGATTTAAGGTTTCTTTGCTCATTTGTGCATTCATTTCGCTCAAACCAATAATCTGCTGGCGAAGCGCTGCATGATAATCGATACTTTCCTTATGAGTTTGCTCAACCTTTTGTTCAAAAACAAGAATTTTATCCTGCAAAGGCGTCAGGATATTTTTCATGTTCACTGTGTTTTGTTCGGTAAACTTAGCCGATTTTTCTTCTAATATTTTGTTGGCAAGGTTTTCAAATTCTTTGGTGAATTTTTCTTGAAGTTCGTTGATTTCGCTTTTTTGCTCTTTATGGCGTTCCCATAAATTTTCAAAATCCACTTCTTTTTTAGAAAGCTGAATTGCAAGACTGTCTTTCTCTGTCCTAATATTTTCTTTCTCGGAAATACTCAACTGTAATTGTTTCTGAAAATTATTTTTTTCGTTTTCAAATTGCTCTTTCAACATTTGCAATTGCCCATTTAAAGCATTCACTCTTTCCTCAGAAATGGCCTTTTCAGAATTAAATTTTGACGCAGAAAGCGTTCTCCCTACGTAGATTCCAATAAAAAGTGCAACAACAAAGCCTAGTAAAAACGGTAAATAATCAGACATAACTAAGTTAATTTTACGTAAAAGTACGCAATAATACGTAGTGCTTAGTTTTTAAAATGGAAATTTCACTAATTCATTTTCAAATCCAACTAAACCAACATTTTATTTTTTTTGAAAAAATTTTAACCTCAACGCAACCTTTTTTTAAAAGCACTATCTACTAAGATATAAACCTATTAAAATAATTATGAAAAAATTAATGCTTGGCTTGTTTGTAGCCTTTGGATTCAGTGCTTGTTCTCTCAATGACGGAAATAAATATGTAGATTGTGGAGCTAATACAGTTGTAAATTTTACTGGCTTTCCGTTCGCATGTAATTATAATGTAAAATCAATGCCTAATAATCCTGCTGCTGTTGTTATTGTATCTCAAGAAAAAATGGAAGAGTTTTTTACAAAACATGAGAACAACTGTCCAGTTGCAAGTGACCCTAATATTGATTTTACAAAAGAATATCTAGTTGGAATTTTTGCAGGCGCTAAACCTACAAGCGGATATGCCATCAAAATTACTTCGATTGTAGAAAACAATTGCGAGATCGTTGTTAATTACTACGAAAAAACTCCTGCTGAAGGTGAAAACGTAACCCAAGCTCCTACTTATCCTTATGATTTTGTTTTGATTCCGAAAACATCAAAAGGAATGATTTTTAACAAAACAGTAGAAATTGCAGACGCGATGATTATTGGAAGTTTCAATAACCAATGTTTAAGTTCTGACTGCCAGAAATTCTATCAGATTAACGATTTTAATACTTTAAAATTCTTAAACGTTGGTGCTAATCAATATGATTTTGGACAATATAGATATACTCCAACAATTAAGAGAGGCGAATATACTTTATTATTAAAAAGTGTTCCTGCTGAAATTTTAGCTTTAAAAGGACAAACAAAAACGTATGGTACTCCAGATGCAACAGATCAAGGCGGAATTTATTTTGAACTTCGTCAAGGCGCAAGTACCACTAAAGTTTATATCGACAATAATGACACTGAAGATCAAAGTTCAGAAATAAAACTTTTCAAAAAAACAATTCAAGAAAAAATTACAAGTTTAAAATAATTCTATCATGAAGAAACTCTTTTTATCTTTTATTATTTGCTTTCTTTTTACATCAATGATTTCTGTTAATACTTCTACAGAAGCTGCAGGATCAATTATAAATACGTGGACTTGGGAAAAATCTATTGGGGGTTCTAATAATCCTTATGTAGCTACACCCAAAACAATCGGATTTACTAAGAAAATTATTTTCACCCAAGACGAAAGGGTTATTACTTATAAAAACAATGTAGAGATTAGAAATAGTGCGTATCAGATAGAAAAGGGAAAAGGATATTTTGATCAGTCGGAACATGATTTAATTACGTTTGAAGGCAAAACCTACGTAATAGAAAACCTTGACAATCAAAATCTAACAATTGTAAGCAACAGTCAAGACGGTACTCGAACTATTTTTAAAAGATAGTTTTGTAAGCTATTTAAAACTATTTTTGCAAAATCAAATTTGAACCATTTCTTGAAAGACGAGTTAGAAAAATATATCAAACTGTGCATGAAAAATGACAGGGAGGGACAACTGAAAATCTATCAGTTGTTCTCTCCTGTTTTATATGGTATTTGTTTGAAATATATGAAGAACGAGGATGATGCGAAAGACGTTTTTCAGGAAGCATTTGTAATTGCCTTTCAGAAAATAAGCCAATATAAATTTGAAGGAAGCTTTGAGGGATGGCTAAAACGAATCTTTATAAACAAACTCATTGAGACTTTAAACAAAAAGAAAAAAGAGAGTTTCTTTTTAGATGTTTTTGATCCCGATACGGATTTTGTGGAAGAAGAGGAACTGGAAGCTATTCCGATCGAACAGGAAAAACTTCTGGAGTATATTAGGGATTTACCAGATCAATATCGAACGGTTTTTAACTTGTATGTATTTGAGAAAATGAAACACCGAGAAATCGCCGAACTATTAAAAATCTCCGAAGGAACATCAAAATCAAATTTAAATCGCGCCAAACACATATTACAAAAGCGAATTTTGAGCATAAAAAATTTTAAGATAGCATGAAGAAGCAAAAAATAGAAGATATTTTTTCATCAATGGAAGACTTTTCGAGTGTTCCGCCTCCAGAATTGTGGAGTCAGATTGAAGAAAAATTAGACAAACCTAAAAAGAAGAAGAGAGTTGTTCTTTGGTGGTCGGCTGCTGCATGCTTATTATTAGGGTTGCTTCTGCCTTCAATTTTACATTTTACTGCTTCTTCTGAAAATACAAACCTCAACAACGGCAATTTAGAAAACAATACAAACAGCGTTGTTATTGACAAAAAAACAAATAACGTTCATACTGGAAAAGATTCAAATCGAAATAAAAATACTGGAAAAGCAATAGATTCGTTAAACGAAAATTCTCCAAAGAATCAGTTCAATAGTGAGTCTCAAATTCAAGTTCAAGAAACTACTGTAGCGGAAACAAATTCTGAGAACAAAACCAGTAAAAGAGATTCTAAATCTAATATTGTGGTTCCAGCAAATACGGTGAACCAATCTGTTGCTTATCAAAACTCTGGTTCATCAGAAGAAAAATCAATTGTAAAATCTTCTAAAAAATCTATTTTAGGAAATAATACAAGATCTTCAAATAAAGGTATTTCCGAAGAAAGAATTGCTTTTGGAAAACAAAGTAAATTTAATTCGACAGCAAAAAAACAGCTTTCAAATTCTATTTTTGAAGAACAGCTTACTCCGAAAAACAGTAAAAATATAGCTTTTACCAATCAGGGGGGATATGCTGCAAATAATAACCCTTTTACACAAAGTACCGCATCTAACTCAAACAACGCCGTTTTAGGTAAAACTGAGAATAAGCGAACTGATAAAGCCGTTATCATAAAAGACGATCTGAAAATCACTAACGGTTTGAGCAAAACAGACTCTATGCAACTTGCTGAACTTCAGAATTTAGAAAAAGGAATTTTAGCCCCGGAAAAGAAAAAAGAAGAAAAAGAGAAAAAAGACAATCTAATCAACAAAAATGAAAGATGGGCCGTTGCTGTTTTTGCAGGTGTGGCAAGTTCTGAAAATACTAAAAACGAAAAGACCTTAGGCAACGTAAACGATTCGAAACAATCTAATTCTTACGGAGTAAAAACTAAATATAGCATTAATAAAAAATGGGCCGTGGGTTCTGGATTAAAAATTAGTGAATTAGGGCAGAGTGTTGCCAATGTATCGTATTTAAGCGCCAAAAGCAATGCCTTTTTCAATCCTGGAACTCTAAATGCTGATAGTAATAACAGTCCAGTTGTTTCAGCAGACCCGTCAAGCCAAGGTTATCTTTTTATTTCAAATAGCACAAAAGAAGCTTTGAAAAATGAAAATGTGCAAACTGGTAAATTGGATCAGAATTTAAGATATGTAGAAATGCCTCTTGAGGTTTCTTATTCTGTTTTTAATAAAAACAAAGCCAGCATTAACTTAAATACAGGAGGTTTTGTAGGTAAATTAATTTCTAACAACGTAGCTCTAGACGGACATTCGATTGGAGAGAATATGAATGCCAATGATTATGTGTATGGTTCTACTTTGAGCAGTACGGTTCAATATCGTGTGTATAAAAAGACAAATGTTTTTGTTGAACCTGCGGTAAATTATTATATCAATCCGCTAAATAGTCAGTCTTTCAACCAGTTCCAATGGGGATTAAATTTTGGTCTGAATGTTAATTTCTAAAGTAAATTTGTAGTAATTTTCAAACTATTTTTAAAATAGTTTTTTATGAATTTTACCATTGGCTCAGCTGATTTAGTATTGAGCAAAGAAAGTGTTTTTGATAAAGCAGATTTGCAGATGACTTCTTTACAAAAGGAAAGCGAAAGTGAGGAATATAGTGCCTTTCGATTTCAGATAAACAGTAAAAATATTTGTTATAGAGAAGCCAAAATTACCCCAACCAAAACGGGGCAATTTGTTACTTTATGGAAACGAAATCAAACGGGAACGATTGAACCTTTTGATTATACAGATACTATCGATTTTGTAATTGTGACTGTTCGAAAAGACCAAAATTGGGGACAGTTTATTTTTCCTAAAAAAACATTATTAGAAAAAGGTATTTTTTCTACTCAAAGCAAAGAAGGAATTAGAGCCACAAGAGTTTATCCGCCTTGGGATGCAACTACAAGTAAACAGGCTCAGAAAACACAAAAATGGCAATTGGATTATTTTTTCAGCTTTTCAGATCAAAGTAATATTGAGTTAGAGGAATTGAAGAAAGTATTTATATAAAAAAGGCAGTCTTAAAATGACTGCCTTTTCTGTTTTATAATCTATTTTACTTCTTGATGATTTTATCTTTAAAAATCACTTTATTATTTTCTGTAACTGTGTAGAAATAAACTCCAGAAACTAGATTCCCAACAGCAACAACTGCTGTACTAACTTCAGATTCATTTTTAACATTGATCGAATTTCCAATCGCACGACCATTAAAATCATATAATCTAATTTTTAGATCTCTTCCTTGCGTTGCTGTTTTGATATCAAAGCTCAAAACATCTGTCGCAGGATTTGGATAAGCTTTTACGAAATATTTATTTTTCACTCCAAAATCTGGCGTAGAAAGCACGTCTTGTTTTAATTGGAAACGAGCAATTACTGGTCCGTGATCTGAAGTTGTTGTGGTATAATTTAGAATATCATTCCTTGGATCGTAAACTGCAGTTGACTGATCTATATATTGATCAAATAATTCATTAGAAATCATAATATGGTCTAAAAACCCGCCTGAGCTTAAAAAACTAAAAGCACCGGCCTGACTTATTTCTAAAGTTAGTGCTTTATAATTGCTTGTATCTGTTACAAAGTTTTCGTAAGTCGAAGGATTGTTTGTACCAAAAACTGATTTTTTCACATCATCGTTATAATCTCCCAAAATAATTAAATTATCATTTGGATAATGAGCATCTAAACTGTCTTTAAAAACTTGCGTATCATACTTACGTCTTGTGTAAGTTGTCATATCAGATCCGCTGTTTGCTCGAGCATGAACATCTATCAGTTTGATTTCATTTTTAACTCCATTAAGATTAGTTTCTAAAGTTACGATATAAGGCAAACGACCTGAAGAGAAAAATCCTGAACTTGGGTGCACTGGCGGATTACTTGCAGGCAAAGGATAATTGGCTAGAGTTTTAGTTCCTGCAACCAATTCATCGTAAAACTCTTTAAACATTACTCGAGTTTTTTTCAATGTAGCCGTTTGAGTATTATAAATGACTACTAATTTTTGAGGCGGAAAAGTTGGATCTGAAGTTGGATCCCAAGAATACGACCAAATTGGCGAGGTAGTTTTCTCAAATGTTTTACCGTTGATATTTAATTTTTGAATTAAATCGTCTATGGCTGTATCACTAGAAACTTCCTGAACTACATATACATCGGCATTTAATTTATTCATCACTTTTGCCACATTTGCAATTTGCAAGACATTGTCTGTGGGTCCGTTACTAGGATTATCTGAACCAAAAAAGTCTAGATTATAAGTAACCACATCAAAAGTTTCTGATTTTAATATAGAAGATCCTGTAAATGAACCAATTTGTTTATTCAGAGACGTTCCTGTTACTGTTAATGCTCCAGAAATTGTTGGTTCTTTTGTGGTTGGCGCAAATCTTGCGTAAACTGTTTTTCCTGCTAAAGCATCGGCTGAAGAAACAACAATACTTGACGTATATGAAGTATTATCAAATGACAATTGGTACGAAGCTGGAGCCTCAATAGCAATATCGCCATAACCTGCAGCTCTGAAAATAAAGGACTGACTGGCAGTAATTGAATTTGGACTTACATCTGCGAAATCTAAAATCGGATTTGAATCTACGTATTGCGATTCATTTGTAATAGCAAAGTCATCAAAAGAGAATTCTGCTGCATTACCACTTCCTCCCGAAGCTGTTTCGTAAACCCAAGCCAAATAAGTGTGATCTGTTTTATAAGCCGTTAAGTTTATATACTGCGATTTTGTATAAGTTCCTGTATTTCCAGGGAATTTACCATCTAATTCTATCCATGTTGCTGTATTTGGCGCGCTTACTCCATCATAATCTGTAGAAACCATTAATTTTAAAGATGGCCCATTATAAAATTGACGAGAGTAAAAAGACAATAATGGAATTTGACTAAAATTATCTAAACGTAATCTCGGAGAAATCAGCCAATCTTTGCTTGCTCCATTTTCTGAAAATCCGTTTATTAAAACCGCACCAGTTCCTGAATTAACATTACGTGACAGAATAGTGTGTGACCATTTATTCAAAGGTCCCGCCTCATTGTATTGTGACCATCCGCTATTTGCTAAAACATTTGGATCATTAAAACCTTGTATATATGGGTTTGTTCCGCTTCCAGACAGACTAACTATTTTTGTTGTGCCTCCTGCTGTTTCATGAGTTATTGAACCTGTGAAACTTCCAACTGAAGTTGGAGTGAATTTTACATAAACTGTTGGTGTTGCATTTGATGCAAAATCGGCTAATGCAAAAGTAATAGAAGATCCAAACGTGGCATTATCTTTAGATATTACAAAGTTTGCTGATGCTGTTAAGACAACATCTTGTGTTAAATCTGTTGCTCCAACTTGATAACTTAAAACTTTTGAATCATAATTTGCTTCTGAGGCTCCTAAATCTAAAGACGCTATTGTGGTCGATAAAACTGGCGCAATAGCAGTAGTAGCATCTAATTTACTTACTGCAATTTGTGCATTATTATAAGAATCTTCTGAAATAGAAAAAACAGAGTAAGTGGTATTTAAATTCAATCCAGCAAAACTCTTTACATATTCTTGAGTAGGATCTGTAATATCTAAAAAACCAAATTGTAAGGCTGAAGCTCCTTCCGCATTCTGTCCTGCCTTTATCTGTGCAATTGTTGGCGTTGCACTACCATTAGGCAATAACACATAATATGTTTTTCCTTTCTCATTTATTTTACTGATAAAGTCAAAACTATCAGCTAAGATATTAGTAACCTTTGGATAGCCGGTAACATTAATTGGCGCATCTTGATCGCTAAAAACTTTTACATCAACATTATCAATGGCAAAAGCTGGACGAGAACCTCCTCCAGAAATTTGTCTAGAAATCCATCGCACTTGAACTACAGGTTGATTATTACATTCCGCAGGTAACATTACTGTTATATGACTACTTTGTGGTAACGTAGTTTCATCCATGCGTGGGGTGGTATTATTGCGAAAATAAGTATCAGACAACGTTACAAAATCTGCCGTAGTACCAACTCGGTATTGTAAAGCAAATTCATTGATACGAGAACTTGTAGTTGAACCACTTACTGTACCGTACGGATTACGAATTACTAAAGCATCATATTGAATTTCAATACTTGCTTTTTGTTCTGTTGAAAAAGCAAGACCAATTGCATAATCATTAGTTCCAGAATTTAGAAAACCAATTTTTCCATCATAATTATAAACATTTCCTGTACCAGAATTCGCTTTCCCTCCAGCCGTTAAAGCCTTATCTGCTATAATTACACCAGATGTAACATAATTTGTAGTACCAGAACCATTTGTATTTCCTGCGGTCCATCCTTGAAATCCAAGTGGATATGTTACAGAAGTACCACCATTTAAATCATTAAATTCTTCTCTTATAGGAAGTGAAGTTCTTATTGTAATCTGAGCAAAAAGATTACCAGAAAAAAGGCAAAAAAAACATAAAAGAGCCAAAAGATGGCGCGAAAAGTAGAGTTTTTTCATATGTTAAAGAATAGAGTTTTTAGAGTTCAAATTTATCTTCTTTAAAGTTAAGCCAATATTATAAAACCATAAACTTAATGTTTGAAATTTTATAAATATTATTCACCAAAACTTAACATTACATTAAATATAATAAAATAAAACCAATAAAAAGAACATTATTTTACACATAATTTAAACAGACACCTATCCAAACAGCATTAAAAAAACTCCGTATTTCCTACAAATACTAGGGTTTTTATATAAAAAAAAGCAGTAAACTTTCGCTTACTGCTTTTCACTAATTCAAAATAGTATTCTCTAACAAATATTAAACCGCGGTATAACCACCATCGGCAATAATATAACTTCCTGTAGTAAATGATGATTTATCAGAATTTAGAAAAACTACCAGCTCGGCAACTTCTTCTGCTGTTCCTAAACGATTCATCGCAGATTTTGCTGCAACGGCCTGCATCATTTCCTTATTTAAATTATCTTTTAAAAGTGCTGTTTCAATATAACCTGGTCCGACAGCATTACAGCGAATATTTTTCTGCGCATATTCTACTGCAATATTTTTTGTCAAACCAACAACACCATGTTTACTTGCTGTATACGCAACACTATTTGGCGCGGCAACTTGTCCGTGGATTGAAGCAATATTTACGATGCTTCCACCACCATTTTTCTCCATTTGCTCCAATTGGTAACGGCAGGCATAAAAAACGCCACTTAAGTTTAAGGCAATAACTTTATCCCAAGCTTCTGGCTCATATTCACCAGTTGGTTTTGCCGGTCCACCCATTCCTGCATTATTACAAGCAATGTCTAATCGACCGTATTTTGAAACTGTCACCTCAACCATGTGTTTATTGTCGGTTGCGCTAGATGAATCTCCTTTTATAAAAAAAGCTTCTCCACCTTTTTCCTTTATCATTTTTACGGTTTCTTCACCGTGTTCTACATTTATATCAGCTACTACTACTTTTGCTCCTTCTCGAGCGTATGCTTTTGCAACTGCGCGTCCGATTCCTGATCCTCCGCCAGATACAAAAGCTACTTTATTTTCTAAAAGTGCCATTTTGTATATGTTTTAAATTGATTCCTCTAATTTACGAAGATATCAACCGATACAGAAGCTTTAAAAGGAGTTTACAATAACATTAACGCGAACCGCTAATCTTATGTTATTTGACATTAAATTGACTCTATTTTACTTAAAATTTTGTATTGTCCTACTCGCCTTCATCTAGTTTCATATTCCCACGATCTTTATGATTATCAGGATGTGAGTTTGGATATCGATTTGGCGTTATATCAGAATTACGATCTTTATTTTCAATTGTTTTCTTTACCTCCTCCTCTGTTTCTACTCCGCGATTTGCATTTGGGTTATTTGGATTTACTTGATGAAGGGATTTATTAATATCCTCATTTTCATTTCGAGCGCGTTCTACAATCTTTTTATCGCCGTCTGCATCGGTTACCAATTCTTTATTCAGTTTGGCATCTTTTAATTCTTCATCATGCGAGACGTTTTTACCTTTAGATTCATCAATATTTTTCTGCGTCCCGTTTATCTTTTTTGTTTCTAAATTATTTGTTTCCATGACATTATTCTTTTTACATTGAATTTATAATATTACGAATTCTAACTGCGAAAAAATTATGACTTGACATTGCTTTTCTTTTATAATTGCCATCTGTTTTTTTATTTATTACCTTTATTCAAAGCAACTTAACAACCTTAATTATTATGAACTTCTTCAAAATCAAAACTAGCTGGTCTAATGCCGAATTTATCCCAATCAAATTATGTATGGCTTCTATTTATATTTTAATCGGAAGTTATTTTCATGAATTTTTCCAAAACTATTATTCTGTTTTAATTGTCATTTTTGCTATAACCGTAATTTGGTTTGTGTACCAATGGCTGAAAAAAATGAAATCTGAAAAACAGTTATAAGATTTAGTTCTAAGAAAGAGACTATCTTTGCAAAAAATTAAAAATGCACCAACACTTCATTCTTTTTAAACCTTACGGCTATTTAAGCCAATTTATTTATGAATTAAAAAGAAAGAAAAAGCTTTTGGGCGAATTGTACAATTTTCCAGAAGGAACAATGGCAATTGGAAGATTGGACGAAGATTCTGAAGGTTTGCTCCTCTTGACAACGGATGGAAATATGAGTGAACTTGTACGAAGCAAAAAAGTCGACAAAGAATATTACGTTCAGGTTGACGGATTAATTACTCCCGAAGCGATAGAACAATTGCAAAAAGGTGTAGAAATCGGACTTGACGGCGGAAAATACAAAACAAAACCCTGCAAAGCTTTCATTGTAACTGAAATTCCTGATTTTGGTGCGAGAGCCAAAAAAATTAGGGACGAACGTCATGGCCCTACTTCTTGGGCATCCATCACATTAAGAGAGGGAAAATTTCGTCAAGTCAGAAAAATGACTGCTGCAGTTGGTTTTCCAACCTTGCGTCTTGTTCGCGTTCGAATAGGAAATGTATATTTGCAAAACCTAAAAGCAGGTGAAGTTTTGGAAGTTTCCGATTTTCAATTAGATAATTAGAAAATGTGCCAATTAGATAATTTCAAAAACTCATAACTCATAATTCATAACTAAAAAAAGATGTTAAACGTTGTTCTTGTAGAACCTGAAATACCAAATAATACCGGAAATATCGGCAGATTGTGTGTAGGCACAGAAAGCCGACTTCATTTAATTCATCCTTTCGGATTTGTAATTAATGACAAGAACCTAAAACGTTCTGGATTGGATTATTGGGTTCATCTTGATGTAACAGAATATCAAAATGTGGACGAATGGATTGCACAGATTCCAGATCAATCACGTGTATTTTTAATGAGTTCGCATTCTGATAAATCCTATTTAGAAAATGAATTTCAAGATGGTGACTGGTTGGTTTTCGGAAAAGAAAGCGTTGGTTTGAGTGCAGCATTTATGGCAAGATTCGAAAATCATTTAACGATTCCGATGTCACCGCTTATTCGCAGTTTTAATATTGCTAATTCTGTTGCTTTTGTGGTTGGCGAAGCGAAAAGACAGATTGGGTTAAAAAAGGATTAATTGTGTAACTGTTTAACCGAGAATAATAAAGTATATGACTGAAAGATTATTGTTTAGCTTGGAATTTATATTAGTAGACTTTTTTTCTACTTATGGAATAATTACTATCATTTGCTTACTTCTTTCAACATTTATTAAAAATCCAATTCTCCAAAAAATTAATAATCAGTCAAATCGTTTCATTTCATTTACTGGAATTGTTTATTTAATTGTCTTTCTCCTAGCAACAATTATTGAATTAAACATTTCAGATCAAGAAAGTAAAAATTATTTGTTTAACAGAATGTTTGGTAAATATTGGTTTGGATTTTGGCTTCAACCGTTACTTTGGTTTTCTATGAGCCAACTTCTTAGAATTAAATCAATCCAAAAAAGAACTCTTTTAAAGCTAATTTTCAGCTTTTTCTTTATTATATCAATTGAAAAAATAGTAATCATTATTACCTCTTTCCATAGAGACTACTTGCCAAGTTCCTGGACTATGTCTGCATATTATTATTCTTCAAATTTGTTTCTTGAGCTATTAATCAAACTTTCAATCTTTCTGATTTCTGTTAGAATTTTCATGATGATTACTCAAAAAATAGATGATTGGAAAACAATAAAAACTAACTCACAATAAACTTCCCTTTTTCAGCATCAAAAATAATATGTTCGTCTTTGAACAAATTGCTGAAACTTCCGTTTGAGATTAAATTACATGGCTGGTCTTGCACTATATTTTCTGATGTCATTATAATCATTTCATCACTTAATTGAATGGCCAGATCAATGTCGTGTGTCGAGAATAAAATGCATTTTTGAGTTTCCTTAGTCAGTTTTTTCAATAATTTGAATAATGAAACTTTATGCAGTAAATCAAGGTGTGTTGTAGGTTCGTCTAGAATAATTAATGGTGTATCTTGCGCCAAAGCCCTTGCAATTAATACTTTCTGCAATTGTCCATCACTAATCTGAAAATGTTTTTTTGCAGCCAAATGTTCGATTTGTGTCAAACTCATTGCTTCCTGAACTTTTAGAACATCTTCGTCAGACAATTTATCGACCCAATTGGTATAAGGTTGGCGACCTAAAGCAACCAATTCAAAAACGGAAAGATTACTTGGCGGCAATTTTTCGGTCAAAACCAAACTTAGATTTTGTGCCAGTTCTAAAGGCTGATAGTCTGAAATATTTCTTTCATTCAAATATACTTTCCCGGATAAAGGTTTCTGAATTCCTGTAATCGTTCGTAATAAAGTTGACTTTCCAATTCCGTTTGCTCCGATTAAAGTAATTAATTTACCTGCTTGCAGACTAAGATTAAGGTTTTCAGCAATAGTCGTAACACCTTTTTTGGATTTGTATCCAATATTTAGATTCGAAGCTGTTAAGATGTTTTTCATTTTTTTGAGATTCTAAGTTACTAAGATGCTGAGATTCTAAGTTTTTTTTCTTTTAAGCCACAGATTAAAGGATTAAAATGATAAAAAAAATCTGTGCAAATCTTTTTAATCTGTGGCAAAAAATTATTGAAAATTTCTTTTTCTAACCAAAAGCCAAATAACAACTGGCGCACCAATTATAGACGTAACAGCATTTATTGGAAGCGTGACATCAAAACCTGGCATTTGCGAAACAATATCACAAAACAGCATTATTATGGAACCAAAAAATAAAGTACTCCAAAACAAAATAGTATGATTGCTTGTTTGAAAAGTCAGCTTTGCAATATGAGGCACTGCTAAACCGACAAAAGCAATTGGTCCCGCGAATGCTGTAATCGCTCCTGATAATATACTCGTTGCAAATATGATTATTAATCGAGCCTGTTTAAAATTCAATCCCATGCTTTTGGCATAATTTTCTCCAAGAAGCAAGGCGTTTAATGGTTTAATACTTTTGGCGCTTAAAAGCAATCCGATTCCAACACAGAAAGTTAAAATTACAATAGTTGTCCAAGAAAGATTTCCGAGATTTCCCATAGACCAAAAAGTAAATTTCTGAAGCTGTTCTGCCGTACTAAAATAAGTCAGAACACTAACGATTGCTGTGGTAAAACTTCCAAACATTAATCCCACAATCAAAATTGCCATTGTATCTCGCAATCGCTGTGAAACGACTAAAACCAGAAATAAAACCAATGTACTTCCTAAAGTAGATGCCAAAACAATTCCGTAAGAAGACAATGCAATTACACTTAAAAAAGAAGGCAGAAATCCTGCTCCTAAAATCACAAAAGCAACTCCAAGACTTGCTCCAGAACTTAACCCTAAAACATAAGGTCCAGCAAGCGGATTTCTGAACAAAGTCTGCATTAAAAGTCCGCTTATTGAAAGTCCTGTTCCGACCAAAACTGCCGTAATGGCTTTTGGCAAACGATAATTAATGATAATATATTCCCAAGTTGATTTTGTGGCTTGACCTCCAGTTAAACTTGCTATAACATCTTTTAGAGGAATAGTAACCGACCCTAAACTAATGCTTGCAAAAAACATTAGAAAAAGTCCAAAAGTCAATACGACAAATAAAATGGTATTTCTTTTTTTATTCGCCAATTTAATTCAGTTTTGATGCAAAGGTAAATTCGTAGCTCGCCAACAAATCCGGGTGAAAAATTTTGATATAATCTTTTAAAACTAAATCGGGACGGCTTGGTGCCAATTCATAATAAACTGTTCCTCCTGTTGCTCCCATCTTTCCTTCAAAATTGTATACACTTTTATTTTTGAAAGCATCAAATTCTGAGTAATGCGGATTTGCTTTTTGTAATTCTTCTAAACTTTTAAAAGATCCTGATGCAATCCAGACATTAGCCGTTTTCGCTTTATCTAAAACTTTCTCAAACGACAAGCCTTCACTTCCAGTTCCTTTCAAATCGGCCCATAAATAATTAGCTTTTGCATCTTTCATAAACTGCGCCACCCAGCTGTTTCCTTTGGCAACGTACCAGACATCTTCGTACATAGAACCATACAGCACCTTTGATGTTGCAGGTTTCTCTTCAACCAGTTTTTTTGCCTGATTATAGCTTTCTACGATTTTATCAAAAAGTTCTTTTGCTTTGTCTTCTTTTCCAAACAAAGCGCCGTAAAGCTTAATCCATTCTGCTTTTCCTAGCGGAGACTGTTCCATCCAATCACCTTGAATAAGCACTTTAAGGCCGCTTTTTTTCAAATTATCCAACATCGGATTATTATTATCGACACCAAAAGTAACAATCAAATCTGGCGACAATTCTATTAATTGTTCGATGTTCAATTTTTCATTTTGTCCAACGTTTTTCACAGAACCTTTATCAATTAATGCTCGTGTTTTTTCTGAAGAAATGTAATCTGTGTGTGGAAATCCGACCAATTTATTCTCAACTTCCAGCATTTCTAAAAAAGGAATATTTGTTGTTGAAGTTACCACAACACTTTCTAACGGAACTTTTATAGCAGGATATTTTTTTAAACTGTCTGGAATTTGTGAGTCTTTTTCCTCTAAAATGTAAGTAAATTTCTCCTTAGCATTTGGCCACGGATTAATCACATTTACAATCGAATAGCCATCTTTTTTTACAATCGAAAGACCAGAAGCATATTCAATACTTTCTGTCGAAACATCAGATTTTACAATAGTTTGCGTTTCATTTTTTTTACAGCTAATTACTAAAAGAAGTAAAAAAACGACTGGTAATTTATGGAAAAAATATTTCATATTTTATGTTTTGTATGGCAACAAAGGTAAATCAATTTCTATTTTTTTTGTTTACCTTTATTCGTACAAATTTAAACAAATAGCCTTTTATTTGATGAGTGTACCAAAAACAAAAATCTGCTCCAGTTGTGAGACCGCTTTTTCGTGCGGTGACACTTCACCTGAAAATAAGTGCTGGTGTAATGATTACCCACCTATTTTCAATCTTTCAGAAGGAGGCGACTGCCTTTGCCCTGTATGCTTTAAAGAAGCATGCGAAGATAAAATTGATGCTTATATCGAAACCTTAACTCCAAAAAAAGCGCTTAATAATAAAGCTATGCTTTTACCCAAAACAGATAATTTAATTGAGGGAATTGACTATTATATCGAAAATGGCAATTACGTTTTTAAAACCTGGTTTCATCTAAAAAGAGGAACCTGCTGCGGGAATAACTGCCGACATTGCCCGTATTAATTATTAATTGTAAATTATGAAAAATAATATTGTTCGAGATAAAAGTTTTGATTTCGCTATAAGAATTGTCAAACTATATCAGTATTTAAATAATGATAAAAAAGAATTTATTCTTGCGAAGCAACTTTTAAGATCTGGCACTAGTGTTGGCGCAATGATTCGAGAAGCTGAACATGCTGAGAGTAAAAGCGATTTTATTCATAAGTTTGCAATTGCTCAAAAAGAAGCTAATGAAACTGTCTATTGGCTAGAATTATTAAAAGCCACTGATTATCTCAACGAAAAAGAATTTAAAAACATTTATAATGATGCTATTACAATACTAAAATTAATAACTAGCATCCTTAAAACTTCCAAAAAGCAATCAGAAGTAAAAAAATTAACAACTAACAATTAATAATTAACCATTATACATAATGATTTACTTGGTAACTGGCGGTGAACGTTCAGGAAAAAGCGGTTATGCGCAGAAACTTGCTTTAGAACTTTCCAACTCTCCTATATATGTAGCAACGGCTCGAAAATGGGATGCTGATTTTCAAAATCGAATTGATCGCCATCAGCAGGAAAGAGACGAACATTGGACAAATATTGAAAAAGAGAAATATTTAAGTGAAATTGACTTTTCTGAAAAAACTGCTCTAATTGATTGTGTAACGCTCTGGCTAACTAATTTTTTTATAGATAATAAAAATGATGTGGCTTTGAGCTTGGAAGAAGCTAAAAGAGAATTTCTTGCTATTGCAAAAGACGAAAATGCTAATATCATTATTGTAACAAATGAAATCGGCATGGGCGTTCATGCAGAAACGCATATCGGAAGAAAATTTGTTGAACTTCAAGGCTGGATGAATCAATTTCTTGCTGCAAATGCCAACGAAGTTGTGCTGATGGTTTCTGGAATTCCGGTTAAAATAAAAGGATAAATTCCAATACAAAAATTTCCAAATTCCAATAAATTAAAACGAAATTCCAAGTTTTAAACTCCAAATTTCAAAGCTATGCTTTACCTTTACTAGAATCTTTCCATTTTCAGATTTGGAATTTAAAAAATTGGAATTTAAAGAAATGAGCAATTTAGACGATATATTAAAATCACGCCGCGACACAAGACATTTTACAGCAGATGAAGTTCCGGATGAAGTAATCCAGAAAGCTTTACAGGCTGGACATTGGGCACCTTCTGTAGGACTAACCGATGCAACAAGATATTATCTCATTAAATCGCATGAAGTTAAAAGCTCTATTAAAAACCTCTTTTTAGATTACAACAAAAAAGCCGAAGAACTTACAGATAATCCTGAGCAGAAAGAATTATATAAATCCCTAAAATTAGAGGCAATTGAAGAAGCTCCAATCGGACTTGTTATTGCTTACGATCGTTCGGTTCTAAATCAGTTTACTATTGGGACAATTGGCAGTAACGAAGCCGTAAAATTCAGTTCGGTTTGTGCGGCACAGAATATCTGGCTTTCGCTAACAGAACAAGGCTATGGAATGGGTTGGGTTTCGATTCTAAATTATTATCAGTTTAAAAAAATTCTCGATTTATCCGAAAATATAGAACCGCTTGGCTATTTCTGCATTGGGAAACCAGCAACCAATTACAACAATCAGCCAATGCTGCAGCAATTGCATTGGAAACAGAAATCGGAAGCTCCGATCTGTACTGAAATCACAGAAATTAAGTCAATAAATGTTCCTGGATTTGATTTAAAATCAGAAAACAAAATCCAAAATAAAGCCGATTTCTATACTCTTTTGCAAGACAAAATAGATTCGAAAACAAAACCTGTTGGTTCTTTGGGAACTTTAGAAGCATTAGCTTTTCAAATGGCAACGGTTTTTGCAACTTTAAATCCGAAAATCGTAAAACCTAATATCGTAGTTTTTGCAGCCGATCACGGAATTGCAAATCATGGCGTAAGTGATTATCCGCAAGATGTTACACGACAAATGGTCAATAATTTTCTAGACGGCGGTGCTGCTATAAACGTTTTCTGCAATCAGAATAATATCGAATTATCAATTGTAGATTCAGGCGTAAATTATGATTTCCCAACTAATGCAAAATTAATCGATGCAAAAATTGCCAAAGGAACGCAGTCTTTTCTGCACGTTCCTGCAATGAGCGAATCTGAAGTGCAATTGTGTTTTGAGAAAGGAAAATCGATTGTCGAAAACATTGCAGAATCTGGTTCAAATTGTATCGGTTTTGGCGAAATGGGAATTGGAAACACCTCGACAGCTTCTGTTTTAATGAGTCTTTTAACAGGTTTTCCAATTGAAGAATGTATCGGAAAAGGAACTGGAGTTGAAAACGAAAAACTGCTTTTAAAACAAAATGTACTTAAAAAAGCATTAGATAATTATTCTGGTCAAACCGAATTAATGACACAACTCTCCTATTTTGGAGGTTTTGAAATTCTTCAAATGGCGGGCGGAATGCTAGCAGCTTTTGAAAATAAAATGCTAATCTTAGTTGATGGCTTCATTTGTACTGTGGCCTATTTAATTGCTTCCAAAATAAATCCGAACATCAATCAAAATGCTATTTTTTGCCATTGTTCTGCCGAAAAAGCGCATTCAGAATTGCTAAATTATTTAGAAGCAAAACCTATTCTAAATCTTGATTTACGTTTGGGAGAAGGAACCGGCTGCGCTGTAGCATTTCCAATTTTAAAATCGGCTGAGACTTTTTTAAATGAAATGGCCAGTTTTGAAAGCGCTGGCATAAGTAAGAAATAACTTTCTTTTAAGTTTTAAAGTTCATAGCTTTGAATTTCTAATTGAAATTATTTATTACATGCCTTTTACAAAAATTTATATTCATTGTGTTTGGAGTACCAAAAATAGATTCCCTTTTTAAATACAATTGATCTTCGCCAAAAAGTCTGGAATCACATAAAAGAAAATGCATTAAAGAAAGAAATTTATCTTGATTTTATTAGCGGGCATTCTGATCATTGTCACTGCTTAATTTCATTAGGAAATAATCAAACAATTCAGAAAACAATACAACTTTTAAAAGGTGAATCTTCATATTGGATTAATAAAAATCAATTAACAAGAGATAGATTTGAATGGCAGGATGAATATTTTGCAGTTTCAGTTTCAGAATCTATTGTAGATAAAGTTCGAGATTATATTAAGAACCAAGAAGAGCATCATAAAAAGAAAACATTTCAAGAAGAATATGATGAATTTATAATCAAATTTGGTTTTAAGCATTTATGAAAAATTTGGCTAAAGCCTTTACAAGTACCTATAAACAAACCAACATCTAAAGATGTTGGCAATTCATCAAAAACCAAATTTTTATAAAAATTTTTTTTTTGAATTGCCTCCAGACTTATCTGGAGATCATAAATTTGCTACTTATAGAAGCTTTAGTCAAATAATCATAATCTAATGAAATGTGAAGAATTAATAGCCATTTTTTGAATGTAACTAATCTCAAAAAAAAAACGGCTAAAATCTTTCTTATTACTTATAAACAAACCAATATCTAAATTTATTGGCAATCCATAAAAATCATTTTTTTAAATTTTATTCCTGAATTGCCTCCAGATTTATCTGGAGGTTATAAATTTGCTACTATAGAGGCTTTAGCCAAATAATCATAATCTAATGAAAAAAGAACTACACATATTCTTCACCTGTCTAATGTTTTATACCAGAATTCCGTGCCCAAAAAACATTACACATCATCCAGATTATTTAAATAAAGCCACAAGATATTTCCCTTTTATTGGTTGGATTGTCGGAAGTATTTCCTTTCTGGCTTTTTATCTTTTTTCATTTTTTCTTTCATCAGAAATTGCTGTTATACTAGCGATTATTGCTTCTATTTTAACTACCGGCGCATTTCATGAAGACGGATTTGCCGATGTCTGTGATGGTTTTGGCGGAGGCTGGACCAAAGAAAAAATCTTAATGATTATGAAAGATAGCGCCATTGGTGCTTACGGAGCAATTGGATTGGTTTTACTTTTTCTATTAAAATTCAAACTGCTTTCAGAATCCATTTTACTTTTCACCAATAACATTTTACTAATTTACCTCTTATTCATTTCCGCTCATTCACTAAGTCGTCTCGCAGCAATAAGCATTATTTTCACACACGAATATTCTCGTGATGATGCTTCAAGCAAAAGCAAACCAATTGCGAAACAATATACTTGGAAAGAAGTTTTTGGCTCTTTCTTTTTTGGATTAATTCCGTTACTTGTATTTTCTTTTTTTGATGTGAAACTTCTTTTGGCGGTAATTCCTGTTTTTATAACTCGATATTTTTTAGCGCGATATTTTCAAAAATGGATTGACGGTTATACTGGAGATTGTCTTGGAGCTACACAACAGGTTTGCGAAGTGGTATTTTACTTAAGCATTTTATTTTTATGGAAATTTATCTAGTTCGTCATACCGAAACCGTCTGCGAAAAAGGAATCTGCTATGGACAATCAGACGTTGATATTGCTGTTCCTTTTAATGAAATCTTTGACAAAATTATTTCTGAACTTCCTTCTGAGGCAATTATTTTCTCGAGTCCCTTGAAGCGTTGCGTTACATTAGCAAAGCATATTCAAGAAAATATTAAAACCATTTCTTATCAGGAAGACGAACGCTTAAAGGAAATGAATTTTGGTGATTGGGAATTGAAAAACTGGAACGAAATTCCGTCTGAAGAACTTAATCCGTGGATGGAAGATTTTGTAAACATTAAAGTTACAAATGGAGAATCCTTTGTTGAATTACACGAAAGAGTTGGTAATTTTTTATCCGATAAAATTTCAAAAATTAACCAGCCAATTGTAATTGTTGCTCATGCCGGAATCATCAGAAGCATTTTGTGCCATCAGAGTTCACTGCCATTGAAAGATGCTTTCAATAATAAAGTTGATTTCGGAGAAGTTATAAAAATCGATTTTTAATGCAAATTATTTATAATTTTTCATGAAACGTAAAACAAATTTGAATAATCAATATTTTTAACTTTATCTTTGCAGCAAATTAAGGTTGTGTTTTTGATTTAAAAACACATTAAAAGGGAATCAAGTAAATTCTTGAGCTGTACCCGCAACTGTAAGCTAAGTTCAAAACGAATGCTTGCTGTTAACTACAAACCACTGTCACGCCCGGCGTGATGGGAAGGTAAACAGCAAGACGCAAGCCAGGAGACCTGCCTTTGTAACAATTTATAGAACTCTCGGGAAAAAGAGTGACGGAATTATGACTTTAAAACAACTTTTTGCTTTTTGCTCTTTTATAATGTGCCAGATTATTTCGGCGCAAAACGATTCTATTACCAGTCTTAAAGAAGTCTTGGTTTCAGACAAAAATTTAAAAACCTATTCAGTTTCTCAGTCTGTTTTAAAACTCAACGATTCTGTAATCAATAAAAACGAGGCTCTTCTAACCGATTTATTAAATTTTAATTCGACTTTATATTTTAAAGAATATGGACGCGGAATGCTTTCTACTGTTTCTTTCAGAGGAACAACTTCTTCACAGACAGCAGTAATTTGGAACGGAATAAACATCAATTCTCAAATGAATGGAAGCACCGATTTTAATACAATTTCTGGTTCCGATTATAATTCAATAAGCGTTAAAGCAGGTGGTGGAAGCGTTATTTACGGAAGCGGGGCTGTTGGAGGTACTGTACATTTAAATAACGATTTGTTATTTTTTAATCGATTTGAGAATAACTTAAGACTAGATTACGGCAGTTTTAATACGATTGGGATTAATTATAAAACTTCTATTTCTAACAAAAAATGGAGCGCCCAAATTGGACTTTCAAAAAATAGCTCGACAAACGATTATAAATATTTAAATCGATATACTTGGAGAGGCGAACAAAGATGGAATCAGAATGGACAATATGACATCATTACCCTGAGTGCTAATGCTGGATATAAATTCAACCAAAATCATATTTTAAAGCTTTACAGCCAAAGTTCAAACACCGACCGTAATACTTCGTTAGTAGTAGAATCTGAAACCAAAAGCAAATACATAAATGGATTTAACCGAAACTTATTGGAATACGATGGAAGTTTCGGAAAACTTAAAACCAATTTCAAAACCGCTTACATTTTTGAAAACTATCAATATTTTGCTGATAACTCTTTAAAAAATTATAGTTACGGAAAAACTGAAAATTTAATTACGAAGTTAGATGTCGATTATCATTTATTTAAAGCAACTCATGTAAACGGAATTGTAGATTACAGTAGAACAAATGGTTACGGAACCAGTTTTGGAAGCCATATTCGCGAAATAAGTTCTGCTGCTTTGTTGATTAGACAAGATTTTGGCACTAATTGGAAAAACGAATTAGGCGTTAGAAAAGAATTTACCAATAATTACAAATCGCCCGTTTTATTCAATTTAGGATCTTCTTACAAATTCAACGATTGGTACAATCTAAAACTGAATGTCTCTAGAAACTTTAGAATTCCAACTTACAACGATTTGTATTGGGACGAAGGAGGAAATCCGAACTTAAAACCTGAAAGCTCTTATCAAGGAGAAATTGGCAATGTCTTTACATTCAAAAATCTGACTTGGACGCAGAATTTTTATTACATGAAAATTACCGATATGCTGCAATGGGTTCCAGGTGCAAATGGCATTTGGACTCCACAAAATCAAGACAAAGTAAATAGTTATGGAACTGAAACTATTTTAGGTTGGAAAAAAAGTTATTGTAAAAACAATTTTGCTTTAAATGCCACTTATGCCTATACAATCTCACAAGACGAAAAAACGAAAAATCAGATCTTTTTCGTTCCATTTAATAAAGCAACAGGAGCATTTTCGTATTCTCGAAATAAAATAAGCGCTTATTATCAAATTCTTTATAACGGTTTTGTTTACACAAGAGCCGATAATAATCCAGATGAAATTATTAATGATTATACGATTTCAAATATCGGAATCGATTATGATCTTAAATTTTTAGATTCTTTCAAAGTAGGTTTTCAGGTCTTAAATCTTTTTAATAAAGACTACGAAAGTCTAGAAAACAGACCAATGCCTGGTCGCAATTTCAATATGTATTTAACCTTAAAATTTTAATATATGAAGTTTAGTAAATTACTTTTAATAGCGTTAAGCATCTCGTTATTTGCTTCTTGTTCAAGCGATGACAACGATGGTCCAAAAGGTGCTTACGACAATGGTTTTTTTATTTTAAATGAAGGCAGCACAGATGCTGGAACGGTGTCATTTTCTAGCGATGATTTCAGCATTTTTACTAAAGACGCTTATAAAGCAGAAAATGGATCTGATGTACTTGGAAAATTTGCTCAAAACATCTTTTTCAGCGGAGACAGAGCGTATATAATTGCTGGCGGATCTAACGTAATAAACATCGTAAACCGTTATACTTTTAAGCTAATCGCTAAAGTTGACAGCGGATTGGCTAATCCAAGATATGGTGTTGTAAAAGATGGCAAAGCTTATGTAACCAATGCAAACTCATATGATTCTGTTACAGATGATTATATTGCTATTATTAATTTAGCAACAAATCTTGTTGAATCTAAAATTAACCTAAATACAACTGGAAATAGAATTGTTGAAGAAAGCGGAAAATTATACATTACAGATCCTATCGGTAGTGACAAGCTTTCAATTTACAATATCAACACAAAAGCTTTAGAAGCTCCAATAACAATTGGTTCTGGTTCAGATTCTATTGAGGAAGAAAATGGAACGCTTTTTATCTTACGTCCTTCTTTTACACAAAGCAGCGAAATTATAAAAGTTAAAATCTCTGACAAATCAGTTTCTAAAATTGAAATTCCAGAATCTCAAGGAGTTGCTGGATATTTAGACATCGAAAACAACCAAGTTTATTATACAGTAGGAAACTCAGTATACTCAATTAACACGGCTGCAACAACAGCTTCTGCTAGCCCACTTTTCACGGCTACTTCAGATATTGGATACCTTTACGGATTTGCAGTAAAAGGCAACCGCGTTTTCCTTTCAGATGGAGGAAATTTTAAAACAGACAGCAAAGCCTATATTTATAACTTCAGCGGAAGTTTATTAAAAGAATTAACTGTTGGTGTTGGTCCAAACGGATTCTACTTTAACGATTAATTTTAACCTTTAGAATTAGTTTTTGTTTTTTTTATGGAAAAGGCTTTCATTTCTGAAAGCCTTTTCTATTTATTGTATTTTAGTTTTTTAATGGATTTTGAATGTACATTCCGTGTCTTAATCCGTTAATGATTTTTGAATCTGTCAAATAAGGAGTATCCGGCTCAGAATTATCATTAAGAGTTCTTTTGGCTGTAGATCCTGTAATTTTAGAAATAGCCAGATTAAGCAAAGGCTCAGAGGTATCTCCTAAAACACCATAAGTACTCACATGTTCAAGCTGCGGATAAGTAGGTTGCAAACCTTGCTGGTAATCACCAAAACCTGCAGAATTTGAGATTTTAAAAACTAGAGGCTGCATCGCATATTTATGATTTGGATTGATTCCTTTTTTAGAAAACAAAGTTTCTGAATCGTAAATGGTATAAGAGCCAACGTTTTTACCTATTGTAGTTTCTCCAACCTGAACTACATTGATATATGGTTTTAAGCCGTTAATAACCAATTCACTTGCAGAGGCTGTGCTTGCTGTAGTAATAATATAAACTGTAGTTAAATTTAAACTGTTTAATGGTTTACCTTCAATATTATTCACAAATCTGTAATTCAAACTTTCCAAATCCTCAGCAGTCATATCTTTCATCCACTTAGTATTAAATTGTGTTTTTGCAAAAACCTGAGTGTCAAATTGTCCTGTGATCATACTAGAAAGCCTTATAGCAGAAGGCACTGCTCCTCCTCCATTATATCGAAGATCTAAAATCAAATCTGTAACTCCTTGCGATTTTAATTCTCCAAAGGCCTGATTTAATCTATCATCATAACTTGAATAAAAACCATTATACATCAAATAACCAATTTTATGGCTTCCAGAAGTAATCACTTTATTAATAAAAATAGGATTTTCTTCTAAAACAGTTTTAGTTAAGGCAACTGATTTCCCGTTTAGAACATAACTCGTTCCATTATAATCTGCCAAACCTAAAGTATAACTATCTTGATTTAATAATAGCTGCTGATAATTAGAAACAGTAAGTTTTGTCCCGTTTACACTAGTAAACAAATCTCCACGTTTAATTGCTTTAGTAGCGGCATCAGAATTTGGAATAATGTATCGCACAAACCCCACCACATCATTTGATGTCGAAGATACTCGACTCAACCTAAAATCGACACCATTATTTTTAGTTACACCGCCTAATTCCTGTTCTAGAACAGTATAATCTTCAACAATCCAGCTAAAACGATCAATAGCATCTCCGTTAGGATATTTACTAACTGGTCTGTTTAATAAATCTTCAAATAAATCTTCGGGATGAGAATATCCTCTTAAAAACTGATTAAAATCTGGTTGTAAATTACGGCCATCAGCTAGATTTGGAACATCTTGTTGCCATAAGTAAACTTCATTTAATCCTCTCCATATAAAATTATTAATCTGCAGGTCAGCTGGAGCAGCTACATCATCCTGATCTTCACAAGACTGTAAAGAAAAAGAGAATAAAAAGAGAAAAAGAATGCTCTTTAAAGTTGTTTTCATATCGTGTAGGTTATCTATATTCTGAATAAACGTAAAAGTAGTATCTTTAGTTTAAGCTTTATCGTTAAAGCAGTATTTTTTTTACATAAAAAAATATTTTCTTTTTTTGCTGTAACAAACATAATTGTGCCTCGTCTTGAATATATAAGCTAACGATTAACCATCAGATTAATGAACCAAGTTGTATTTATAGAATTAATAAATCCTTTTAAAGACAAAGTTTTTCGTCTGGCAAAAAGATTGCTTACAAGTACTGAAGAAGCAGAGGATGCAACCCAGGAAGTAATGGTAAAATTATGGAACAAAAAAGACAATCTCGAAAGTTACAATAGTGTTGAAGCATTGGCAATGACTATGACTAAAAACTACTGTCTCGATCAGTTAAAATCTAAAAGAGCTAGCAATCTGCAGATTGTTCATAATAATTTTACCGATCGGCAGCCGCAATTGGACAAAAAAATAGAGGATCAAGATAGTTTAGAATGGGTTGAAAAAATTATAAACGAGATGCCCGAACAAATGCAGCTATTAATTCAGCTTCGGGATGTTGAACAATATGAATTTGAAGAAATAGCCAAAATCGTAAATATGAACGAAACCGCAATACGCGTGGCACTTTCGAGAGCGAGAAAAAAAATTAGAGAATCAATGACAAATACACACCTTTATGGAACTAAATAAAATAGAAGATATATTAGAAAAATACTTTCAGGGAGAAACTTCTATTGCCGAAGAAAATCAATTAAAAGAATATTTTTCTTCGCCAAATGTTGCGCAGCATTTGGAGCAGTACAAACCTATGTTTGGCTATTTCTCTCAAGCAAAAGAACAGAAATCGACGTATGAGATTCCACTACAATCTAAAAAACGCAACGTAGCGTGGTTATCGATTGCGGCTTCTGCTGTTGTTTTGTTGGGCATCGGAACCTACTTTTTTGTTAGCGAAAAAAATGACACTGCTGCAGTAGCTTCGCAAACAGAATTAGGAACTTACGATGATCCCGAAGAAGCCTTAAAAGCAACTCAAAAGGCTTTGGCTTTATTATCAAACAATGTTAATGTAGGTATTGAAAGTGTACAGTACATTAAAGAATACGAACAATCAAAAAACAAAATCTTTAAACAGTAATTAAACAAAAAATAATCATGAGAAATTTCATTATAACTTTAGTCTTCGCATTCGTTTCTACCACTTTTTATGCACAAGGTGCTTTTGACAAATTTGATGGTCAGGACGATGTAACTTCTGTAATTGTAAACAAAAAAATGTTCGATTTAATGAGCAAAGTAAAATCTGACCCGTCTGATAAAGAGACACAGCAATATATTGCTTTAATTAAAAAACTGGATTATTTAAAAGTGTTTACCACTAAAAATCCAAAAATCGAAGCCGATATGAAAGCTACTGCCGACAAATATGTAAAAACAGCCGGTCTAGAAGAATTAATGCGAGTAAATGACAGCGGAAAAAACGTTCGAATTATGGTAAAATCTGGTGCTACTGATACACAGATAAAAGAACTTTTAATGTATGTTGATGGTGCCAAAAACGACGAAACTGTTTTATTATCTTTAACGGGTAATTTTGATCTAAACGAAATCTCAGTATTAACAGATAAGATGCAGCTTCCTGGAGGAACAGACTTAAAAAAAGCTTCAAAAGGCAAAAAATAAAATGAGAACAAATATCTTCATCATAGCACTTACAGCTCTACTAACTTTAGGAAGCTGTAATTCCGAACCTTCACTTCAAAAATATTTTGTCGAAAATTCAGAGAAAAAAGATTTTATTTCATTAGATGTTTCACCAACTATTCTAAATGTTGATAAAACAAAATTATCAGCAGAACAAAGTGAAGCTTTAAATTCGTTTGACAAAATGAACATTCTAGCTTTCAAAGCGGATCAAAATAATCAAGCAGAATTTGAAACAGAAAGAAACAAAGTAAAAGCCATTTTAAAAGATCCGAAATATCAAGAATTGATGAAGATTGGTTCTGGAAAAGACGGTGCCTCTGTAAGCTATGTTGGAAGTGATGACGATATAAAAGAGTTTGTCATTTTTGCCAACAGAAAAGAAAATGGTTTTGCAGTAGTTCGTGTGTTAGGCAAAGATATGAACCCAAATAATATTATGACTTTAATGTCTGTTTTACAGAAATCTAAAATAGACATGGAACAGTTAAAACCTTTAGAACAATTGCTGAAAAAATAAAAACTTCTTACTTTTTAAATAAGAAAAGCTCCAACTACGGAGCTCTTTCTTTTTACTTATTTGAGAGATTTTACTGAACAAAATAACTGCTAATTATTTTATTCTGAATCTAATTTAATTATATTTGCTTCTTACCAAAATAATAAATTATGATACAAAAAACATCAAATGCCTTTATCGCGGCATCTTGGGTTGCTCTTGGAGCAGGAACAGTTGGCTTTATTGTTGGACTTGCCAGAGCTGAAATGCTATTAAACGAAAAAGGATATTATTTCACTGTTTTAATGTTCGGACTTTTTGCTGTTGTTTCATTGCAAAAAAGTGTAAGAGACCGTCTTGAAAAACTTCCTGTAACTGATATATATTACGGAATCTGCTGGTTTGGAACTTTACTTTCAATCGTTCTTTTAGTTGTTGGACTTTGGAATGCAACAATTCTGCCAAGCGAAAAAGGGTTTTATGCTTTTGCTTTTCTATTAGCTTTGTTCGGTGCAATTTCAGTTCAGAAAAATACTAGAGACAATATGACTTTTAGTCAAAGCGAATAAAAGTTTAAAACCAATTAAAATAAAAAAAGCTCCAATTTTCATTGGAGCTTTTTTTATACTAGAATTTGAGATTATTTACTCAAATACATTTTTCTTCTAGAGTACAATTCGTAGAATTGATCATCTTTCAAGTCATCAATAAACAAGATGCTTTCTCCTGTCGATTTCATTTCTGGTCCTAACGCTTTGTTTACGTTCGGGAATTTGCTGAAAGAGAAAACTGGTTGTTTGATTGCGTATCCTTTTAATTGTGGATTGAAATCAAAGTCAGTTACTTTATTATGGCCTAACATTACTTTTGTAGCGTAGTTTACATAAGGCTCTCCGTAAGCTTTCGCAATAAACGGAACCGTTCTTGAAGCTCTTGGGTTTGCCTCGATGATGTAAACTGTATCGTCTTTAATCGCAAACTGAATATTGATTAAACCTACAGTTTTTAAAGCTCTTGCAATTTTATGCGTATGATCTTTAATTTGCTGCATTACAAATTCTCCTAAGTTAAAAGGAGGCAATGTTGCGTTACTATCTCCAGAGTGAACTCCACAAGGCTCGATGTGCTCCATAATTCCGATGATGTAAACATTTCCATCAGCATCACAGATTGCATCAGCTTCAGCTTCGATTGCCCCAGCTAAGTAGTGATCTAGTAATAATTTGTTTCCTGGAATTGCTTTCAACAAATCGATAACGTGCTCTTCAAGCTCTTTTTTGTTGATTACAATTTTCATTCCCTGACCTCCTAATACATAAGAAGGACGAATTAAAAGTGGGAAATCTAAAGTATCAGCCAACTTTGAAGCTTCATCAGCCGTTTCAGCGATTCCGAATCTTGGGAAAGGAATGTTTAATTCAGTCAATAAATCTGAGAATCTTCCTCTGTCTTCTGCTAAGTCAAGTGCGTCAAAACTAGTTCCGATGATTTTCACTCCGTACTTAGATAATTTATCTGCTAATTTAAGAGCTGTCTGACCTCCAAGCTGTACGATTACACCTTCTGGTTTTTCGTGCTGGATAATGTCATAAATATGCTCCCAGAAAACTGGCTCGAAGTATAATTTATCAGCTGTATCGAAATCTGTAGAAACCGTTTCAGGATTACAGTTAATCATGATCGTTTCGTAACCACATTCTTTAGCTGCCAAAACTCCGTGTACACAAGAATAATCAAATTCGATTCCTTGACCAATTCTGTTTGGTCCAGAACCTAGAACGATTACTTTCTTTTTATCTGTCAGGATACTTTCGTTATCTACATAACGCTCTCCATTTGCTTTTTCGATTTCTGCCTCAAAAGTTGAGTAGTAATAAGGTGTTTTAGCTTTAAACTCAGCCGCACACGTATCAACCAATTTGAATACACGGTTGATGTTCATGTTCATACGTAAAGTGTGCACTTCACTTTCCAGACAGCTCATCATGTGAGCGATTTGTCTGTCTGCAAAACCTTTTTGTTTTGCCTCAAGCAATAATTCTTTTGGAAGATTAGAAACTTTGTAGTTTGAAATTTCTTTTTCTAAAGTATAAAGCTCTTCGTATTGCTTTAAGAACCACATGTCGATTCTTGTAATTTCGTGAATTGTGCTTAATGGAATTCCCATTGCAATTGCATCGTAGATTACGAATACACGATCCCAACTTGCATAAGTTAGTTTTTCGATAATTTGTTCGTAATTTTTATATCCTTTTCCGTCAGCTCCTAAACCATTTCTCTTAATCTCTAAAGATTGAGTTGCTTTGTGAAGTGCTTCTTGGAAAGAACGTCCGATTCCCATAACCTCACCTACAGATTTCATCTGAAGACCTAAAGTTCTGTCTGAACCTTCAAATTTATCGAAGTTCCAACGTGGTATTTTTACGATTACATAATCTAAAGTTGGTTCGAAAAGAGCCGAAGTAGATTTTGTAATTTGATTTTGCAATTCATCTAAGTTGTATCCTAAAGCTAGTTTAGAAGCAATTTTTGCAATTGGATATCCAGTTGCTTTTGATGCTAAAGCAGAAGAACGAGATACACGAGGATTGATCTCGATTGCTACGATATCTTCTTTTTCGTCTGGCGAAACTGCAAATTGTACGTTACATCCTCCCGCAAAATTTCCGATACTTCTCATCATTAAGATAGCGTAGTCACGTAATTTTTGGAAAGTCGTGTCAGACAATGTCATTGCAGGCGCAACTGTGATAGAATCTCCAGTATGGATTCCCATTGGGTCCATATTTTCGATAGAACAGATAATTACGACATTGTCGTTTTTATCTCTCAAAAGCTCTAATTCGTATTCTTTCCATCCCATCAAAGCTTTATCAATTAAAACTTCGTGAATTGGAGAAGCTTCAAGTCCGCGAGTTAAAAGCTCATCAAAATCTTCTTTTTTGTAAACTACCGCTGCTCCAGTTCCTCCAAGTGTAAACGAAGGACGAATTACAAGTGGAAAACCAAATTCCTGAGCAATTTCTTTTCCTTCAAGGTAAGATGTAGCTGTTTTTGCAGGTGCAGTTGGTACATTAATTCTTTCTAAAAGCTGCTTAAACTGCTCTCTGTCTTCTGTAATATTGATCGCGTTTACATCAACACCGATTAATTTTACTCCGAAATCCTGCCAGATTCCTTTTTCCTCAGCTTCCAAACACAAGTTCAAAGCAGTTTGTCCTCCCATTGTTGGTAAAACTGCATCAATCTGCGGATGTTCCTTAAGAATTTCAATAATCGATTTTGTCGTTAAAGGTTTCAAATAAATATGATCGGCCATAGATGGGTCGGTCATAATCGTCGCTGGATTCGAGTTAATCAAGATAACCTCAATTCCTTCTTCACGAATCGAACGCGCAGATTGAGATCCCGCATAATCGAATTCGCAAGCTTGACCAATAACAATAGGTCCTGAACCTATTATTAAAACTGATTTTATTGATGTGTCTTTAGGCATTTTGTATGTATTGTGTAGTTATTATTGTATTCAAAAAACATTCACAGTGCTTTAGAAACTAGAATGTTACAAATTTATTACCGACAAGGTATAAAAAAAGGCGATACTAAAAAAGTAATCGCCTTATGTATGTTTATACAAACATTATTTTTTGTGTCTAGGCTCGCTAGAAACAGTTAATTTATGTCTTCCTTTTGCTCTTCTACGCGCTAGAACTTTTCTTCCATTCGCAGAAGCCATTCTGTCCATAAATCCGTGCTTATTTCTTCTTTTTCTTTTCGATGGTTGAAACGTTCTTTTGCTCATTGCTTTGTATCTTTAAAAATGGTATCTATTAACTCGTTATTTGGTTTTGGATATCGTTGTTCAAAAACCGAGTGCAAATATACAAAGACTTTTTTTTCTGGCAAGCACTTTTATAAAAATATTTTTAATTCCTTTTACTATCTTTGCAATCACAAATTTACAATAATTATGTTTCACAAGAATATTAAACTTATTTTGGCCGGACTTCTTGTAGTGGCGGGCGTTTGGCAATTTACAGAAAGTAATATTGGGAATGGTATATTCCTTATCTTATTGACTGCAATTCCAATTTTTCTTTATTTTAAAAACGAATTCATCCTTTTAGCCTTCCTTAAATTAAGAAAACAAGACTTTGAAGGTGCTAATAAATGGTTATCATATATCAAAAATCCAGAAGGTGCATTAGTAAGAAAACAACAAGGATACTTAAATTACTTACAAGGTATCATGTTATCTCAAACCAATATTAACCAAGCTGAGAAACATTTCAAAAAAGCAATCGAACTTGGATTATCAATGGATATGGATTTAGCTGTAGCTAAATTAAACCTTGCAGGAGTTGCAATGTCTCGCAGAAGAAAATTGGAAGCGACTAATTTACTTAACGAAGCTAAAAAATTAGACAAACAAGGTATGCTGAAAGAGCAAATCTCTATGATGAAAGAACAAATGAAGAAAATCTAATTTTCTTTAATTTTTAATATTTAAAATCCCAAATTCCAAAAGGAGTTTGGGATTTTTTTATTGTAGATTTTCTTTATAACACAAGACCAAGACTTAGTTTGTCATTTCCACAAGTGGCTCGACAAAGATTGTCGATTTTGATTATAGAGTTACTCGTGAAGATTTCTCCTTCGTCGAAATGACAAGATTGCGCTAAAATCTAGAAAGAATTGGAATTTTATTCCAAAATTATCGAAGGTAAATTCTCATTCAACCATTTATACTTATTGAGAATCATAATATGGGTTCCTCCTTTGACTAAAATGCATTTGTCGATATACTTAATCGGAAAAACTTCGTCTTGATCTCCGTGTATATGAACGACATTTTCATCAATTTTATCTCGATCCCATAAAATTACACTTTCTACGGCCCATTGTAGATATCCTAAATCACGTACAGATAAAAATTTCTCATACAATTTAATACGTTTATTTACTTTTTCACCAAAAGAGAACTTGGCAAGTTTCTCAATATTAAGAATTAACTGCATCGGAATTAGCTTGTAAGCTTTTGTCTTCTTCCCTATTTTCATTCTTTTCGGGAATTCATGATTACTTCTTACACTCGATATAATAATGACTTTTCGTGTTTTTATATGCTTTGAAATTTCCTGTACTAGAATTCCTCCAAAAGAAACCCCAATTAAAACAGGATTTTCGTGTTTTATGTTTTTACTAATTCGAAGTGCATAATCTGACAAAGATTCTTTTTGGTTTGGAATTTCCCATTCCAAAAGATGCATTTCAAAAGTATCTTCATCCAATTTTATTCTTTCAAAAATAGATGAACTTGCCGCCAGACCTGGCATAAAATATACGGGAATTTTACTCATAACATTAAAATGAAATTACCAATAAGACCTTTATTGTAAAAAATAAAGTTACTTTTTTTAATGTCATGATAATCAAATTTCAGACCTATTTTATAGCAATTCAAAAAAAATCCATGTTCAAAACAAAAACTTAAAGTTTATAGCTGTAAAAAATAATTTAATATTGAAAATCAAATGATTACCTTTGCAATTCGAAATATTTCTTGAATTTAAAACTTATAAAGAATTTTCTTTCAATAAAATTTCGAGTCCCAAATTCACTATTTACCAATAACCTAACAAGAAATTACTATGGAATCTTCTGTAACTATGGAAATCAAAGACAACACTTTTGCACGCCAATTTGAAACTGTCATCCCTGAAGGAATGTTAGCAGTTGAGTATTCATTTCAAGAAAAAAAAATCTTTTTAACCAAGATCAACAAACCAGATTCATACGAAGACGAAGAAACAATTAATACGCTACTTAAAAACATATTAGATTTAAGCTCTGAAAAAAATTATAGAGTAGTTCCTATCCACCCAAAGATTGTTTCATTTTTCAAAAAAAACCCTCGATATAAAGAATTGCTTCCTCCAGGAATTAGAATCTAAAAATATCCAATAATTCGGAGCCATAATCCTCCAATTACCATATAGATTAAAAGCATAACCAAACCGGTTATAAGCCCTTTGACCCACCAGCTCTTTAGGTCAACGTAACCGCTCCCAAAAAATACAGGTGCCGGACCGTGACCATAATGAGTTAACGTTCCGTAAAGAGATCCGACAAAACCAAGCATAAACGCTAATAATAATCCCGGAATTCCAAGCGAAACTCCAACACCAAGTAAGGCTGCGTACATTGCTGCAACGTGCGCAGTTGCACTTGCAAAAAGATAATGGCTAAAAAAGTATACCAATATAATGATCGGAAAAGCCATCTGCCAGCTTAATCCGCCAATTTGAGCTTTTACTAAGTCGCTAAACCAAGCAATAAAACCCAATTCGTTAAGCGAACTGGCCATCATTACTAGAACAGAAAACCAGACAATTGTATCCCAAGCCCCTTTTTCTGATTTAACATCTTCCCAAGTCAAAACTGAAGTTAAAAGCAAAATTACCAATCCGATAAAAGCCGTTGTTGTTGCATCAATAGAAAATAAATCTCCCGTCATCCAAAGGAAAAGCAGAATAAAAAATGTAAGCAACATCATCCATTCGTCTCTAGTGATCGCTCCCATTTCTTTCAATTTCTGTGTTGCAATCTGCGGAGCATCTCCAGTCTTTTTTAATTCTGGTGGATAAATTTTATAAAGAACAAACGGAATTACAATAAAAGCACACAAACCCGGAACAATCGCTGCTGCCGCCCAAGACATCCAGCTGATTTTTATTCCTAAATTAAGCGCAAACTTCTGACACATCGGATTACTTGCTGTTCCTGTTAAAAACATAGAAGAAGCAATCAAATTCATATTATAACTATTCAAAGTTAAATAAGCCCCTAATTTTCTATGTGTCTCCCGCTTGTCTGGCATGGAACCAAAACTCATCGACATTGATTTCATAATCGGATAAACAATTCCTCCTCCTCTCGCAGTATTACTCGGAACAGCTGGTGCTAGAACCAAATCTGCCAATCCTAAACCATAAGCCAATCCCAAAGAACTTTTTCCGAATATTTTTATGAATAAAAAAGCAATTCTATTCCCGAGACCTGTTTTAATAAATCCTCTTGCTATAAAAAACGAAATTCCAATCAGCCAAATTACTTTATCGCCAAATCCTTTTAATGCTAATGTAATCGACTTTCCAGGATCTCCAGGAGCCAAAACCTGAGACATTGCCGTTAAAGCAATTGCAATCATACACATTGTTCCCATTGGAGCCGCTTTTAAGATGATTCCTAAAATCGTAGCTACGAAAATGGCAAATAAATGCCACGCCTCTATCACAACACCTTCTGGAGCCGGAATAAACCAAATGGCAACTAAAACTGCCAGCGTAATTAAAGTCTGAGGAATTTTTACTTCTTTCATAAAAACAAAAATTAAGGTGAATTAAATTCTGAGCTGCAACTGAATTAAAAACAAATCATTATTATAGTTTAATGTATCTGGAATACTTTTATCGAATCTATCAATTTCAAATCCCATTTCAATACGGCCTGTATACGATTTTCCGAATTCTAAACTAACCATTGGCGTATAAGTGGTGCGTACATTTGAATTGATTTTATAACTTGGATCGAAAGTTTCGTAACGACAAGACAATTCAAGTGCTGTAAGCTTTTTATAATCTACTACATATCTCAAATTCGGAAGAAAATAAATTCCTCTCATCTGATAATCGGCAACATTATCTGTTCTGCCAGTAACTGGAAGCGAATAGTACAAATTATGGTTTGTTCCCTGCTTGTATTCTATCTGCAAATCAAAACTAAATTTATCCGTCAGCTTAAAATCGCTTGTAATATCTGCGCCGATTGCAAAAACATCTTCTTTAAAAACTTTTCCGAAACCGCCGTTTAAACCAAGATTTATTTTATGTTCTTTTGACAAACCAAAAACCCATCTAGAAGAAAATTGTTTTCCGTTGTCTTTGTCCATTTCCTGATTTTTTCCGTTTCCGTTTAAAACTGAAACAGCATAATTCACAGGAATTTTTCCAATATCAAAAGCTCCTGTTGCCGATGCACCAATTTGGAAACTTGTCCATCCATTTTTTCCGAATTCATAATACTGATTCGAAAAATCGAAAGATTTAATAATATCTACAGGAACAAGCTCCTCAATACCAAAAGCAGGACGAAATTGCCCTCCTGTTAAAGCAATATATTTATTAAAAGTATATTTCCCGTAGGCATTCTCAAGAACTTTGCCTTTTGTATCCGATTTAAAATCTGCTAGATTGACCAGAATTACAATTTCTGTTGTTTCGCTTAATTTGGTATTTAGCCCAACACGCATTCTTTTTATATCAAAAGAACTTTGGGTTACATCTCCAGTTGAGTGCTGATTTCCTAAAACATCTACATTATCGCCAAAACTTTCCAAATATCTGGCTTGGAGAAGTCCTTTTAATTGAAACTGTGGATATTTTACTTCTTCATTTTCTTTTTTATCAGTTCCTTGACTGACATTATCTTGGGCATGTAAAAAAAATGGGGTTATAATAAAAAGAATTCGTAGGAGTAGACTTTTATTCATAGGCTTAAAATAAATGAAATGTTAATCTCTATAGCGATTTTAAAAATCGACTTATAGTCTTTAGGCAAAAAAAAATTAACTCTTTATTAGTCAACACGAAATGAGAATACTAAAATAACAAAAAAAGATTCGTTATGTAAATAAAATTGCATTAAAATACTGTTATCAAAATAAACAGCAATAAAAAAAGGGCATAAGAATTAAACTTATGCCCTTTAGAATTTTATATTTAAAATACTTATTTTTCAATTTCTCTCATAGAATCCATTTTCTTATGAGCCAAGAAACCAGCTACATCTTCAAAATGTTCTTTTACTCTTTTATTTCCAAATTCAAAAACTTTAGTAGCCAAACCGTCTAAAAAATCACGATCGTGCGAAACCAAGATTAAAGTTCCGTCAAAATCACGTAGAGCATCTTTAATAATATCTTTAGTTTTCATATCCAAGTGATTCGAAGGCTCATCCAGAATCAACAAGTTAACTGGCTCCAACAATAATTTAATCATTGCCAAACGCGTTTTTTCACCTCCCGAAAGCACTTTTACTTTTTTAGTAATATCATCTCCTTGAAACATGAAAGCTCCTAAAATATTTTTAATCTGCGTTCTGATATCTCCAACAGCAATACTATCAATAGTTTCAAAAATGGTAGCATTTTCATCTAATAGTGCCGCTTGATTTTGAGCAAAATACCCAATTTGAGCATTATGTCCGATTTCAACACTTCCAGAATCAACACCAATTTCTTTCATAATGGCTTTAATCATTGTTGATTTTCCTTCACCATTCTTTCCAACAAAAGCTACTTTCTGACCGCGTTCGATTACAATATTTGCATCTTTAAAAACAACATGATCTCCGTATGCTTTAGACATTTCTTTCACAATAACTGGATATTGACCAGAACGTGCCGCTGGCGGGAACTTTAAACGCAATGCAGATGTATCAACTTCATCAACCTCCACTATTTCTAGTTTCTCAAGCATTTTGACACGAGACTGAACAGCATCTGTTTTAGAAAATGTTCCTCTGAAACGCTCAATAAAAGCACGATTTTCAGCAATCATTTTCTGTTGTTCATCATACGCTTTTTGTTGGTGAATTCTACGATCTTTTCTTAATTCTAAGTAATGAGAATATTTTGCTTTGTAATCGTAAATTCTTCCCATTGTCACCTCGATCGTACGATTTGTAATATTATCTACAAACGCCCTATCGTGCGAAATTACCACAACTGCTTTTGCTTGAGTCAATAAGAAATCTTCTAACCATTGAATACTTTCAATATCCATGTGGTTTGTTGGCTCATCCAACAATATCAAATCTGGTTTTCTCAATAAAATCTTCGCCAACTCGATACGCATTCTCCATCCTCCTGAAAATTCTGAAGTTTGACGTGCGAAATCTTCTCTTTCAAAACCTAAACCAACTAATATTTTTTCAACTTCTGCTTCGTAGTTCACTTCTTCGATAGCATAAAATTTCTCGCTTAAATCAGAAACTCTTTCGATCAATTTCATGTATTCGTCACTTTCATAATCAGTACGAACTGTCAGTTGCTCATTGATCTCATCGATTTCAGATTTCATTTTAAAAATCTCACTGAAAGCTTTTGATGCTTCTTCCATAACAGTAGCACCATCTTCGGTAAGCAAATGCTGAGGCAGATAAGCGATTACAGCTTCTTTCGGAGCAGAAATACTTCCGGTTGAAGGTTTGTTTGCTCCTGCAATTATCTTTAAAAGTGTAGATTTTCCTGCACCATTTTTACCCATAAGGGCAATTTTATCATTTTCATTAATAGCAAAAGAAACATCGCTAAAAAGTGTAGTTCCACCAAATTGAACCGAAATATCATTAACTGTAATCATTTGTGTTTGTGAATTTTGTTTAATCGGTTAATCGTTTGACTGACTACCCATTTTTTTCGTGCTGCAAAGATAGATTTAATTAGATAATGTCCCAATTTGATAATTAGATAATTTTGAAAATGTGCCAATTAGATAATATACCAATTAAATAACACCTAAATCGCAATGAACGAAACATTACTTGGTTTTACCACATTTTAAAATTTTAATCTTACCTTGTATAATAATTTAAAAATCAGCAAAATATGAGAACGAAATTAAAACTGACCGTCTACTTAATTGCAGGATTACTATTTGGACTTACTGCAAATGCTCAAAAAACCGTAATTAAGAAGGAAGCTTTACCAGGAAACGCACAAACCTTTCTAAAAACACATTTCGGATCGAAAAAGCCAAGTTACATATTAGAAGACAAAGAAATTCTTTCTACAGAGTACAAAGTACAATATGACAACAAAATTGAGATTGAATTTGATAAAAAAGGAAATTGGAAAGAAGTGGATGCTAAAAATGATAAAATTCCAAAATCTATTATTCCCAAAAAAATTGCTTCTTATATAAAATCAAACTTCCCTAAAGAAGACGTAACCAAAATCGAACTTGGAAGTTCTGGCTACGAAACAAAACTAACCAATGGTTTAGAATTAAAATTCAATTTAAAAGGAGATTTTATTAAGATTGACAAATAAGTAAAATTAGAGAATGTGTCAATTAGGAAATTAGAAAATTCTCAAAACCATAAAATAACAAAACCCGACAGGTTTTTGAAACCTGTCGGGTTGTAAAAATTATCTAATTTTCAAATTGACTAATTACCTCATTAATCTTTTCTCCATTTTTTAGTTTCTTCGAAAATATGCTCCATAATTGCAGCTTCCGTTGCATCGAACTCTATATTTCTTCGGCTCATCACTAACCTTGCTGTTTCAAAAGCTTTCTTAGTTACATAAGTCGTAAATCCTGCAGCGCCTCCCCAAGAAAAACTTGGAACAAAATTGCGAGGAAATCCGCTTCCGAAAATATTAGCGCTTACACCAACCACTGTTCCCGTATTAAACATGGTATTGATTCCGCATTTACTGTGATCTCCCATCATTAAACCGCAAAACTGAAGTCCCGTTTTAGCAAAACCTTCTGTTTCGTAGCTCCATAATTTGACTTCTTCGTAATTGTTTTTTAGGTTTGAGTTATTAGAATCTGCTCCAATATTACACCATTCACCTAAAACAGAATCCCCTAAGAATCCTTCATGTCCTTTATTTGAATTTGCAAAAAGAACTGAATTTTTAACCTCGCCTCCTATTCTAGATCCAGGCCCAACAGTTGTTGCTCCATATACTTTGGCTGACATTTTTACCATTGCATTTTCGCACAAAGCAAATGGTCCGCGAATTACAGTTCCTTCCATAATTTCGGCATTTTTACCTATATATATAGGACCAGTTGATGCATTTAAAGTTACAAACTCTAGTTTTGCTCCTTCTTCAATAAAAATATTTTCTGGCGAAATTACATTTACGCTTTTTGGAATAGGCTGCGACGTACGATCTTCAGTTAGATATTTAAAATCCTGACGAATCGCTGCATCATTTTTAGAAAAAATATCCCATGTATGCTCAATCGTGATACAATCTTCGTTGTACTGAATAATTTCGTAAGAATCAAAATCGACTTCTTCCTGATTCTCGTTCGTAAAAAATGCTATTACATCTTCTCCTTTAAAAATCGCTTGGTTTTCAGTTAAATTAGAAACCATCTCAGCAAGAGTATCATTTGGTAAATACGCTGCGTTGATCATAACGTTTTCTTCCATTTCAACCATTGGAAATTTTTCAGACAAATATTCTTCGGTTATAGTAGTGATTGTAGAACCTAAATATTTTTCCCATTTCTGGCGAATTGTCATAATTCCAACCAAAATATCCGCCACTGGTCTTGTAAAAGTAAAGGGTAATAAAGCATTCCGAACGGGGCCGTCGAAAAGAATGTAGTTCATAAATAATTGAGTGTTTGTTAAAATTTGATTTGGTTACCTGGCTTCAAAGTTACAAATATTTTACCGGTTTAGTAAAAAACCACTTTAACGAAAAGTAATATTTAACGCATAAAAAAAGCCTTCCAGAATTGGAAGGCTTTTGTATAATTTAAAACAGCTATTATTTTTTAGCGTGTTTAGCATATTTAGTTTTGAATTTATCAATACGTCCTGCAGTATCGATAAGTTTAGATTTACCAGTATAAAAAGGGTGAGATGTTCTAGAAATCTCCATTTTTACAACTGGATACTCAACTCCGTCAACTTCAATTGTTTCTTTTGTATCTGCAGTAGATTTAGTGATAAAAACCTCATCATTCGACATGTCTTTAAATGCAACTAATCTGTAATTTTCTGGGTGAATTCCTTTTTTCATCTTTTCTTTTATTTATTGTTTGGAGCACTTTTATTTTGAAGCTTTTTCATGGTTAGAAAAAGGTGTAAACAAATAATACTCTTTTTTGTTTAAAAATTTAATTATTTTTGAGTGTGCAAATTTACAATTCTTTTTTAATAAACAAACAGTTAGCCTACTTTTTTTTAGTTTATTTCGAAAAGCTTTTTTTATATCCGATTATAGTGGGAATTACTATATTTGTGGATTAATTTTAAACATATCGAAATATGATTAATGAAGTTATAAAAAAGAACGGTATTACGTATGGTGTAATGATCGGAATTGCGTCGGCTTTGGTTACTGCCACTATCTATGCTGTTGATTTAAATTTATTTACAGCTTGGTGGATGGGAATAATAGGAATCGTAATAAGTCTTACAATTAGTATTATTTTACTTTCTAAAACCAAAAGAGATTTAAACGGTGTTTTCCCTTTTAAAGACGCTTTTACTACTTATTTTATAGCGGCAGTAATTGGTATTTTAATATCTACAACTTTTAACATTGTATTGTTTAATGTAATTGATCCAGGCGCAAAAGATACTTTGAGCGAAATTATGATCAAATATACTATTGGTATGATGCAGAAATTTGGCGCACCAGCCGCTTCTATTAATGAAGCTGTTGCCAAAATGAAAGAAAGCAATCCGTATTCTACATTTGAATTATTAAAAGGATCAGTTTTTGCTATGGTTGTAAGCGCAATTTTCGGATTAATTTTCGCAGCATTTTTTAAAAGCAAATCTACACAAGAATAAAAATATAAATGAATTTATCTATACTTATACCGCTTCTAAACGAGGAGGAATCACTTAAAGAACTCTACACATGGATCATTAAAGTGATGCAGTCTAACAATTACTCTTATGAAATCATTTTTGTAGATGATGGTAGTACAGATAATTCTTGGCAGATTATTGAAGGTTTCTCTAACGAAAATCCAAATGTAAAAGGAATTCGTTTCATGAAAAATTTCGGAAAATCTCAAGCTTTACATGCTGGTTTTGCAAAAGCAAAAGGCGATGTTATCATTACAATGGATGCCGACTTGCAAGACAGTCCAGACGAAATTCCTGAATTGTACGAAATGATTACAGCTCAGAAATATGATTTGGTTTCTGGTTGGAAAAAGAAACGTTATGATTCTGTTGTAGCTAAAAATCTTCCTTCAAAATTATTTAACTGGGCAGCCCGAAAAACTTCTGGTGTTGAGCTAAATGATTTTAACTGCGGATTGAAAGCTTACAAAAATGTCGTAGTAAAAAATATTGAAGTTTCTGGCGAAATGCACCGATACATTCCTGTTTTGGCTAAAAATGCCGGATTCGGAAAAATTGGAGAAAAAGTAGTCATTCATCAGGCTAGAAAATATGGTGAGACTAAATTTGGAATGGAGCGTTTTATAAACGGCTTTCTAGATTTAATTACTATCTGGTTTTTATCAAGATTCGGAAAAAGACCAATGCACTTATTTGGCGCTATGGGCTCCTTAATGTTTATTATAGGATTTTTAGCTGCCGGATATATTGGAGTTTCCAAACTATACCATATGTATACTGGAATGAAATACAGTTTAGTCACCAATAATCCATGGTTTTATATTGCTTTAACTACCATGGTTCTTGGAACTCAGTTATTTCTAGCAGGATTCTTGGGTGAAATTATTTTAAGAACAAAAAATAATGAAGCAAGATATAAAGTAGCAAGAGAGGTTAATTTTTAATTTTTTTGTCTTTACGCAGGATTTTATAATCCGTTTTTAATTAAGGCACAAAAATATTGTATATAGCACCGTTAACCCTCTATAAAAATCTATTTTTAGATAAATAAAAACGAAATCAAAATGAATATAGCACCAAACATACTAAACGCAGTCAATGAATGGTTAACACCAACATTTGACCAAGAAACGCAAGCTGCAGTTAAAGAATTAATGACCACTTCTCCAAAAGAACTGGAAGAGAGTTTTTACAAAAACTTAGAATTCGGAACTGGAGGAATGCGTGGTGTTATGGGTGTTGGTGACAATAGAATCAACAAATATACGCTTGGAAAAAACACTCAGGGATTATCTGATTACCTGCATAAAGTTTTCCCAAACGAGCCTTTAAAAGTGGTTATTGCTTATGATTGTCGTCATAACAGCAATACTTTAGCAAAAGTTGTTGCCGATGTTTTCTCAGCAAACGGAATTCAGGTTTACCTATTCTCTGACTTAAGGCCAACACCAGAATTATCTTTTGCACTTAAATATTTAAAATGCCAATGCGGAATTGTTTTAACAGCTTCTCATAATCCGCCAGAATACAACGGATACAAAGTTTATTGGCAAGACGGAGGACAAATTGTTCCTCCACAAGACAAAGAAATTGTCAATGTGATTGAAAGCTTAGGTTATGATAAAATCAAATTCAATGCAAATGAGAGTTTAATTGAATACATTGATACAGAACTTGACAAAGCATTTATAAAATCATCTATCGAAAACGCAAGTTTTAATACTCCAGCTGAAGCCAAAGACAATCTTCATATTGTGTTTACTTCATTGCACGGAACTTCTATAAAATCAATTCCAGATGTTTTATCGCAAGCTGGATACAAAAATGTTCATATTGTTCCAGAACAAGCTGTACCAGACGGAGATTTCCCAACAGTAAAATCGCCAAACCCAGAAGAACCAGAAGCTTTAACTATGGCTTTGGCTTTAGCAGATAAAACAAATTCTGACATTGTAGTAGGAACAGATCCTGATTGCGATCGTTTAGGAGTTGCTGTTCGCAACAATGATGGCAAAATGATTTTATTAAACGGAAACCAAACCATGGTTTTAATGACTTCTTTCTTATTGAAACAATGGAAAAAAGCAGGTAAACTTAACGGAAAACAATTCGTTGGCTCTACAATTGTTTCAACTCCAATGATGATGGAATTGGCTACAAGCTATGGCGTAGAGTGTAAAGTTGGATTAACTGGCTTTAAATGGATTGCAAAAATGATTAAAGATTTTCCTGAACTTGAATTTATCGGAGGTGGTGAAGAAAGTTTCGGATTTATGGTTGGTGACGCCGTTAGAGACAAAGATGCTGTTGCGGCAACCTTATTAATCTGCGAAGTTGCAGCTCAAGCTAAAGCAGCAGGAAGCTCAGTTTACAAAGAACTTTTACAGCTTTATGTTGAAAATGGTTTCTATAAAGAATTCTTAGTTTCTTTAACTAAAAAAGGAATGGAAGGCTTACAGGAAATCAATCAGATGATGATCGATTTACGCGAAAATCCTTTGAAAGAAATCAATGGCCAGCGTGTAATTATGGTTGAAGATTATCAATCTTCTATTGCTTTAAATTTATTGGACGGTTCAGAATCAACAATGGATATTCCAAAATCGAATGTGCTGATTTATTATACAGAAGATGGTTCTAAAATTTGCGCGAGACCAAGCGGAACTGAACCAAAAATCAAATTCTATATCAGTGTAAATGCCGAAATCGAATCGGTTGCAGATTTTGATGAAGCAGAAAAATTCTTAGACGGAAAAATTCAGAACATTATCGCAGATATGAAATTGAATTAAGTAAGCTCTTTTTAAAAGTATCACCATTTACAAATAGCCTTTAAAAAGCAAGGAGTTCCAAACAATTAAGACTCTGATTTGCATTTCTTAAAGATGCAAAATCAGAGTTTTTTTTATAAAAAAAACCAAAAAGAAATTGAAAACAATCCAATTGGATTAATTTTGTGCAGTACAAATTCACTAGCTAAAACTCAAACAAGCATAACCAAGCAGAAAAAATAATATCCAAAAATAAATGAGTAATTTCAAAAAAATAGTTCCTTTTATATACCCATATAAGAAGTATGCGTTCTTAAATATCTTTTTCAATATTTTGTATGCACTTTTCAGCACACTTTCGTTTGTTGCTTTAATCCCAATGCTTCAAGTTTTATTTGATCAGACAAAAGCCAGACATGAAAAACCGGTTTATGAAGGAATTTTAAAATTGCAGCAATATGGTGAAGACTATTTAAGCTACTACATAACCACTACAAAAGGCAATCACGATCCTGGCTATATTTTAGCCATAATGGTGACGATCATAATTTCGATTTTCTTACTAAAAAACTTAGCCGATTATTTAGCAATGTTTTTTATTACTTTTTTACGAAATGGCGTTTTAAAAGACATGCGAAATGCGATGTATAAAAAAACATTGGAACTTCCTTTGGCATTTTATTCTGAGAAAAGAAAAGGGGATGTTATCTCAAGAATTTCAGCTGACGTAAATGAGGTTCAAAACTCATTTTTGGCCATATTAGAGCTTATCGTAAAAGAACCTTTAACGATTATTTTCACTATTACAACAATGTTAATTATTAGCACTAAACTAACATTGTTCGTCTTTATTTTCATTCCGATTTCAGGCTATATTATTTCTTTAATTGGAAAACAATTGAAAAAACAATCTACAAAAGCACAAGAAGAACAAGGTACTTTCTTATCTACGATTGAAGAAACTATTGGCGGATTAAAAGTCGTAAAAGGTTATAATTCTGAAAATTATTTCAATGCCGTTTTTCAAAATTCAACTCAGCGTTTTTTCAATTTATCAAATAAAATAGGAAACCGTCAGAACTTAGCTTCGCCAGCAAGTGAATTTATGGGAATTACCGTTATTGCCATTTTATTATGGTATGGAGGTCAAATGGTTTTGATTGATAAAACCCTAAGCGGCCCTTCATTTATTGCTTACATGGGATTGGCTTACAACATTCTTACACCAGCAAAAGCAATTTCTAAAGCTTCATATGGAGTAAAGAGAGGAAACGCTGCCGCAGAGCGTGTTCTTGAAGTTTTAGATCAAGAAAACACAATTGTTTCTAAAGAGAACGCAATCGAGAAAACAACGTTTGATAATAATATTACGGTTCAAAATATCAATTTCAAATATGAAGACGAAAATGTACTAAAAGATTTTTCTCTTGAAATTAAAAAAGGACAAACTGTTGCACTTGTAGGACAATCTGGAAGCGGGAAAAGTACAATTGCAAACCTGCTTACTCGTTTTTATGATGTAAACGAAGGTTCAATTTCTATAGACGGAATCAACATTAAAGACATGAATCTTCACTCACTGAGAAGTTTGATGGGATTGGTAACGCAAGACAGTATCTTATTTAATGACACCATAAAAGCCAATATTTCTTTAGGAAAATTAGACGCTACTGATGATGAAATTATCGAAGCTTTAAAAATCGCCAATGCCTATGAGTTCGTTAAAGATCTTCCAAAAGGTATTTACACCAATATTGGAGACAGCGGAAACAAACTTTCAGGAGGTCAAAAACAGCGTTTATCGATCGCTCGCGCAGTATTAAAAAACCCGCCGATTATGATTCTAGACGAAGCAACATCGGCATTGGATACAGAAAGTGAAAAATTTGTTCAGATAGCGCTAGAAAACATGATGCAGAATAGAACATCAATCGTAATTGCGCACCGTCTTTCTACAATTCAAAAAGCAGATATGATTGTAGTAATGCAGAAAGGAAAAATCGTTGAGCAAGGAACCCACGATGAATTAATTGCTAAAAACGGAACTTACAATAAACTGGTAACAATGCAGTCTTTCGAATCGTAAGAAATCATTAATGCTAAATTAATAATGCACAGATTAAGGAAATATTAAAACTCAGTTTAATTTCTTTAATCTGTGTTTATTTTTATAACTTTAGATTAGTTAAAGATTGAAATCATTTAATCTAAAGAAAATGTATCTTAACAACCCCAACATAAAACTTCCCGACGATCCCGATACTATTGTTTGGAAATATCTAGACTTATCTAAATTTCTTGATTTATTGCTTTCTAAGAAACTTTTTATGTCGCGTTCGGACAAGTTTGAAGACCAATACGAAGGCACTTTTAGCGAACCGACTTACGAAGAGATTAAAAAACTTGCTGCAGATAATCCAGAGTTTTTGAACTACTACAAAACGCATCGCGAAAAAGTAGCGATTAGCAGTTGGCATATTAACGAATATGAATCCTTTGCCATGTGGCAAATTTTTACCAAAAACAATGAAGGTTTAGCTATTCAATCTACTATTAAAAGACTACAGAAAGCAGTGAGACCTGAAAACAATTTTGATCAGTATATTGGCGAAGTAAATTACATTGACTACAAAAAAGAATATATTCCGTTTGATGATTTATTCTTTCCGTTTTTATTTAAAAGAAAAAGTTTTCAATACGAAAGAGAAGTTAGAATTCTGAGTGACACTTCAAAAAGCGACATCAAATTAAACGACGGATTAAAAATCAACGTCGACATCAATCAATTGATCGAAAAAATATACATTCACCCAAAATCTGAAAACTGGTACAAAAAACTGGTAATTGAATTAGTTGAACGTTTAGGTTTTGGTTTTGAAATCGAAAAATCGGATCTAGAAAGTGATATATTGATTTGAAATTGCTAAGGTTCTGAGAGGCTAAGATGCTAAGTTTTTTTTCTTATGCTGATTAAAAAGCATCAATAAAAGTGCAGAAAAAAATCTTAAGATAATTATTTCTCTTTGAGTTTTTCTAAATACCTATTTCTAAAATCCAAATTTTGATCTTCAATGATTATTTGGCCATCCTTTTTATAATAATAAACAGAATCAGATTTAGATTTTTTCATCACAGAATCACCAATCTCCATTTTATGATATAGTTCACTACTCACTTGCCATCTAATTCCTGAATTCAAAAATAAATAATGAGGAAAACGATATCCATCTCCTCCTTCTATTTTCTTTTCATAAACTACTCCAGAAAAACTATATTCATTAGCTTCTTTATATTCCCTTTCTATATATCCTATTGAATTTCCAACGAAATATGCCCCAATAATAGTAAGGAGAAAAATAGGCATAAAAATTCGTTTCACTATTTTAATTCCTTTTTCATAGCCTTCAACTTCTTCCTCAGAATGCATTCAAAAAAATTATTAAAAACTATATCGGCTTATAGGACTTAACCTCCCATTTCTTAGAAGCTAAATCTATATAATTGTAATGAAGAACATCATTTTTATCAAACTGTCCGTTTTGATTTGTATCTTCAATAGTTCTAAAATACAAACGGTTTTTAGATTCGATCAAACTCCAATCTACCAACTCCTGAAGATCTGCTGAAACTTTCGTGAAATTTTCTCCGCTGATGTCACTTAAATATAAAGTTTTAATATCGCTAGTGTCTATTTTACCATCTTTATTGGTATCAGAATCTGTCAGTGTATAAACCATCACATTATTATGCGTTCGATCTGCAACCGTTTTTAAATACGTTGCTGTTAAAATCAGAACTGGTTTATCAGATAATGGTCGGATAGAATCTGAATCTACTTTTTGAAATTTTAAATTCTGAAGATATCCTGTAATTTCATACTCGCCTAAATTAGAAATTGTAAAACTCACATCATTAACACTCGAAGAACCATAACGAGCTTTTGAGCCTCTTTCATAAACTCTCAAATCTCCAACTGGATGAATTAAATAATTAGTCCCTTCCAACTGAATAGGAAGATCTGCAATTTCAATTTGAGTTGTATCGGCTTTTGTAACACTTACTTTATTTGAAACGCCATAACTTACTTTTGGTTTTTGAACTTCTTCTCGACAGCTGATTACTGTTCCGACAAGTATTAAGGCGATATATTTAAAATACTTTTTCATCTACAATGATTATATACAATTATCAAATATACTATTTTTGATTGTATTTTTGAGTTTTATTGAATTTTACTGAACAATTGCGAAGCAGATTACAACCTCGCATTTATCTTAACGTTAAAAACCCTCGAAGTCATATAATTTGGAATCGCATATTGATTTTTTGAATACACATCACGAACCCAAGTATTCGTAATAGCGTTTTGATTATTGAAAAGATTGAAAATTTCCAATCCAACAGCTAATTCTTTAAAGTTTTTCAGCCAGCCTTTTTTTGTATTTTGCGTACTAGCATCTACAAAAACTTTTGCAAAACCAATATCAGCTCTTCTATAATCATTCAATCGGTTTTGATATAAATACGGATCTGAATATGCTGGCGCACCGCCAGGCAAACCGGTATTATAAACCAAATTCAAATATACTTTCACACTTGGAATATTTGGCATATAATCCTGAAACAGCATCGCAAATTTCAAACGCTGATCTGTCGGGCGGGCTATATAACCTTTGTTTTCATAATTTTCTTCCGTTTTCAAATATCCAAAACTTATCCAAGATTCTGTTCCTGGCACAAATTCGCCATTTAATCTAAAATCAAGCCCTTGTGCATAGGCTTTCGCATTATTGTTAGCAACGTAACGAATTCGAACGTTATCTATTGAATAAACGTTAACATCTGAAAGCGATTTATAATACAGTTCCGTCACCCATTTAAAAGGGCGGTTCCACATTTTAAAGTTATAATCGTTACTCAAAACCACATGAACTGCTTCCTGAGCTTTTACATTTGGATTTACAACTCCATCCAGATCACGCAATTCTCTATAAAATGGCGGTTGATGATATAACCCTCCCGAAATTCTAAAAACCATATCGCTATCCCAATCTGGTTTTATCGCAAATTGCGCACGCGGACTTACTACAAATTGTGTTTTTCCTTCTTCTAGAGCTCCTGCAACATTCCAACCCTGAAAACGCGCTCCCAAATGATACCAGATCTGACTCGAACCAATTTCTGATTGTTTGTTCCATTGCGCGTAACCCGAGAATCGATTTATGGTATTAAAATTGGTCGCTCGAATATTCTGATATGGCAAAAGCGGTCCCGTATAAGGTGCATAAGGCTGATTATTTTTTGGAAGAATAACCAACGGCGGATTAATAGAAAAACCTGCCGAATCAATAACTTCCCACTCCACTACTCGATCTCGAATAGATTCTCTGGTATATTTTAAACCAAATTCCAATTGGCTTTCTTTCCAATCTTTAATTCCTTTCAATTCGATATTTGCAATTAAAGCGTCGAGATCATTTCGAGCATGATTCAGCTGAGAACCAATTCCCCGCGTAAAATCAACTGCAGATGCATTTTCTGAATCTTCTGCATTTACATTTCCTAAACGATATTGTGCCAAAATATCAAAATGCTCTTGTTCTGTAGTATGAAACAAAGAACCAATCAATTTAAGAGTCAGTGAAGGCGATGCTTTATAAGTAGTTTTTAAAGCACCAAAATAAGTATCGTATTGATCTTTTTCTTGCCCATCATAATAAACAGCAAGAGCCATAGGCTGATCTGCTGTTCCAAAATTTGTCTGGCGGACTAACGGTTGATACGAATATTTATTCTGAGAAATATTTCCTAAAAAGCTCATTTGCCATTTCTCAGAAATATCATAATTTATATTGGTATGAATATCTGCAAAAGTTGGCTTATAGTTCGTTTCTGTATCTTGACTATTTACCAAAAGACTATTGTTTCGGTAGCGGACTCCTGTTACAGCTGACCATTTTTTATTTTTCGAAACCACATCAACAGCTGCACTTCCTCCTAAAAAACTTGCCTCAAAGGCAGCACCAAACCGAGTTGGCTTTCGATAGGTAATATCTAAAACCGAAGACAATTTATCTCCGAACTTTGCCTGAAATCCGCCAGCGGAAAATTCAACATTTTGAACCAAATCGGTATTGGTAAAACTTAATCCTTCCTGTTGTCCTGAACGAATTAAAAACGGGCGATATACTTCTACCTCATTTACATAAACTAGGTTTTCGTCATAATTTCCACCACGCACCATGTATTGTGTACTCAATTCATTATTTGAATTAACGCCCGGAAGTGTTTTTAGAATATTTTCGATTCCAGCATTGGCACCTGGAATTTTCTTTATAGTTTCGGTATCAATTGATGTTATTCCCTGAACTCGTTTTCTATTTCCAGAAGAAACAAAAACTTCTCCCATTTGTTCTTCAGAATTGCTCATGATCGGATTAAAAACAAAAACTTCATTTGTTTTTAAACTGACAGTCAAACTCATCATTTTTAAAGAAAGGTGAGTAAAAATCAGAGAAACTTTTTTGTTTGATGGAATTGCAATTTCATAAAATCCATTTGCATCAGACTGCACAGAAGTTTCCTGCGAAGAGACATTTACGCTTGCAACAGGATGTTTTTCTGCATCTAAAATCAGCCCTTTCACGCGAGCATTTTGAGCCAAAGCAATACAGCTGAAAAATAAAAAAAGAAAAGCGAATGTAAACCTATTGTAACTCAAAGATTTTGGGTTTTATTTTTGTTGACTTCTAAAAAAACGAGTTTCAAAGATAGTAGTATTTCCTACATTATCAACAACTTCAACTTTTAATACATTTTCACCTTCTGCTAAATATTGATCCTCAAAAGTATGAGTGATTCTTCTGGCTTTATTTTCGTATTCAAACAAAACCCAGCTTCCGTTTAGATAACCGTTATACGATTTTATTCCAGACAGAGAATCGCTTATTGTAAAATCAATTTTCTTTTGATCACTAATCCATTTTCCTTCAATTGGTTTTGCAATTTTAACAACTGGCGGAATCGTATCAAGAACTAAACCGTATGTTCCCAATATTTTTGCTTTCGCCGTAAAAACATCACCTTTTCTAATGGTTCCATTAAAACTTGTTCCTTTAGCAATATAAAATTTATCTCTTAAAGACTCTGGATAAGTGTCATCTTTTATGGTAATAGTAAAATTAGAATGCACAGGAACCGTATCATCATGAATATAAACTTTGTTATTTTTCACATCAAAATTCATATTAAAATCATCGTAAAAAGTTCCAGCTGGAAAGAAAACTGACATATTATCTTTCTCAAAATTAGCATCTCTATTATACTTGATGAAATATTTCCCATTAACCGACTCTGACTCCACAAGAGGTATCGCAGCGTCATATTCAATTGGAACCGTAATCGAATTCATATTCCCAAAATAATCCGAAACTTCTATTTTATAATTTGAAGTTAAATTAGGCTCTGCTTTTACAATACCGCGAAGAGAATCTGTTTTGATAATGCTTAATGCAAAAGGCGTTTTCATAAAAAGTTTCTGCACGCGCTGTCCCGATTTTTTATAACGAGAATAATCTATCAATGCATTTACATAACGCATTTCATCAAAAGAATAGGTATTAAATTGATAGTTATAATTCTGATTTCCGTTTAAAAAAGTTGACACATTAAAAACCCCATTTTTATTATGCGATACATCATCTGTGTCTACTGCATTAATTCCGAAACCAATTTTTCCGTTTGCTTTCACTTTTGAAGCTAGATAAGTTCCGTCTTTTTGAAGCGCCATATTTACCAGCAAAGGCTGTTTTGACTGATTTACTGTAGCATTATCTAATGGATAAACATACAAACTAGACAAAGTTGGCTTTTTGGTGTCTTTTAAATTTTGGTCAAAGCCAAAGAAAATCGGATTGATCACAAATTCTGTCTTAGTATCTCGAATTTCAAAATGAAGATGCGGTCCTTCTGACGAACCTGTATTTCCAGAAAGTCCAATTATATCACCTTTTTTAACAGGAAGTTCATCTGGTTTTGGAAACATTTCTATTTCATACGCTTTTTCCTTGTAGTGTGTTTTTTTCACATAATCCAAAATTGGTCCAACTGGCGTCTGCAAATGTCCGTAAACAGATGTATAACCGTTTGCATGGGTTATGTAAATACATTTTCCGTTCCCGAAAGTAGAAATTTTAATCCTAGAAACATATCCATCAGCTATTGCGTGTACACTTAGCCCCTCTCTTTGATTCGTTTTTAAATCAAAACCAGCATGAAAATGATTCGGCCTTAGTTCTCCAAAATTGCCCGAAAGCTGCATTGGAATATCTAATGGAGGTCGGAAATAGTCTTTTGGATATTGTGCTTGAGCAAATATAAAATTACAAAACAGAAGGGTAAGTACAGAAAATCTCATAAACAACATTTTTGCTAAGATAAAAAATTAAGAGGGTAAAACCGAGCAAAACCCCCATAAAAACACAATAACTTGAATTTCATTTATTTGCCTATTTTTAATGTAAAAAAATCGATAAAAAATTGCATTAATAAAAAGGAATACTAACTTTGTATGATTAAGTAATGAATAGGATGTATAATGAGTGTAATTGCAGAAATAATTGATACTCTTGAATATAAAGTTGAAAAGCTATTTGAAAAATCAAAGGCTTTTGAGCAAAACAATCAAGTATTACGATTAGAACTAGCCAAAGCTGCGCAAATTATCCAGAAACAATCTGAGGAAATGGAAGCTTTGAAGAAGCAAAATGAAACACTTAAGATAGCCAATTCGTTGCTTGGCAGCGACAATAACAAGAGAGAGACAAAGCTTAAAATAAATTCATTAATTCGCGAAATTGATTACTGTATAGCGCAACTATCAGATTAATAATATGGACGGAAAGCTTAGAATTAAAATATCAATTGCCGACCGCGTTTACCCACTTACGGTTGAACCCGCTCAGGAAGAAGGACTTAGAAGTGCTTCTAAAAAAATTGATGCCATGATCAAGCAGTTCGAAGAAAATTACGCGGTTCGTGACAAACAAGATGTTCTAGCCATGTGTGCATTGCAATTTGCATCGCAAGTAGAACAAAAACAAATTGATAATGCAATCGATGGAGAGGAAACTATCGAAAGAATTAAAAGATTAAACACGCTTTTAGATCAATATCTCGAAAATTAAACGTTCTTTACAGAAACTAAGATACTGCCTACATTAGTTCACAATTGGTAAACTCAACACTAACAATTTAGAATGAGCAAATCGTCGCTACTATAGTATGCCCTCCTTTTGGCTGGGAAACTTGAACAGTGAGTTAGCTCAAAACTTGTCTTTACGAGTTTATACAAGCAATTAATGTAGGCTTTTTTTATATATAAACCCTAACAAACATGGACATCATAACGATCATTATTGGTATTGTAGGTATTGCGGCAGGATTTGCAATAGCTAAAATTATCGAGAAAAGTAATATTTCAAACCTAATTAAAAACGCTAAAAAAGAAGCAGCTTCTATTTTAAAAGACGCTAATTTAGAAGCAGAAAACATCAAAAAAGATAAAATTCTTCAAGCAAAAGAGCGTTTTATCGAACTAAAATCAGAACACGAACAAGTTATTTTAGCACGTGACAAAAAAGTGGCTGAAGTAGAAAAACGTGTTCGCGATAAAGAATCTCAAGTTTCTAACGAACTTTCTAAAGCTAAAAAAGTAAACGACGATTTTGAAGCAAGAACAGCTGAATACGAAAACAAAATTGAAGTTTTAGACAAAAAACAAGCTGAAGTTGAAAAGCTTCACAAAAGCCAATTACAGCAATTAGAAGTAATCTCTGGTCTTTCTGCAGAAGAAGCAAAAGAACAATTAGTAGAAGGCTTAAAAGCTGAAGCTAAAACAAAAGCAATGTCTCATATTCAAGAGACTATTGAAGAGGCAAAGCTTACTGCGCAGCAAGAAGCTAAAAAAATCATCATCAACACTATCCAAAGAGTTGGAACAGAAGAAGCAGTAGAAAACTGTGTATCTGTTTTCAACATAGAATCTGACGATGTAAAAGGTAGAATTATCGGACGTGAAGGACGTAATATTAGAGCGCTGGAAGCTGCAACTGGAGTTGAAATTATTGTTGACGATACACCAGAAGCAATTATTCTTTCTTGTTTCGATCCTGTTCGCAGAGAAATTGCTCGTTTGTCTCTACACAAACTTGTAACTGACGGACGTATTCACCCGGCACGTATCGAAGAAGTTGTTGCTAAAACGGCTAAACAAATCGATGATGAAATTATCGAAGTTGGTAAACGTACCGTTATTGACTTAGGAATTCACGGTTTACATCCTGAATTAATTAAAGTTGTAGGTAGAATGAAATACCGTTCTTCTTACGGACAAAACTTATTACAGCACTCAAGAGAAGTTTCTAAGCTTTGCGGTATTATGGCTGCAGAATTAGGACTTAATGTGAAGTTGGCAAAAAGAGCTGGTTTATTACACGATATCGGAAAAGTGCCAGATACAGAAAGTGATTTACCACACGCACTTTTAGGTATGCAGTGGGCTGAGAAATATGGCGAGAAAGAAGAAGTATGCAACGCTATTGGAGCGCACCATGACGAGATTGAAATGAAATCTTTATTATCTCCAATTATTCAGGTTTGTGATGCTATTTCTGGAGCAAGACCAGGGGCAAGACGTCAGGTTCTTGATTCTTACATCCAGCGTCTAAAAGATCTTGAAGATGTAGCTTACGGATTCAGCGGTGTTAAAAACGCTTACGCAATCCAAGCTGGTAGAGAGCTTCGTGTAATTGTAGAAAGTGAAAAAGTTTCTGATGATAATGCTGCAAACCTATCTTTCGAGATTTCACAAAAAATCCAAACAGAAATGACTTATCCTGGACAGGTAAAAGTTACAGTTATTAGAGAAACAAGAGCTGTAAATATTGCTAAATAATCCAAGAAACAATAAATAAAAATAAAGGCTGTCAATTGACAGCCTTTATTTTTATCTACGATCTAAAGCTCTACATATCATTAAAAATGATTTTAAAGCTTGTTCCTACTCCTACTTCACTTTCTACTTCAACAGTTCCTTTCATTGCTTCAATTTGATTTCTGGTAATATACAATCCTATACCTCGCGCTTCTTCATGTTTATGAAAAGTTTTATACATACCAAACAACAAATCGCCATAGACTTTCAAATCGATTCCAAGTCCATTATCTGTAATCTTAAGTGACTTAAAGCCTTCTGGTTCGATTGCAAAATCAAAAGTAATTTCGGGATCACGATCTGGATGCGCATATTTGATTGCATTTGTGGTAAAATTCAACAAAACGCTCTCCATATAAGCCGGATTAAAATTAATCGTTAAATACTTCGGAACATTATTTATAATTGTCACTTTACGCTGTTTATCGTAGCCTTTGATCATCGAAATAGTTTTTTCGATATACTCACATAGTTTTAACGGAACCACAGCGATATTAATATTGCTCTGCGTTTTAACGATTTGAGTCAGATTTGAAATGGTTTCATTCAGATCGTTAGAAACGGCACGCAAATATTCCAGCATTTCTGCCACAGTCTGCTTGCTGACATCGGCATCAATAAGGTCTAAAATCGATTTTATATTTCCTGCCTGTGTATTTAAATTGTGCGAAACAATATGTGAGAAATTCAACAAACGGCTATTCTGATCACTATACAGCTTCATGGTTTTCATAAGCTCAAGTTCTTTTTCTTTCTGAGCCGAAACATCGGTATGTGTTCCAATTACACGCAGAGGTTTTCCATTTTCGTCGCGTTTAATCACTTTTCCACGGTCCAAAATCCATTTATAATTACCACTAGAAGTCATTACACGATGATAATTTTCGTAAAACGGAATCTTATTATCAAAATGATCATGAATATCTGAATAATATTTTGGAAGATCATCTGGATGCACAATTTTATCCCATCGCTCAGGATCGTCAAAAATATCAGTAGATTCCAGCTCCAAGATTTTAAGAGACAAAGAAGAATAAAAAACACTATTTGTGACCATATCCCAATCCCAGATTCCAGCGGTAGAGGCATCGAGAGCAAATTGAAAACGCTCTTCAGAAATTCTAAGCTTTTCTTCCTTATCTTTCAATTCGGTAATATCCGAAACATGTCCGTAAAAAATCACACTCCCGTTTGTGGAAGATTCTGTTTTTGAGGATACCCTGAACCAGCGAATTCCTTTTTTAGGAAGAGTCGCTCTAAACTCAATTTCCCAAGGTTTTATTTCTTTTCTAGCTTTGACCAAAGATTGAAAAAAAGGTTCACGATCCTGAGGTAAAATTCGATCGTAAACTATAAACTTCATATCGTTATTAAAATCTGCTGCAGAAAGTTCAAATATTTCATCTGCCGATTTACTTACAAGAGGAAATGTGTAATTATTATCCGCATCAATAACAAACTGAAAAAGCAGGTCGGGCATTTCGGCCAACAATTTTTTATAAAAATTATTTACCTCCAAGCAATCGTCATTTCCATATAAATCAAAAACCATATACTACTTCTTTTATGTAAATAAGATATTCAGAACTTATTCAGAAAAAGCAAAGACAAACTACAACGTTTTAGTGCTTTTTATTCAAATTAAAACAAAATTTTAACACAATATATAAATTTTCAAATCAAAAACATATCATACTGCAAAAAAATTATTTTCTTGGATGAAAACTATACATTACTTCTTTCAAAAAACTGCGATCCAGATGCACATAAATTTCAGTTGTTGTAATTGATTCGTGCCCAAGCATCAACTGAATTGACCTTAAATCAGCACCATTTTCAAGCAGATGAGTTGCAAAAGAATGTCGCAGTGTATGGGGGCTGATACTCTTTTTAAGCCCCATTTTTTGCGCGAGATCTTTAATGATTGTAAACACCATCGCACGTGTTAATTGACTCCCTCTTCTGTTTAAAAACAAAGTATCTTCTGCTCCTTTTTTAATATTGAGGTTGCAGCGAATCGCATTTCTATAAATATCAATGTATTTTTGAGTTAGCGGTCCGATCGGAACAAATCTTTCCTTGTTTCCTTTACCGGTAATTTTAATAAAACCTTCATCAAAGTAAAGATCCGAAATTTTAAGTGAGATCAGTTCAGAAACACGAAGTCCGCAACCATAAAGCGTTTCGAGCATTGCACGGTTACGCTCTCCTTCATTAGTACTTAAATCAATTGTTTCAATTAAAGTATCGATTTCCGGAAGCGATAAAGTATCGGGTAATTTGCGACCTGTTTTTGGAGCTTCAATTAATTCTAAAGGATTATCATTTCTATAATCTTCAAAAACCAAATAATTAAAGAAACTTTTGAGTCCAGAAATAATCCTTGCCTGCGATCTTGGATTAACTTCTTTGGCTACCGTATAAATAAATTGCTGTAAAGTTTCGTCGGAAATTTTTATCGGAGAAACATCAATCTGATTGGTTTCCAAGAACAGACATAAACGTTCAATATCAAAGCCGTAATTTTCGATCGTATTTTTAGACAAACCTCTCTCTATCCTCAAATACGACTGATAATCTTTTATATATCTACTCCAATTCATATTTACAAAGTAAGTGATTTTTTGGCATAAAAAAACCTTCCGTTATCGGGAAGGTTCTTTAAATATTTAAAAATTCAGATTAGAATTTGTAAGCCAAAGAAATCTGGAAATTACCATTTTTCGCACTATCATACAAATCTTCTGAATCATCAATATTGTCATCCCAAATAGGAGATAAGCCCACAGTATAACGAAGACCAACTGAAAAATTATCAGTAAAACTATAACCTGCTCCGAAATTAAATCCAAAATCCACCGATTTTGTATCGTCTTTAATATCAAAACTATCAGATTTAGCTGATAGTAAAAAACCAAGTTGTGGCCCCGCTTCTACACTAAATTTTTTGTCAACAATATAATACTTCGCCAAAACTGGAACATTTAAATAGTTTAATTTTACATCTTCATTAGTTCCAAAAGGTCCATCAAATTTAGCTCCTTGAGTAGAGAATAAAAGCTCTGGTTGAATATAAAACTTTTCTACGACGTGGATTTCAGCTAAACCACCAATATGAAATCCTACTAATGAATTAGCATCTCTCACATCACCACCAACAATACTTGAAATATTAAGACCTCCTTTTATTCCAAATCTTGTTTCCTGAGCATTTGAGAATGCAAAAGCCATAATTGCAATGGCAGATAAAATAATTTTTTTCATTCTAATTTGTTTTGGGTTAAATTAATGCGTCAAATATAAAAATATTCTTCATAAATCTATATTAGGAATTTAACAAATAAAATAGTAACTAATGTACTAATTGTTAAGAGATCATGAATTTATCAAAAGATCAGAATAAAAGAAAGCCTTTCCATTTCTGGAAAGGCTCTCAAAAAACACTATTAACTAAATATTAGAAGTGTAATGCAAAACCAATGTTTAATTGGAAAACATCTTTTCCATAATCTTCGTTCATAGAAATATTGTAACGAAGTCCTGGCTCAATAGATATGTTTTTTCCAACAAACCAAGCATATCCTCCTTGTAATCCTACATAAGAAGGGTTTTCATCTGCATCTTTAATACTTGCTCCTGTGTAAGAAGCCTCTAAAGGAAACTTGTTTAATAAATAATATTTCGCTCCAACTTTATAAGAAAAAGCATTTGAGCTATGACCAAAGTCATTATAACCTAAACCAGCCTTAACAGCTAAATTATTGGCAACAAAGTAACCACCTTCAACTCCTAACCCCCATTCAGTCTCTCCATCTCTAGATGACAAATTAAAACTAGTATTGCCAACATTTGCATCAGCTCCACCAAAAGCAGTATTAGCCTCAATTAACCATTTTCCTTTTGCTGTTTGTTCTTGTGCGTTAGCAAATGTAAAACCAAATACTGCAATAGCAGCTAAAACAATTTTTTTCATAATTTTTAAAATATTATTTGATTAAATATTGGACAAAACTAAGATTAGACCTACAAAATAAACTCCACAAAAAGCCTAAAAAGTATTAAAATAGGACAAAAATAAAACTGACTTAGACTTGCTCAAAATCAAAACTTTAGATGAGAAAAAGAAGGATTTTATAGATTAAAAATCAATTTGAGTGGGAATTTTATTAATTATTTAATCCAAATTATAATGCAATAAAATGCTAAATATGTAGTTTTGACCTTTGAATAACATTTTAAAATACCAATTTTTAAAAACCTTTTTATGAAGAAAATACTTTTAGCAGCTGTTTTGTTTATTGCAACATCGGCGGCAGTACAAGCACAATTATTGAAATTAGGGGTAAAAGCCGGAGTTAACTTTGCAAGCCAGCCTGGTGATGCAACATTAAATGGTGTAGCGTTTGATAAAGATGGAATCACAAGCTTTCATGCCGGTGTAGTAGCTGAAGTAAAATTATTAGAAAAATTCGCAATTCAGCCAGAGCTTTTGTATTCTACTCAAGGAGCAACTTATAAATTTTCTGATGCTCAAAAAGATTTCGAAAATAAATTAGCTTATTTATCGATTCCTGTAATGGCAAAAATTTACATGACTAAATCATTAAGCTTAGAGGTTGGTCCACAAGCTTCATTTTTATTAAGTCAAAAAAATGATGTAAGATTTGACGATGCGAACACATTTGATTTTGCTCTTAATGCTGGTTTAGGTTTAAAAATTACAGAAAGCATTTTTGTTCAAGGACGTTATAGTCTAGGATTAACAGACGCTTCTTCAAATGCAGACATTAGAAACTCAGTAGTTCAGCTTTCAGCTGGATTCATGTTCTAAAAGAATATCACATACTTTTATAAAAACCGCTCTAATTATTAGTGCGGTTTTTTTATTTTTACACTTATGTGTCAAATGTCATTTATGAAATGTAAAATGCATCACATTACTTAATTAAAAACGAAATTACTTTATGAAAATCTGCATTATCAACGGACCGAACTTGAATCTTTTAGGAAAACGCGAACCAGAAGTTTACGGTAGTCAGACTTTTGAAGATTATTTTGAAACGTTGAAACAAAAATTCCCAAACATCGAACTTTCTTATTACCAAAGCAATATTGAAGGCGAACTGATTGGTAAAATTCAAGAATGCGGTTTTACTTTTGACGGAATTATTCTGAATGCTGGTGCTTATACACATACTTCTATAGGTTTGGGCGATGCTATGAAAGCCGTTACAACTCCTATAATTGAAGTGCACATTTCAAATACTTACGCGCGCGAAAGTTTTAGACATCAATCCTATTTATCTGGAAATGCTAAAGGTGTTATTTTAGGTTTCGGTCTAAAAAGTTACGAATTGGCTATACAATCCTTTTTATAGTATAATGTCATTTTGAGCAAAGCCGAAGGCCTTTAAGACTACTGACTTCGACTTTGCTCAATCAGACAAACTCTCTCATTCAATTTAACAAATTATTAATAAGCTCAGATTTAACTTATTATATTTTTGTAAGATAACCACACCTATATGAGAAACTATACTTTATTTGCCTTTCTTTTTTTTTATCTTTCCAATTTTGCTCAAATAAGAGGAACTGTAACAGATGACAAGGGAAATCCGCTTCCTTTTGTATCCGTTTTTGAAGAAAATACTTATTCTGGAACTACTACAAACGAACAGGGAAAATATCAGCTGAATGTAAAAGAAGTTGGAGGAAACAAAATCACTTTTCAATATTTAGGCTATAAAACTCAAAAAATAACCGTTTTAGCAGCAACGAAAATTGTCAATTTAGATGTTAAACTTCAGGAAGAAAGTTTCGCATTAAATGAAGTTATCATTGATCCTAAAAACAATCCTGCAAACGCTATCATAAAAAGTGCTATTGCGCATAAGAAAGAAAATCTAGGTAAAACTGGACATTATACAGCCGATTTTTATTCGAAAGGAATGTTTAAAGTCAAAGATCTTCCAAAAAAAATCCTCGGTAAAAAAGTAGAACTTGGTAATGATATGGGCGCAAATTTAGATTCTACAGGAACAGGTATTTTATATTTGTCTGAAACGGTTTCAAAAGTTGCTCTTGAAAAACCAGACAAACTAAAAGAAAAAATTATTGCTTCAAAAATTTCGGGCAACAATCGAGGCTACAGCTATAACACGGCTGCCTTATCTAATTATGACTTCTACGACAACACTTTAGATTTTGATGTAAAACTCATCTCTCCTATTGCCGATAATGCTTTCAATTATTACAAATACAAATTGGAAAGCACTTTTTATGATGACAATAATCAACAGATTAATAAAATCAAAGTTATTCCGAGACGAGATAAAGAACCTGTTTTTGAAGGCTATATTTATATTGTAGACGACAGTTTTGCTATCTATGCCGTTGATCTAAACATCAAAGGGTATCGAATGAAAAATGAATTTACAGAGGTAATGAATTTAAAACAGAGTTTTAGCTACAATACTAAAAATAAAATCTGGTCTAAAAATGCACAGACTCTATCTTTTAATGCCGGTATTTTTGGAATAAAGTTTTCTGGAAATTTCAATTATGTTTATTCGAATTATGAATTTCCTGATTCTTTCGACAAGAAAACTTTCGGGAATGAACTTGTAGCTTTTGAGCTTAATGCCAACAAAAAAGATGATGCTTTTTGGAATGAAATTCGTCCAATTCCGTTAACAATTGAAGAAAGTAATGATTATGCTAAAAAAGACAGCTTGCAAACCATTAGAAAATCAAAAAAATATACCGATTCTATAGATGCCAAAAACAATAGGTTTAAGGTTTGGGATATTTTAATGGGCTACGATTATAAAAATACTTTTGAAAAATATTCTTTTGATTATAAAGGTTTATTGAATGTTGCTTCTTTAAGCTTTAATACTGTACAAGGTTTTAATCTGGATTCGGGTTTCTCTTTTAGAAAATGGGATGAAGAAAAAGGAACAAACACTTCTATAAGTACAACTTTTAATTATGGTTTTTCAGACGAACGCTTTCGCGTAATTGGCGAATTCAGCCATAGATTCAATACTATAAATTATGCCACAATTTGGGGTTCGGGAGGAACAAAAACGGCTCAGTTTAATAGTGCCGAACCTATTTCTAAACTTATCAATTCTGTAAGTTCCTTATTTTTCAAAGACAATTATATGAAGTTGTATAATTTAGAATATGTTGAAATTAATTATGGGCAAGATATTGCAAACGGAATGAATCTTACGGGAAAAGTTGGCTACGAACAACGAAAACCACTTTTCAACACAACTGATTATTCTTTCTTTAAAAAAGATGATGTTTATTCTTCTAATAATCCTTTGGCTCCAGAGGATTTTACAACACCCGCTTTTAATCAGCATCATTTATTTAAAGCTCTTATAACAACTAGAATCAATTTTGGCAACAAATACATTTCTAGACCTGACGGAAGATTTAATTTCAAAAACGATAAATATCCGACGGTTTACCTAGCTTTTGAAAAAACATTCGCGGCGAGCGAAAAAAAGTATGAGTATGAAAGAATTGGAGCTTCTGTCCAATATGATTTATCACTTGGAAACAAAGGTCTTTTAGGAACCAATTTTAGAGGTGGAAAATTCTTTAACGCCGAAAACATTTCCTTTATAGATTACAGGCATTTTAACGGAAACCAAACTCATATTGGAACAAGTGAACGTTATTTGAATGTTTTTAATATGATGCCGTATTATTCAAACAGCACAAACGATAGTTATTTCGAAATGCATACCGAATATAATGACACAGGTTTTATCATGAATAAAATTCCGTTACTAAATCTTTTAAAGTCAACTATGAATATTGGCTTTCATTCCCTTGCAATTCCAGATCGAAAACCATATTCCGAATTCACAGTCGGTTTAGACAACTTAGGTTTTGGTAAATTCAAATTATTCCGAGTGGATTATGTGCATTCTTACCAAGGCGGCGTGCAGCAAAACGGCGTTGTGTTTGGATTGAAGATTTTGAATGCGTTAGATTAAAAAAGGTTCTAAGGTTCTGAGATGCTAAGTTTTTCTTTTAGCAACGAATACTATGTTTTGTCAGACTGAGCGAAGTCGAAGCCCTCGCAAATGTTTTAAAATTAATCTTTGTCAAAGTTTAAAACTTTGACAAAGAAAAAAACTTAGTACCTCAGTATCTCAGAACCTTAGAACCTCTTTCAATGATAATCATCTGGCTCTATATGAATCAAAACATTTCCTAATTGCGGAATTTGTTCTTTCAATTTATCTTGTAGTTTATGAGATAAATCATGACCTTCTTTGACAGAAATTTTAGCCGAAACTATAGCGTGAAGATCAACATGATAACGCATTCCTGCTTTTCGGATATAGCATTTTTCTGTTCCAAGAATCCCTGGAACTGTCAAAGCAACGATTCGGATTTCTTCTACTAAATCATCGTTTAGGTTTTCATCCATGATTTCGCCAAGTGCCGGTCTGAAAATTTTGTAGCTGTTATATAAAATGAAAAAAGCCGCAAAAAGTGCTGCCCAGTCATCAGCAGATTCGTAGCCTTTCCCCATGACCAAAGCAATTGAAATTCCGATAAAAGCTGCCACAGAAGTTATAGCATCGCTTCTATGGTGCCATGCATCTGCTGCCAAAGAAGAACTATTGGTTTGTCGGCTACGTTTCATTACCAAGCGAAAAGAATATTCTTTCCAGATAATAATTGCACCTAAAACATATAAAGTCCAAGATTTAGGCAAATCGTGTGAAGTTCCAATATTGGCGATACTTTCATAACCAATAATTGTTGCCGAAGTAATTAAAAACCCAACAACCAAAAAGGTAATTAGAGGTTCTGCACGGCCATGACCGTAAGGATGATTTTCGTCTGCTGGTTTATTCGAATATTTAATTCCAAACAGCACCAAAAATGACGCAAATATATCAGTCGTTGATTCAATTGCGTCAGCAATTAAGGCATAAGAATTGCCAAAAAAACCTGCGAGACCTTTTATAAGGGCCAGGCAGGTATTTCCTATTATACTAAAAATAGTAGCTTTTACAGCTTTTTGTTCGTTTGTCATTTAAAGACATTTTTTTTAGCCACGAATTCACGAATTAAACGAAATTTAGAATTTATCTTATTTCTCTAATTTTTAAAATGAAATTCGTTTAATTTGACTTTAAAAATTTTGAATTAGTTTAATTCGTGAATTCGTGGCAAATATTTTTTTAAGCTCTCACGATTTTTGCGCCGATTGCTCTTAAACGCTCATCTATACGCTCGTATCCACGATCGATTTGCTCGATATTTTGGATTGTACTTATTCCTTTTGCAGAAAGCGCAGCAATTAATAATGAGATTCCCGCACGAATATCAGGAGAAGACATTGTTGTTGCTTTCAATTGAGATTCGAAATTATGTCCCATAACCACAGCTCTGTGCGGATCACACAACATGATTTTTGCTCCCATATCAATCAATTTATCCACGAAGAATAAACGGCTTTCGAACATTTTTTGGTGAATTAAAACATCTCCTTTAGCTTGAGTTGCTACAACCAAAACGATGCTTAATAAATCAGGCGTAAATCCTGGCCATGGAGCATCAGCAATTGTCAAAATAGAACCGTCGATATCTGTTTTTACTTCGTACCCATCTTTGTGAGCAGGAATATAAATATCATCATTACGTTTTTCAACCGTAATTCCAAGTTTTCTAAACGTATTCGGAATCAAACCTAAGTTTTCCCAGCTAACATTTTTGATTGTAATTTCGCTTTTTGTCATAGCCGCAAGACCGATCCAAGAACCAATTTCGATCATATCTGGAAGAATTCTGTGCTCACATCCTCCTAGGCTTTCAACACCTTCGATAGTCAATAAGTTAGACCCAACTCCTGTGATTTTAGCTCCCATAGAGTTCAACATTTTACACAACTGCTGTAAGTATGGTTCGCAAGCAGCATTGTAAACTGTAGTTGTTCCTTTTGCTAGAACTGCAGCCATTACAATGTTTGCTGTTCCAGTTACAGACGCTTCATCCAAAAGCATATCTGTTCCTTTAAGACCTTCCTTAGGAGTTTCTACTCCATAAAAGTGATCTTCTCTGTTGTATCTAAATTTTGCTCCAAGGTTAATAAAACCTTCAAAGTGAGTATCTAATCTACGACGTCCAATTTTATCTCCTCCAGGTTTTGGAATATAACCTTTTCCAAAACGAGCCAAAAGCGGACCAACAATCATAATCGAACCGCGAAGCGCTCCACCTTCTTTTTTGAAAGCTTCAGTTTCTAAATATCCAACATTAACTTCATCAGCTTGAAAAGTAATTGAACCCGGCTCGTTACGTTGAATTTTCACCCCTAAATTACCAAGCAAAGTGATTAATTTATTGATGTCTATAATATCAGGAATGTTATTAATTTTTACTTTCTCTCCTGTTAGAAGCACAGCACATAAAATTTGTAGTGCCTCATTCTTTGCTCCTTGTGGAGTGATTTCTCCTTTTAAAGGAGTTCCTCCTTCGATTTTAAAAATTCCCATAGATTTTGTTTAGGTTCTAAGGTTCTGAGATTCTAAGGTTCTGAGCTAAAATCTTAGCGTCTTAGTAACTTAGCATCTTAGACCCTTTTTTATTTCTGATTATTGTTTTTTTGAAATGTCTTTTTTTGACCGCCTTTGTTGTTGTTATTTTTGTTGTTCTGAATTTTTGGCTGAGCACCAGAAGCTGTTTTATTAGACATACGTTTGTTTGTACGCATTAAGTCTGTCGTATTTAAAAGCTCTTCTGTACTGTGCAATAAATTGATTTTACCTCCAGATAATTCATATAAATGTTCAAAAATAACATCGTCTTTTACGGTGTCTTTGTTCCAGCTTAAGAAAGATTTTTTCATGTGATTGGCAATTACCATTACCAATGCATTTTTCATTTCGCCTTCTTCCCATTTATTAGCAACATCAATCATATACTTGATATTGTTACCATAAAATCTATACTTTGGAAAGTTCTGCGGATACTGCAAAGCATCCGGTTTTAGCTCCAAAACTTCTCTTGACGGAATTGGATACGGAGATTCTACATTCAGTTTAAAATCAGACATAATAAAAAGCTGATCCCAAAGTTTATGCTGAAAATCTGGTACGTCACGCAAATGCGGATTCAGACTTCCCATAACCTGAATGATATATTTTGCGGCTTTATTGCGCGTTTCATCATCTTCGATTGCAGTTGCCTGATCAATCAGTTTTTGTAAATGACGACCATATTCTGGGATAATCAAACGTTGTCTTTCAGAATTATATTCTAAATTATACACAACGTCGCTTGCTGCTTCTCTTTTATATTTTTCGATCATAAGTTTATAATGAAACTATACCTTCAATTGTAGAAACTTCTTTGTATTTACTAATCACATCGTCTGAGCTGTGCATCGTAACGTCTACAGAAACACTGGTAAATTTACCTGTTTTAGATTTTGTTGTTTTAATTACCGCGCCCATTCGATCAAAAGCTTTTTCGACACGCTCTACATTGTCTGCTACAGAAGGCACAATAAATTTGTATAAATATTCTGCTGGCCAAGTATTTGCGTTATCTAACTCTACTTTTAATCTTTCGTAAAATTCGGCGGTATTTTTTTCTTTATCGTTCTCCATTCGTAATTAAAAATAAACGCAAATATACGGTTTTGATTTTAGACTTTTGAGTTTAGATTTTAGATTTTTTTGGGGCTTAAAACTTTGTTTTAAAGGGACAAAGTTACAAAGGCACAAAGGTGCAGAGAAAAAAGCAATCAAAGATTATTTCTTTGTAAATTTTACGCTTATATTTGGGAAAAACAATACCTGCAATATTTCTCAAAAAGTTCCCCAGAAGGAAACATGTATCGTACTGTTTGTCATTTCGACAGAGGAGAAATGACAATATTGCGAAAAAACTTTGCGTCTTAGCGACTTTGCGAGATTAAAAACATTTATAATGAAAAAACTCCTTTTACTTTTTATCGCTCTTACCTTAAATTCAGTTCAAGCACAAGAAGTCAAAACACTGACTTATTTCCAAAACGACACTTTAAAACTAGATTTAGATTTGTATCTGCCAAAGAAAAAAGCAGGCGAGAAAATTCCGCTTATTATGTTTGCTTTCGGCGGCGGATTTTCTGGCGGAGAGCGTACAAGCGAAAAAGATTTTGGTTTATTCATGGCAAAAAATGGTTATGCTGTTGCAAGTATTTCATATAGTTTATATATGAAAGGAAAAGATTTTGGATGCAAAGGAACTTTAACCGAAAAAATAAAAGCAATCCAAATTGGTGTCAGCGATATGTGGCAAGCGACAGCTTTCTTGGTTGAGAATGCCGATAAATATAATCTTGACACTTCAAAAATCTTTATTTCTGGAATTAGCGCTGGTGCCGAAATTGGTTTCCACGCTTCCTTTTGGGATTACAAACTAATGAATTTATATAAAAGCAATCTGCCTGAAAGCTTTAAATACAAAGGCTTCATCGGAGGTTCAGGAGCGATTCAGGATATTAACTTGATTACGAAAGAAAAAGCAATTCCGATGTTATTGGCTCACGGAAGCAACGACGATACAGTTCCATACGCCGCAGGTTCACATCGTTCTTGCCCGACAAATGCTTCGGGCTGGCTGATTCTTTTTGGCTCTTATGCAGTTTACAATCAAATGAATGACTTGCATAAAGATATTGAACTCATCACTTTCTGCGGCGGCGGGCATGAATTCTCTGGTTATCTTTTCCACCAAGGACAGCAATATATTCTCGATTTTGTGAATGATGTTTTGAATGGAAAAAAATTTGAATCGCATGTGATTGTACCTTCTAAAAATGGGAAAAGTTCTGGAAAATATTCGTTTTGTGAATAATTCTTAAAGCAAAACAATGAAAGTTGATTATAAAAATTTTGAAATTGAAGTTATTGACAATAAAAATTACATTTTAAATTCAAGCAATAATTTACGTCAATATCAAAAAGTTTATTATGAAGAAAGTGAATTTCACTATAGTAGTAAGCACGCTATCATTATTAAAGAACATGGAATCGAGGTTTCAAATGCAATAATTTGTGAAACTGAGGGAGCAACAGGAATATATGAAAACTCATACATCATTGAAAATGATAAAATATGGATTCGTGTTTCCAATAAAATTTACTGTTTAAAAATTCCTTCATTAGAAATTATATGGCAAAAAGAGTTTGATCAATTCACCAACTTTTGTTTTTACAAACTTGAAGAAGATTTCCTTATTCATGGAGAATTAGAAATTTTCAGAATAACAAAAAATGGAGAGATTATCTGGCGTTTTGGAGGAAGAGATATTTGGGTAAATATTGGAAATAAAAAGCCTTTCAATATCGAAAGTGATAAAATACGATTATTTGATTTTGAATCTAATGAATACGTTCTTGATTTTGATGGAAACGTAATAGAAGATAATCCTAGAGTAATTATTCCAAAAGCCAAAAGAAAATGGTGGCAAATATTTGGCTAAAGCCAAAATTCTACATCTTCAAAAATTCCGTTGGTTAAAACCAACGGCAATTTAAATAAAAACTGCTCCAGCGGAGCAAAATATTTATAGCAAATACATCATACAGCATCAAAAAGCTCCAGCGGAGCGACATATAAATCACTCTAAATATGTCGCTCCGCTGGAGCTTTATATTAATAACGCATAATTTTTCTATAAATATGTCATCCCTCTGGGACTTTCTTCTTTTCAAAAGTTATCTTTTTAATAATTCCAAAAACAAAACCATCTCTCCTTTTTACCCCTGATGGAAGCGGAAATCCTTTTGCTTTTTTCTTTAAAAAGCAAAAGATTGGAGCGGACAGCAGGAACCCATGACTGCAAAAAATGCCAAATCTTTCGCTTCAAGTAAATATTCTTTTTAATTATAAATAAGTTTAGGTAAATTTGCGCTTTATTTTTAGAATAGTGCAAAAAGAAATTATAGTCTTGCTTGGCGGACCTGGTACTGGAAAATCAACACTTATTAACGAATTGGTAGCTCGTGGCTTTTGCTGCTATCCAGAAATCTCTAGACAGGTTACCATGAAAGCACAGCAGGAAGGCATTGAGCAGCTGTTTCTAGAACAGCCTCTTTTATTTAGCCAAATGTTGCTTGAAGGTCGTATAGAACAATACAAAAACGCTCTTGAAGAACCTGACAATGTGGTTTTTATTGACCGAGGAATTCCAGATGTTGTTGCTTATATGGATTATATTGGCGACGAATATCCGGAAAGTTTCGTTAAGGCTTGCGAGGACTATAAATATTCTAAAACTTTTATTCTGCCGCCATGGGAAGAAATTTACCAAAGCGACGCAGAGCGTTATGAAAATTTTGAACAGGCAGTTAAAATTCAGGAACATCTTGTTGAGACCTATAAAAAATACGGTTACGAACTAATTGAGGTTCCAAAAGATACGGTTGAAAACAGAATTCTTTATATCTTAGACAAAATTTAGCAAAAGGTTTTAAAGTTGCAAAACTAGAAGCTGTTTTCTAAATTTTTAACTTTAAAACTTACGCAATGCTCGGAGCGCAGGATATTCTTCTAAAATACTGGAAACACGACAGTTTTAGACCGTTGCAAAAAGAAATTATCGATTCGGTTCTTGAAGGACAGGATACTTTTGCGGTACTTCCGACAGGCGGCGGAAAATCGATTTGTTTTCAGGTTCCGGCCATGATGCAGGAAGGAATCTGTCTTGTTATTTCTCCTTTGATTGCTTTAATGAAAGATCAGGTTGCCAATCTGCAGAAAAGAGATATTAAAGCAATTGCTCTTACGGGCGGAATTCACACCGAAGAATTGATTGACCTTCTTGATAATTGTCAGTACGGAAACTACAAATTTCTCTACTTATCCCCAGAGCGTTTGCAATCAGATTGGATTCTGGAGCGCATTAAAAACCTTCCTATCAATTTAATTGCTATTGACGAAGCGCATTGTGTCTCGCAATGGGGTCATGATTTTAGGCCTGCATATCTTAAAATTTCGGATCTGAAAAAGTTCTTCCCTAAAATTCCGTTTTTAGCTCTGACTGCTACAGCAACTCCGAGAGTTATTGAAGATATTAGAACGCAGTTAGAATTAAAAAATCCGAAACATTTTCAGCAGTCATTTGAGCGAAAAAATATCGGTTACATGGTTTTTGAAGTCGAAGATAAATTATATCGTACTGAACAGATCCTTAAAAAGAATCCGCAGCCTTCTATTATATATGTACGAAATCGCAAAGCATGTTTGAATATGTCTTCGCAATTGCAATCTTTAGGTTTTACATCAACGTATTATCACGGCGGACTTTCGTCTAAAGAAAAAGACAAAAACATGCAGTTGTGGATGTCACAGCAAGCACAAGTTATTGTGGCAACAAATGCTTTTGGAATGGGAATTGACAAAGACAATGTTAAAACCGTTATTCATACACAGCTTCCAGAAAACATAGAAAACTATTATCAGGAGTCTGGCAGGGCGGGACGAAATGGCGAAAAAGCTTTTTCGGTTTTGCTTTACAATAATTCAGACATGATTCAGACCGAACAGCAGTTTATAAACATTCTTCCCGACAAGAAGTTTTTAAAAACAATGTACATCAAACTCTGTAATTATTTTCAGATTGCATATGGCGAAGGTCTAGATGAATCTTTTTCATTTAAGCTGAATCACTTTTGCAATAAATACGACTTCCCTACTCTTAAAACCTACAATTCTTTACAATTTTTAAATCAGCAGGGAATTATTACAATGTCTCAAGAATTCTCAGAAAAAATTAGCGCTCAATTTTTAATAGAATCTAAAGAAGTCATTCGATACATAAGTTTGAATCCGAATGACGAAGAGATTATACTGGCTATTTTGAGAACTTATCCTGGAATTTATGACGTTAAATCTAATCTGAATCTTGGTTTAATTGCTAAAAAATCTCATCACTCAGAAGAACAAGTTACAGCACTTTTAGAAAAGTTAAGAGAAAAAGAAATTATAGAATACAAGTCTAAAAACAACGACGCTACTATATTATTTAATGAAATCCGCGAGGATGATCTTACTATAAATAGAGTCTCGAAGTATTTAGAAAAACAAAACGAGGTTAAAAAAGAACAGCTTTTGTCGGTTCTTCATTATATAAAGGATAACAAAACCTGTAAAAACAGATTGGTTTTGAATTATTTTGGAGAAGAAACAACTGAAAATTGTGGCATATGTTCTTATTGCATTACACAAAAAGGAAAAATCACTGAAGCTGATTCGATTGCAGACAAAATCCTTTCTTTGCTCAAAACAGCTTCGTTGACTTCGAGAGAAATTGAAAATCAAATCAAAATGGACGCAAAAGACATTATTATGGTTCTTCAAGAATTGCTCGAAAACAATCATATCATTATACAAGCGAATAATAAATACACTTTAAAATCATAATGGAGAAATTGAGAATTATATTTATGGGAACACCAGAATTTGCCGTTGGCATTTTGGATACCATTATTAAAAATAACTATGACGTTGTTGGCGTAATTACTGCTGCAGACAAACCGGCGGGACGCGGACAAAAAATAAAATATTCGGCTGTAAAAGAATATGCACTTGCCAACAATCTTACTCTGTTACAACCAACCAATTTAAAAGACGAAAATTTCTTAGCAGAATTAAAAGCGTTAAATGCTAATCTACAAATCGTAGTTGCTTTTAGAATGCTGCCAAAAGTTGTTTGGGAAATGCCAAGTTTAGGAACTTTTAATCTTCATGCTTCGTTATTGCCAAATTACCGTGGAGCTGCTCCTATCAACTGGGCTATTATTAATGGAGAAACTAAAACTGGTGTTACAACATTCTTTATTGATGATAAAATTGATACCGGAGCTATGATTTTAAATTCTGAAATCAATATTGAACCAGAAGAAACGGCAGGACAACTGCATGATCGTTTAATGGAATTAGGAAGCACGACTGTAATTGATACTTTAAAAGTTATAGAAAGCGGAAATGTAACCACAACAATCCAAGAAGATAACGACAATATTAAAACAGCTTATAAGTTAAACAAGGAAAACTGTAAAATTGACTGGACGAAATCTGGCGCAGAAATTAATAATTTGATTCGAGGCTTAAGCCCATATCCTGCTTCTTGGTGTTATTTAAAAGATCAAAATGAAGAACTTAACATAAAAATTTACGAAGCAAAACTAATCTCAGAATCACATTCTTATGAGACCGGAAAGTTAATTAGCAGTAAAAAAGAAATCAAGATTGCAATAAAAGAGGGCTTTATTCAGTTATTAAGTCTACAATTTCCAGGAAAAAAGAGAATGCTTGCTTCAGAATTATTAAATGGAGTGAGTTTTTCAGATGCTGCAAAAGTGTATTAAGGTCAGTAAAACAGGGGTTTGTACCTGTTTTTCATCGATAAACAACACTCTTTATGAACAAAAAAAGCAAGTTATTAACATTTTTTGCTAAAAATAAAGAAAACACTTGCACGCAACGGATTTCCTACTAAATTTGTGTATTAACAATTTTTTTTAACCAACAATTAATAACTAATTATTATGAACAAATCAGAATTAATCGATGCTATCGCTGCTGATGCAGGAATTACAAAAGCTGCGGCGAAATTAGCTTTAGAGTCTTTTTTAGGTAATGTAGGAACTACTTTGAAAAAAGGTGGAAGAGTTTCATTAGTAGGTTTCGGATCATGGTCAGTATCTTCAAGAGCTGCTAGAGACGGTAGAAACCCTCAAACAGGAAAAACTATCAAAATCGCAGCTAAAAACGTTGTAAAATTTAAAGCTGGTGCTGAATTAGAAGGTGCAGTGAACTAAGTAAGAAAGTTCTCTAAACTTATAATATAATTAAAACCTTCCTTCTGGAAGGTTTTTTTATGCGGTTTAACGATTTTTTTTGTGATTTTAATTTTTTTATGATTAAATTTAATAAAAATTGTAACCGTATGATTTCAGAAAAATTAAAAAAAGGACACCTGCTTATTGCCGAGCCTTCAATAATTGGAGATTTATCTTTTAATAGATCGGTAATTTTATTAGCAGACCATAACAAAGAAGGATCAATAGGTTTTATAATTAACAAGCCATTAAAATATACCATTAATGACTTGATTCCTGAGATTGATGCTAACTTTAAGATATATAACGGCGGCCCTGTAGAACAAGACAACCTTTATTTTATTCACAATATTCCTGAGTTGATCCCAAATAGTGTTGAGATTTCAAACGGGATTTATTGGGGTGGCGATTTTGAGTCAACCAAAGACTTAATAAACAACGGATCTATTAGTAAAAATAATATTCGTTTTTTCTTAGGCTACACTGGCTGGGAAGAAAATCAGCTTGAGAATGAGATGCAAGGAAACTCTTGGATTATTGCTGATAATAATTACAAAAATAAAATTATCGGAAAATCTACTACCCATTTTTGGAAAGAGCAGATTATTGAGCTTGGCGGTGATTATCTTATTTGGTCTAATGCACCAGAAAATCCATATCTGAATTAATTTTCAGAAATGGATTCGTTTAGTCGCTGCACTAATAAATGAGCCAGATTTGTTGTAAACTCCTTTTTTCGATATTTAGTTATCGGCTGTATTCCCGTGATTACATTAGTCAGAAATAATTCGTCTGCTTTTTGAAGATCAAAAGGCGAAATTATATCTTCTACAACTTCTATGCCTTCAACTTTTTTAGCCAATGCTAAAATTTGCTTGCGCATAATCCCGTTTAAAGCACCTTCTGAAACTGGAGGTGTAATAAGCTTGTTACCTGTTACCATAAAAACATTCCCCTGAAGTGCTTCTACAACATTTTTACTATCATTCAGTAAAATACAATTCGCAAGATCATTTTCACTCGCATAAATACTTCCTGTAATATTGATCATCTTATTTGTTGTTTTAAGAGATGATAATAATTGTTTTGTCACATAGAAGTCTTTATACAAATCTACTTCGTATTCGTTTGCATTTATACTGTAGGCTTTATTTCCAAGAGAAATGGCATTGATTAAGAATGAAATATCATTGCTTTTTGGAAGATACAAACCGCCATCATTTCTAAAAACAGTAATTCTTGCGCGTGCTGAAGAGGCAATATTTAATTGATTAACCAAATTAAGAATTTGCTCTTCAAAATATTCCATTGTAAAATCCATAGGAATCGTCATTCTAACTACACGCATTGAAGCCATTAATCTAAAATAATGATCTTCAAGGAACAAGATTTTTCCGTTGACAATTTTTACTGTTTCGAAAATTCCGTCACCATACAAAAAAGCGCGGTTTAGAGTTAGTATATTATCTTCCTTCGCTATATTTCCGTTAAAATTAATCATAAAAAAACCCTGAATTTTGTTCAGGGCAAATATAAGGTATAAAATAGACTTTTACTAAACAGATCCTATAAGATGTTTTAGATCTGAGATTTGATTCTCCCACAATTGTTTAGCTTCTCCCAATTCATCTTTATCGGCAAAATCAACTACCATTAACGATACATCTTTAGTCAATTCATCTACTAAAATATGAAGTTCAAAAAAGTACTCAGTATCCTTACTGCTGTCATCAACCCATTTAAATTTTACTTTTTCTCCAGATTTTTTTGAAGCCAGACGCGCTTTTTCTTGTGAATCATTCCACATAAAGGTAAAAAACTCACCTCTTGAATTAACATTGTCAGCAAACCATTCTTGTAAACCTGACGGAGTTGATATATATTGATACAATAATTGCGGCGAAGAATTGATCGGAAACTCGATTTCGTAACGTATTTTTGAATCCATGTGCTACTTTTAATTTTTTCGAAATATAAGAATATATGTCCAAAAACAATGCATTTTTAAAAATATTTTTTTTTCTTCATTTTATGCTTGTATGCTTTAATAATATTTATATCTTTGCACCCGCAATCAGGAATTCATGATAGCAGTCCAGGCGAGGTAGCTCAGTTGGTTAGAGCGCAGGATTCATAACCCTGAGGTCACGGGTTCAACTCCCGTCCTCGCTACTAGAAGGTAAAACCCTTAGACAGAAATGTTTAAGGGTTTTTTATTATTTTTAAATAAAAAACAATCCTAATTTTATGGAAGGAGAAATTAATTTAAGTACTATTTTAAAGAATCTTAATCCTGTTCTTAATGAAGGAAAATATGTTTTTACAAAAGTTGATGCTCTAGATCAGATTCCTTTTTCAAAGATTTTGTTTCTATTTAAAGAAAAAGAAGGAATCACTTTAGTATTAGAAAAACGCTTTGCAGAAGAGCTAAATCTTACTTTCTCTTATATTGCTTCTTGGATAACTTTAGAAGTTCATTCTTCTTTGGCCGCTGTAGGTTTAACTGCTGCATTTTCTCAAGCATTAGGAAATGCAAATATTAGCTGCAATGTTGTCGCGGCATATTTACACGACCATATCTTTGTTGATGAGAATGATGCTGTGAAAGCAATGGAAGTACTCCTGAAATTAAAACAAGAAAGTAAAAATTCTTTGTAATTAAAAAATCAAAAAATAACCGCAATAACTCCCATTAAAATAGTTATTTTGCAGATGCAATTTTATAACATATGGACATAGTAAAATTTAAGATCACATCTAAAACGATCAAAGTAGAAGTACGTAATTCTAACAATTATGTTTTTAATTTCAATACTGCTTTGGATATTGCCAAAGAAGATAAAGATGTTTTATTAAAACTTTACAACGCATTAGATCTTCTTTTTAAGAAAGAGCAAATTAGCGAAAACAAAAATTACATTTCGCCAAATCAGACTAATATATTAGACCAGATTTCTGCCGCAGATTTGGAAAAGGAAAACCAATAATTGTTTTTATTGTCCTTTCCTTAATACTTATTAAAAGAATACCAAAAGTCCTTGAATAAAACATTCAGGGACTTTCTTTTTTTTGCTATTTTCTCTTCTCGTCAAAAAGCAGTAATTTTATCTGTATCCATAAAAAAAGCATTTTCTGTATCTGTACCCAAGTTTTTAATAGCAATAATTTTGCTAAAAAAAGATATGGAACCTAAAGCAGTAACACAGAAAAAAACAACATTTAGAGAAGTTTATGTATTTGATATGGAGATTTTGCAAAACATCTTCATTCAGAACATGCGTGAAAAAGCTGAAGATAAAATGCTTTTTGGAATGCCTTTTCTTCTCTGCGAAAAAGACAATGAAATAAATTCGTTTGCCAGTTTAGTATTGGATGAAAATAATGAAATCGAATTTAAAATTTATGATAACGGAAGTTTGACAAATGAAGACAAAGCAGCATTTAATGACTACATCAAAAATTTTCTAACGAAAAAAAGAAGTGCCAATTTTAATAATGCGGAACAACTAAAAAAAAGTACCGAACATTTTATTCATTATCTAAACCTTTAAACGCTTAAGAAAAAGCACAATGAAGAATCAAGAAACATTATATTTAAAAATTGCCAAAATCATTGAAGACCAGATTCACACTGAAACTCTGGTGCTTGGCGATAAATTGCCTTCAGTACGAAGCGCACAAAAATTGTATAATGTTAGTTTAAACACCATTAAACAGGCATATTTAGAGCTGGAAAGCCGTTCGCTCATAGAGTCGCGTCCAAAAACAGGATATTATGTGAGTAAGAGTTCACAGCGCACAAAGGGGCTTCCAACGGTTGCAAGTATAGACAATCATGAAACAGAAAATACACCCGAAGAACTTATTGATAAAGTTTTCGGTACCATCAATCAAACCGATGTGACACAATTTGCACTTGGGTTACCTGGAAAAAATTTTCTTCCAATTGCAAAACTTAACAAAGGAATCATCAATGCTGTACGAAATAGAAGTGACGCCGGCACAACCTACGAACCCGTTCAAGGATCTGAAGAACTTCGACGTGCCATTGCAAAATGGGCACTTGTTATGGAAGGAAAAATTACCGAAGATGATCTTGTAATTACTTCTGGTGCTATGCATGCCATGTACAATGCACTTATGGCCGTGACATCTCCAGGAGATAGTGTTGCTGTAGAAAGTCCTGCTTATTTTGGAATACTTCAAGCCATTAAGGCATTAGGTTTAAAAGCTGTTGAAATTCCGACCCATCCTTTGTATGGAATAGATCTCGACGCTTTAAAAAAAGTAATGCCTGAAATAAAGGCCTGTTGTTTTGTTACCAATTTTAATAATCCGATGGGGTTTCAAATGCCTGATGAAAACAAACAGGAATTGGTAAGACTAATTACTCAGTACAACATTCCATTAATTGAAGACGATATTTACGGCAATCTTTACTTTGGTTCAGAGCGCCCTAAACCTTGCAAATTTTATGACGAAGCTGGTTTGGTTTTATGGATCGGATCTGTTTCTAAAACGCTTGCTCCCGGATATCGTGTTGGATGGATTGCTCCCGGAAAATTTAAAGATAAAATTATACGTCAAAAGCTAGTTCAAACAGTTTGCAATTCTTCTTTATATTCAGATGTAATTGCAGATTTCTTAGAACACGGACGTTACGATCATCATCTGAGGTCTTTTAGAAATAAGCTTTACAATAATTATCTTCAGATTAGTCGTGCAGTAGAATCTTATTTTCCGGATAACACTAAAATAGCACAACCAAAAGGCGGCTTTATGTTATGGCTAGAATTAGATGAAAGAATTTCTACAACAGAATTATACAACACTGCCCTAGCCCAAAATATCGTCTTTGCGCCAGGAAGAATTTTTTCGCAGTACAATCAATACAACAACTGCATGCGATTAACCTATGTCTTAGAATGGAATGAACGAGTAGATTCTGATTTGGAAAAATTGGGCAGAATGATAAAAAACAGTATTTAATAGCATTATGAAGAATAAAGATCAAGTAGAAATAACAACTTACAAACCCAAATATCTAAAAAGCTTTAAGGATTTAAATATAGAATGGATTTCAACTTATTTTGAGGTTGAACCCAATGATGTAAAAGCGCTCGATCATGCTGAAGAATATATTATAGACAAAGGTGGTGAAATATTTTCTGCAGTTTTAAACGATGAAGTATTAGGCGTTTGTGCTTTAATCAAAAGTGACGGAAAAAACTATGATTACGAATTGGCAAAAATGGCTGTAAGTCCAAAAGCGCAAGGAAAAGGCGTTGGATTATTACTGGCTGAATCGGCAATGAAATGGGCTACAGACAAAGGCGCTTCAAGAATCTATCTGGAAAGCAACACCAAACTGAAACCTGCTATAAAATTATATGAAAAATTAGGTTTTAAAAAAATAACAGGTCTTTCTTCGGCTTACAATAGAGTAGATATTCAAATGATGCTTGTACTTAATTCCGAAACTGGACTATAACTTTATAAAAAAAGTGGACTATTGAAACTTTTTCGATCTCAAATAAATTTGCGGTAAATTTCAAAAAGAATGAATATACATATAGTACAGCACGAAACATATGAGGCTCCGGGAGCTTATCTGAATTGGGCAGAAAATAGAAATTATAAAATATCTTTTTCGAAAGTTTTTAAAAATGAAGCACTCCCCGATTCTGTTGAATTTATCGATATGCTTATTGTAATGGGCGGACCTCAAAGCCCAAATACAACTCTCGAAGAATGTCCGCATTTTAATGCTAAAGCCGAAATTACTCTGATTCAAAAATGTATTTCTGCAGAAAAAACTGTTGTTGGCGTTTGTTTAGGTTCCCAATTAATTGGTGAAGCTTTAGGAGCAAAATTCGATCATAGTCCAGAGAAAGAAATTGGCGTTTTCTCAATAACTTTAACTGAAAACGGATTAAAAGACGAAAAAGTAAATCATTTTGGCAAAAGTCTTAACGTTGGCCACTGGCACAACGATATGCCTGGCTTAACAAAAGAAAGCGAAATCCTTGCTTTTAGCGAAGGCTGTCCGATTCAAATTGTTTCATATTCTAATCTTGTTTACGGATTTCAATGCCACATGGAATTAACAACCGAGGTAGTTGCTCTTTTAATTGAAAGTGAAACTGAATTGTTGGCTAAAAGTAAAAAACATCAATTTGTTCAGAATCCAAAAGAAATTCTTTCCTACGATTATACCGAAATGAATGAAAAATTATTTCAGTTTCTTGATAAACTTATCGCAGATTATAAAAACTAGAATTTCTTATTTACAATAAAACAAACCCTTGAATGAAAACATTTAAGGGTTTTTATTTGAATTAAATTGTAACATTTATCAAACAAAAGCGTCAAATCTAAAATTAAATTACGGTTCTTTGTAACTTATTACATTCTCACTTGCGTTTACTCAAATTCTGAATACAATAATATTGACTCCAATGAGTTTAGAACTAGGAATCTAGTCACGATATTTTCGTTATGGACAATAAGAAATTTATTTTAAGTTTAAAAAAAGGTAATGAAGCAGCTTTCAAAGAAGTCTACTTCAACTATTACGATAAACTTATAAATATTGCCAAACGATTTAATTCTTCTGTATTTACTCCCGAAGATTTTGTTCAAGAGACTTTTATAAGATTATATAATAAAAGAGAACTGCTTAACGAAGAGGTGCTGTTCGACAAACAGATATTTGTTATCTGCAAAAACATCATTATTAATCACATTAACAGAGAAAGTAAAATAATACAGCTTAATCCTGCTCAAGTTGACGTGCCTGAGGAAGAAACAGATTTCGGAATTTTTGAAGAAAGACAAGAAAAGCTTCAAAATTTCATTAGTCAGCTTCCAGAACAGCAGCAAAAAATATTTACTTTACATAAACTGGAAAACCTTAGCTATAAGGAGATTGCAGAAATAACGGATCTTTCTGAGAAGACCATTGCCAATCATATTTATCTCGCCAGTAAATTTATTCGAAAAAAAATAGAAAACCATTAGGAACTTTTTAGTTCTCGTTTGTTATACTTAAAAACAAGAACTAAAAATGCACATTGAAGCGTATAAAACTAATGTTAGAACAAAAAAAGACGCAAGTTTACTTGTAGCTCTTTTGCAGTTTGTTATTTCTGACTGTATTATAAATTTCGATCATCAAGGACAGGAAAATATCTTGAAAATCGAAACCAACCGCGACATTAAAGAAATGGTTTACCGTGTTTTTAATAAACATGGATTTCAGTGTCAAATCATTTAATAGCTAAAAAAAATGAATCAAGAAAAATTTGATGAGGAATTTGAAAAGTTATGGAATGAAAAACCTGAAGCACATTCAGATAATAAAAAAGAAGCTTCGTGGGAACAATTTCATGCTAAAACATTTTCAGAGAAGAAAAGAAAATTTAAGCCTTGGCGTATTTATGCGGCGGCTTCGGTTTTGCTTTTTGTTCTTATTGGAACTGGAATTTACTTTAACCAAGAACCTACTGCCGAAAACATAGTTCTTGCCGAAAACGTAATTGAAAATACTACCTCAGCAATAAAGTTTATTGTTTTACCAGATAGCTCAAAAGTCGAGTTAAGTCCGAAATCTAAAATTTCTTTCGGGCAAAATTTCGCTTCAAACAGAAAAATAGAAATTGTAGGTCAAGCTTATTTTAAGGTAAAAAAAGACAAACAGCATCCTTTTCAAGTTTTCTGCAACGAAACAACAACTACTGTTTTAGGAACTTCATTTACAGTTAAAGAATCTGAAAACAAAGAAGTAACTGTTGAACTTTTTGAAGGAAGTGTTCAAATGAATGTGAAAGGCAAAGATCAAAAATGGATCTTGAAACCAGGTGAAAAATTTACTTATGGAAACCAAATTGCTTCAGTAACAGAATTTAGCCACTTTGTAGATTTTGACAACGAAAACCTTTCTGCAGTAAGCCTTTATATTGAAGAAAACTATGGTTACAAGGTGATTCTTCCTAAAGAAAATATGAATCAGAAAATCACGATTCGAATCAATAAAAAAGAAGATTTAAAAACAATTGTACAATTATTATCAGAAATGTATAACCTAAACTTTGAAATAAATGAAGATTTAAAACAGATCACTTTTCAATAAAAACAAGAAAGGATGTAAGCCGCGAAACTACACATCCTCCTAATTTTCAGGATAACACGAGGTTAATCCGTTTAATAATATTCAAAAATACAAAATTTCATGAAGCATATAATTTCAGCGTGCTTTTTTTTATTCAGTTTAGGAATGTCTGCTCAGAGCGTCACAGTAACTGTAGATCAAAATGTAACTTTAAAAGAATTCTTCAAACAAATTGAAAGTCAAACCGACTTTAAATTTGCTTTTACAGATCAGATTGATACTAATAAAAAGTATTTTAATAAAAAAAGCACTTTTAAGAATACCGAAGTTAACAAGCTTATTGCGGAATTAAATCAAACTTCATCTGTACAATTTACGATCGTTGGCAGCAATATTTTTGTAAAGCAGAAATCTCAAGTTCAAAAACCTGCCAAAAAAAAAAGTAAGCTAACCGGTCACGTTTATGACGATGAAAGACAACCTGTTATTGGTGCCAACATTTACATAAAAGAATTAGAGACTGGTGTTGTTACAGATCCCGACGGAAAATATAGCATTGATGTACCAAACGGAAGTTATACTGTTCAGGTTAGTTATGTTGGATTTAAAAATGAAGAAAAACGTGTTTCTGTTTCCGATGATACCAAAGTCAATTTCAATATTGATTCTGACAGCCAGCAATTGGGAGAAGTTATTATCATGAATAATAAGGCGGTTGACATTAAAAATACTCAAATGAGTGTTAATAAGCTTTCGATGCAGGAAATCAAAAAAATTCCTGTTGCAATGGGTGAACCTGATCCGTTAAAATCAATCTTAACTTTACCAGGAGTTACCAATGCTGGAGAAGCTTCTTCGGGATTTAATGTCCGCGGTGGTGCTGCAGATCAGAATTTGATTCTTTTAGATGGCGCTCCTGTTTATGCAGACTCACATATGTTTGGTTTCTTTTCTATTTTTAATGCCGATATTGTTAATGGTTTAGATTTATATAAAGGAGGAATTCCGTCAAAGTTTGGAGGACGTGTTTCTTCTGTTCTAGATGTTACCCAACAAACGGGAGATTTTGAAGAATATAAAGTAAACGGAGGAATTGGTTTAATCTCTAGCCGATTATTGGTTCAAGGTCCTTTAGAAAAAGAAAAAGGTTCGTTTATTCTTTCTGGACGTGCTTCGTATGCGCATTTGTTTATGAAACTAGCAGACAATAATAACTCTGCCATGTTTTATGATTTGAATGCTAAATTAAATTATCGTTTTAATGCTAAGAATACGCTATCCTTTTCTGGGTATTTCGGAAATGATATATTTGATATTAGTGACCGTTTCGCAAGCACTTACGGAAGCACAATGGGAATCTTAAGCTGGAAACATAAGTTTTCTGATCGTTTGAACAGTAATCTATCTACTTTCTACAGTGATTATAGATTTAATTTAGAAATTCCGATCGAAAGTTTTAAATGGGACAGCAATATTGCGAGTTACGGATTGAAATACAATTGGAATTTCCAGCAATCTGAGAAGTTTAAAATCAATTATGGTATTGATGGTTTGTACTACAATTTCAATCCTGGAGTTGTAAAACCGACTTCGCCAGATTCTCAGTTTAATTATATGCAACTGGATAAAAAATATGCGTTAGAAGCTTCTGCTTTTGTTGATTTTGAAAATCAGATTACAGAGAAACTGAACTTCCGTTACGGACTTCGTTACAGCATGTTTTACCGTTTAGGAGATGAAACTATCAGCACTTACGAAAATAATCAGGCGGTTGTATACAATCCGTTATATAAAATCTATGAAGAGGGAACGCCAAACGGAAGCATCTCATACGGAAAAGGAAAAACCATCAGTAAGTTTAATAATTTTGAACCTCGAGCTGCTCTTTCTTATGCTTTTAATGACGAAAATTCGATTAAAGCAAGCTACAACCGAATGGCACAATACATTCATATTTTATCAAACACACAGTCTCCGTTGCCAATGAGCATCTGGACACCAAGCGGACCTTTTACAAAACCTCAACTTTTGGATCAGTATGCGATGGGATATTTTAGAAATTTCAGAGACGGCGACTACTCTTTAGAAACAGAATTATTTTATAAAAATGTTCAAAATCGTATTGATTATATTGACGGCGCTGATGTCTTGGCTAACAACAATATTGAGCAGGTTATTCTAAACGGAAAAGCCAGATCGTATGGTATGGAATTATTGTTTAGAAAAAACACTGGCGTTTTCACAGGATGGATTTCTTATACTTTGTCTAGAGCAGAACAAAAAACACCTGGAAGAACTCCAGAAGAACCAGGAATTGCAAATGGCGACTGGTATTTGTCAGGTTATGATAAACTGCATAATTTAAGTATTGTAGGAAGTTATGAACTGAATCCGAAATGGTCTTTTAATGGAAATTTCACTTTACAATCAGGCCAGCCTGTAACGTATGCCAATGGATATTACGAAATGGGAGGTATTCACGTTCCAAATTATTCTTTGAGAAATGAAAACAGATTACCGCTTTTCCATCACCTAGATGTTGCGGCAACTTATACTCCGAAACCAGACAAAAAGAAAGGATGGCAAAGCTATTGGGTATTTAGCCTTTACAATATTTACAACAGAAAAAATGCTGCTTCTATGAGTTTTACAACCAATGAAGATACGGGAGCAAATGAAACTAGAAGACTTTCGATTTTCGGAATTGTACCTGGAGTTTCTTATAATTTTAAATTTTAATGCTATGAATAAATTGAAAAAATATACGATAATGAATAGAGCACTGGCATTAATAAGTCTTCTTTTTGTTTTCTCTTTTGCTTCTTGCGAAGATGTGGTGAATCTGGATCTGGAAACTGGCGAAACAAAACTGGTTATTGATGCTGAAATTATCTGGAAGAAAGGAACCGACGGAAAGGAACAAACTATAAAAATTAGTAAAACGGCTCCTTATTACAACAATTCTACGCCAAAAGTTTCTGGCGCGCAAGTACGAGTAGAAAACAGTAACGGAGATGTTTTTACCTTTAACGAAACCGAAGCGGGAGTTTACAAATGCACTAATTTTGTTCCTGTAATTGATATGGATTACAAATTATTTATTACTGCTGAAGGACAAAGTTTTACTGCAACAGAAAAGTTAACTTCGACAACTCCAATCACTAAAATCGAACAAAATATTGTTCCCGATTTTGGCGGAAAAGATGTAATCGAACTGACCTTTTATTACAACGACCCAGCAGATCAAACCAATTTTTACGTAACAGATTATCAAAGCTCATTCTTGATTTACCCAGAATATGAAATTACAAATGATGAGTTTTATAACGGAAACGAAATTAGCACGAGATACTCTAAAGAAGACAAAATGAAATCTGGAAATACAGTAAAAATTACACACAGAGGCGTTTCTAAAAACTTCTTTAATTACTGGAAATTAATTTTAGAAGCTTCAAATTCAAATCCTTTTTCTGTACCTCCAGGAAACATTAGAGGAAATATTGTAAATACTTCTGATGCTAATAATTTCGCCTTTGGCTATTTTAGACTTTGCGAAGCTGATCAGGTTGATTATTTGGTGAAATAATTTTTTATATGTCGCTCCTCTGGAGCTTTTTGATACTTGCATCTGAATTTGCTATAAATATTTTGCTCCGCTAGAGCAGTTTAACAAAACAAAAGGGCCGACTATTTTAAGTCGGCCCTTTTGTTTTTCCAGTCTTCTTTATCTATTTGATACACAAAATTCAATTTTGGTTTTTCGCCAAAATAAGCGACTTCTTCTTCCGCAACTTTTTTGGCTCCTACTCTTGAGATTGCAATTTGCGATCGAATATTTTCTGAACCAATATGAAATTTCACTTTTGACACATATTGAAAAAGATAATCCAGCATGGTCTTTTTCACACTTTGATTCACACCTTTTCCCCAACAGGAAACAGTATAAAAAGTATAGCCAATAAAAATACTATCGTCTTCTTGATTAAAATCGTAAAAACGTGTACTTCCTATAACTTCTCCGTTTTCTTTATTTATAATTTTAAAAGCGCCTTTACTTTTAATGGCTCCTTCAAAAAAGTTTTCAAAGACTTCTTTTTTCCAACGGTCTTTGTTTGGATGCTGTTCCCAAATTTTAGGATCGGAAGCTGCTTTATATAATACATCAAAATCTTTTTCTTCTAAAGGAGATAGAATGCAAAGATCATTTTCTAATACGGGTTGTAAATTAAAATTCATTATTCTTATTTTTATAAAACTAATTCTTCAAAAACTGGGTCTTGCAAAAGCGAACCATACAAAGATTCTATAGCATGTTTAGAACCATGTATCTGCCATTCTAAAATAATATGATCTACAGTACGATGCTGTACCAACAGTTTAGCTTTTATGCCGTAAGTCGAAAAAAGCTCTTTACATCTCGCATGACCCGCATCTGAGCGCTTAAAGGTTATTCGAAGCGTTTTATGTTCGTTAATTAAGTCAATTTTATCCTGAAGAACAGTTAGCATCGTTAGAATTATAAGAATCATAAGTGCCGCACAAGCCGAAGCAAAGTAATAACCAGCTCCTACTCCCATACTAACCGCCGCAACTGACCATATTGTTGCTGCCGTTGTAATGCCCGAAACATGATTGTCTGATCTAAAGATTACTCCTGCACAAAGAAAACCTAAACCTGTAACAATATTAGAAGCTATACGGTCAGGATTTCCCGCTCCTCCGATCCATTGGGACATTAAGGTAAAGAAACAAGCTCCAACAGAAATCATTATTGTGGTGCGAAGCCCAGCGGCTTTTCCTCTGTATTCTCTTTCAGCACCAATTAATGCTCCCCAAAATGCTGCTAAAAGCAATCTTATGATAATTTCTAGTTCCATTAAAGTCTTCTATTTTTTCAAATAAAATTACATAAAAAACACAAAAAAAACCTTCAAAATCAAAATGACTTTAAAGGTTCTCTCTATTTAAGTTTTTATATAAAAACTATTTTCCTTTCAATAGTTTTTCTAAATATTCGATTTTATCTTTTTCAGCTTGCAGAAGACGTTCGTAAAGCTTTTTATTTTCTTCAACAGATTCTATTAATTTATCTAATGGATTAAATGTACATACATTATTACTTCCAAAATTAGTTCCCTGACTATGGAAAATCATTTTCTTTGAAAGTATTAAAATAATTAATTACTCCTTCCTCAGAAAAATTCTTAATAGCTTCAACACTTACATCTAAAGCTTTTGCAATTTCGATTAATTTTTGTTCATCAACAGTTTCACTATTTTCGATATTTGAAACTGCTTGCTGGCTTATTCCCAAAGCAATTGCCAATGCTTCTTGTTTCATGTCTTTTAGCTCACGAATGCGGCTAATTTTTCTCCCGATGTGATTTGGTTTGGTTAATGTGCTCATAATTCAAAGATAATAATTACGACTTAAAATAAATACGAAATATGTAAACTACATAATTTGTCTTGTTTCATACCAAACAATCTTTTACAGACCACTTAGATATCTTATTTTTTCATCGCATCAAAAATACAATTTTTCAGACAAAAAAGTAATTTAAAAACTTCCAAAATCAAAAATGACTTCGAAGGCTTTTTCACTTTATCTAACTTACTTATATTCTTCTTCTTTCTGCTTGTACCAATCTTTCATTACATAAAAAGCTTTCTTTTTAATTCCGTTGTTCGAGATTAACCCTTTACGATTAAAGAAGTCTTGAATATCTGCCAGCTGTCTTCTTGGTGATCTAAAGTCAACGAGAATCCAAGGCGAAACTCCAGCCAAACCTTCTATACGATTGAACATTTGCGTATTTTGAATGTACAATTCTTCCTGATATTCTTCGTTCCAACGTTCTTTTTTGTCGCCATGTAAACCTTGCAACGCTTCGCCACCAAACTCACTTATAATAACGGGTTTGTTGTACGGAATTACCCATTGCATATCTTTACAAGATTCGTTGGTTCCTCTGTACCAACCTAAGTATTGATTGAAACTTACGATATCTACATATTCATTCATATTATCATGAAGCGTATTGATATTATTGGAACTCGAGGTAACTTCCATCGCCATACTAATCAAACGAGAATTATCTTGTGTACGTGCGTATTTTGCCAATTTGCTTAAGAAAATATCTCTGTCAACGCCATGAGGAGTTTCGTTTGCTATAGACCAAATTACGATTCCGCAACGGTTTTTATCTCTATAAATCATATCGTGCAACTGATGTTCGGCATTGGCATACGTATCTGGATTTGTCCACGAAATGGTCCAATAAACTGGAACTTCAGACCAAATCATTAATCCCATTTTTTCGGCTTCTTTAACCATATTTTCGTTGTGCGGATAATGCGCCAATCGAACATAATTACAGCCCAATTCTTTTGCCCAAGTCAGTAATGTAATTGCATCTTCTTCAGACCAAGCTCTTCCAGATCTAAAAGGCGCTTCTTCATGAATGCTGATTCCTCTCAAAAAAACTTTTTTTCCGTTTAAGAGAATTTCCTTGCCTTTGGTTTCGACGGTTCTAAAACCAATTTTATCATTGATATTTTCATCTGCTTTAGAAATGGCAACATCGTACAATTTTGGTTTTTCAGGTGTCCATAAAACAGGATTGGCTTTGACCTCAAAAGAGGCAATTCCCTTAGCATCAGTCGTAACGCTTTTTTTAATTTTCAATTCCGGAATGGAAACTGAAACTGTTTGATTTGCCGATTCGCTGTTTAGTTTTACCCAGCCCGAAATTTTTCCTTTTTCTTTTTTATCCAATTGAATCAGATAATCCTCAATATACGTATTTGGAACTTGAGCCAAGGTTACATCCCTTGTGATTCCTCCGTAATTCCACCAATCCATGTTTACCGTTGGAACGTTGTCTTTATGACGTTTGTTATCCACTTTTACTACTACAAAATTATTTCCGTCAACTAATAAATTGGTTACATCAAAATTGAAAGGCGTGTAACCGCCAATGTGCGTTCCTGCCAATTTTCCGTTCACGTAAACTTTCGCATCATAATTGACTGCCCCGAAATGAAGAATTCCTTTCGATTTTGCATCTTTCTTATAATTAAAATCTTTCTGAAACCAAACCGTTCCTTCGTAAAAAAATAATCTTTCATCTTTCGAATTCCAATCAGACGGAATATCCATTACTGCTGAGGTTGCAAAATTATATTCGCTAAGTTCTGTGGTGTTCCATTTTTTGTTTTCGAAAAATCCGTTGTCCTTAAAAGGCTCTAAACGGTAATTAAAATATCCGTTTTCGAGAGGATCTACAATATATCTCCATTTTCCGTTTAAAGTAATATTGTTTCGAGCTGAAATATTAGACACTAACGGGATTTCCTGCGCCACAGCTTTTCCCATCAGCAAAAAAGCACAACAGAGCATTGTAATTTTCTTCATAATAAAAATCATTTTGGTTTCAATAGTTAATTCGTTTTTCATCAAAAAATGAAAACCATAAAGTTAAAAAGTTTCTCTAATGCAGAGTTAAACTACTGTCCTTTGATTAACCAAAATAACCCATGAAATACTTATCAGTTTTAGGTTAGAATGAGTATTGTTGCTATTTGTGGGTTGTATTTTCATAAAAACTATATGTCTCAATAAAAATTAATGTGTCGCTCCGCTGGAGCAACTTCCTAAAAAGACAAAAGCCACTGCAATTAAGAAATGGCTTCTGATTCTTTTATCAAACCTAAAATTTTACCATAAGCAATTGCGGCTTTATGAACTTGAACCGTCCAGTCTTCGGCGGCATTATCATCGGCTCCGTCAGAAATATATTTTAAGCTTAAGAAAGGAATATTTTCCTTCATGGCAATCATCGCTAGAGCGTAAGCTTCCATATCAACAACATTGTATGCATCTGAGCAATGTCCCATTTCGAAATTATCTCCAGTTCCGCAGATTCCTTCTTGAAGATTGTCCATTAATAAACCATATTCTAAAAGTGGCGCCAAACCAGAAAGCGGCGTTTCGTATAAAGAAAATCCCAAACCGCGAACGTCCATATCTCTTTGCACAAATTTGGTACAGCAGATGACATCTCCTTTTTGAAAACAGCTACTTCCTGCCGAACCCAAATTAATAATTACGGACGGCTTTTTCTTTTGAATCGCTTTTGTCAATTCGTAAGCAGCATTTACTTTTCCTATTCCTGTAAATAAGACATTTTGACCTCTAAAAACTTCTGCAGCTTCAGACTCAAGCGCAAAGCAGAATAATATATCTTCAACAGCAAATGATGCCGTTTGGTTAATTTGTATCATGTGTAATTTATTTTCGGTTTACAAAAATACGTTAAAAATTTACGTTGCTGTAACCTAAACTTAAAATCAAAAAAAGACGTTAAAGTCTGTTTTCTCTATTGGATTTTATGATTTAAAAAATACATTTGCTAAAACCAGTAAAAAAGTTTAAAACCAGAAAGAATAGCTGCATGGATAATGAAAAATTTATTTTCTGCCTTGAAGGCGTTAAAGATATAGACGATCATACCCCGACCAATGTGGTAAAATGTCTGGAAGAGCTGGCTATTGACCAAGGCATTTCAAGCATCCATAAAACCTGCGACACGATCGAAGGTTTAGAAGAGAGTTTGAATATTTTACTTTACGAAGATCATAATTTCAAAGATTATGAGATTATTTATTTGGCAATGCCAGGTCAGGAAAACAACATCTGTCTTCACGATTATTACTACAGCATCGAAGAAATTGCCGAATTGTTTGAAGGTAAAATGAAAGGCAAAATCATTCATTTTGCCAATCTGAAAGTTTTAGATTTAAACGAAGAAGAAGCACAATATTTCTTAGATATTACTGGAGCAAGAGCTATTTCTGGATATGGTTCTACGTATAATAAAATTGCGAGTTGCAGTACCATCGACAAAGCTTTTTTTAGTTTGTATCAGGAAAACGACAATTTAATTGAAGTCGTTGAAGATCTTTATGCCAAACATTACAATCTATGCAAACTGCTTGATTTTAGATTATATTATTAAAATGAAAAAGCAGGCAGAGAAAATAAAAACCTATAATCCAAAAGGATTTCGAGAAAAGTTTCTGGGAGAAGACAATCCTATTCACTTACTTTTCAAATCGAATTCGGATCATTTTTTCTGTCTCGAAATCGAAGAAATGATGCAGATGCAGCATCCTGTCCCGCCTTCTAAACATTCTTGCCACACTTTGATTTTTATTTCTTCTGGTCAGCATGTAATGAAATTGGGCTATCAAGAATATGTCACGACTGATAACGAAATTATTATGGTTCCGGCTGGTCAGATTTTTTCGCTTGATAATGTTAACAATATTCATAAAGGATTTATCTGCCAATTTCATCCTGATATTTTGATTCGGAAATATGGAAGTCGCGAACTTCTTAACGATTTTGATTTTTTAAAAATTTCAGGAGATCCAAAAATAAAACTAGCAACTGAAGATGTTGGCGCCATAACCAATATTCTGGAACGATTGAAAAAGGAATATTCAGAAACCACAATTGCAGATTTGAATATTGTACAATCCTATCTCATTACTTTGTTTTATGAGATGAATAAAAATGCTGTAAAAACTGTGAAAAATATTTCGGCTGCGGAAGCTATTACAGCAAAATTCAAAGAACTGATTCATGATCATATAAAAACACAGCATCAGGTTAATTATTATTCATCTCTACTAAATGTTACTCCAAACCATCTGAATAAATGTGTTAAGACCATAACAGGAAAATCTGCTGTTAAATGGATTGACGAAAACATATTGCTTGAAGCTAAATATTTATTGTTTCAAACCACACTTTCTGTAGGTGAAATCGCAACGCAAGTAGGCTTTGAAGATCAATCTTACTTTAGTCGTTTCTTTAAAAAAACAGAAGGAATTTCTCCTATTCGTTATCGAAAAATGATTGATAAGTCCTAATTATTGATTAGAGAATCCTAACAAATATGTAGACGTTTTTCAGAAATTTGCTACCTCAAAAATGCAAATTATGATTTATGTTTTTAAAACTTCCGTTGATAGCGAGGCCAAATTTGAATCGGCTTCTGCGCTTCTAAATGAATTATTACCCGATTCTTTGTGGAATTTTGATCTAGAAGATTGCGACAACATTCTGAGAGTTGACAGCGAATTGAATGTTGCAGCCTTACTTGAAAATAATCCTGTATTCGATTGTTTCGAATTAGAATAAACCTTACATGCCTTTTTAAATTTATATGGAATCAAAATTATACCAAAACCGAACTTTTGAAACTATTGATTATTCGGATCAAAGTTTAGCCAATACCGAATTTGTAAACTGCGAATTCAATAACTGTAACTTTTCTAAAAGTGATTTGAGCCATAACGATTTTCTAGATTGCACATTTAAAAACTGCAATCTCTCGTTGACAACTTTGCGAAATACGGGATTGAAAAACATCAAATTTATTGGCTGTAAATTAATGGGACTTGACTTTAGTGCCTGCAATAGTTTTTTGTTTTCAATGAATTTTGAAGATTGCGTTCTAGACTATTCTACTTTTATTTACAAGAAGCTAAAGAAAACCAACTTTACCGATTGTTCTCTAAAAGAAACTGACTTTTCTAATACTGATTTATCGCTTGCCATTTTTAAAAACTGTGATCTTTCTGGCGCCACTTTCGTGGAAAGCATTTTAGAAAAAACAGATTTTAGAAGTTCTAGAAACTATGCTTTTGATCCGTCAGAAAATAAGATTAAAGGAACAAAGGTTTCGCACACAGCGCTTGCAGGTTTATTAGAAAAATTTGATTTATCTATTGAATGATTTTTTAGTTTTCAACCTTAGTCAAAGTTTTCAGTTTCTGAAAAGTGAGACTGAGACTGAAAACTAAAAAAGCGGGATTACAAAGTAAATTGTATCCCGCTTTTCTCTATTTAATCAACCACGATTTTTTATTTTATCCAACGTGGATCTCCTACTTTTCTATCAATTAATGTTTGATTCTTAATAGTAAAATCACCCGTTGACGCACTTGTAAATTGAGGATCTAATACAGTTGCAGAAGCATCTGGTCTATTGTTACTTGCTGTAGACTGTAAATTAGGCGAATTGAAATTATTATTATTTGAGAACGTCGGAACGGCTGTTGCAGTAGTATTTGTATAAACTGCTGATCCAACATTTAATATCGTATTACGCACTATTAAAGCATTTGTAACAAAGCGTACATACAAGATTCTACTAGCAGCTGGAAGTGTCGGAGCATAAATTGTACATCCATCAATTAACACATTACTTGTTAATCCTGTTCCTGTTAGCCCTGCTGCTGCGTCTAAACGTATGAAATCACGAGATGAACAATTGTCAAATGTACTTTTTGTTAAAGATACATTTGCTACATAAGCAGTTCTGAAATCGATAAAATCAGCACCAGAAGCAGTATTTACATTTTTAATAATACTATTATCTACGGTGAACGATTTTAGTTTTGCAGATGCATTTCCATACATTAATTGAGATGGGAAATCATGAACATAACTGCCACTTATTAATACATCACCTAATTGTGTTGTAGCTGGCGAACTAATTGCAATCGCGCCACCAGTCGTTCCTGCTCCACTTAAATCGATATCAACTAAAGAGAAATTAACTACTTCGCTTGCATTATTAGGGTTGTTAGCTAGAGTGAAATTGAACTTAAGTTTTGGTTTATCACCTGGTCTCAAACCTCTTAATGTCAATGTTTTATTTACTGCTATTGTCCCTGTTTGAGCTGTATAATCACCTGGCATGAAAACTAAAACAGATCCAGAAGGTGCGTTAGTAATTTTTTGAAGCACATCATCTCCTAATTTAACTAATATTCCAGTTCCAATATCTATTCCTGTCGTAAATGTTGCATCACCTCTTTTCTTCGTACCGTTGTATAAAATTGCTGTATAAGCAGTTTCAGGTGTTAAGCCTGTTAAAATAGCTACTCCAGCTGTTTTTTCAGCAGCTGTAATAGTATGCATGATATTTCCAGGCATAGCGGTAATTTGTGTCACAGCGCTATTTGGAACCCATCTTAATGTAACTTGAGTTGCTTCAATATCTGCATCTTGAACAGGAAACATTATTTGTTCTGATAATGTCGTGGCAGTTATAACTGACCATTTTGAATCTTCTAGTCCCGAAGTGACTGCTTTTACTCTAATAGAATAAACTGTCTCTCCTTCTAGAGCTACTTGTATAGGAAGTTCTGCCGGTGCTACATTAATAGTTTTATATATTGTACTGAAGCTAGGGTCATCGGCACTAATTTCTACAACATAATGATCTGTGTTTTCATTTGATTTAACCGTCCAATCTAATTCAACTACAGTTTTATTTCTAATTGTAGCTTTAAGTCCAATTGGAGAAAATTCTCTTGTATTTCCTATATCGTCTAATAACGCTTCATTATAACTTTCGCAGCTAGAAACTGTCACTGAAAGAAGTAATACGGTTATTAATCCTTTAAATATATTTATTGTTTTCATCATAATAACTTATAATTTATTATTAGTTTTTTGAAAAATGTTAATAACCATAATCATTTTTTAACTGACCATTACTTGCATCAAGAAACACTTGCCATATTGGCCAGAATTGTCTATTATCAGGATTAACCCCTACTTTATACAAAGAGGCTATTTTAGTGTCAGCAGCTGTACCTGTCCATGTCCAAGGAGTAGAAGAATACAATATTCCTGGATTTGTAGTTTCTCCACGATTAAGTCCATATACATCTAAACTTACATTATCCGATTGATATTTATAATACAAAGTAGCTGGCACATCTGCATATTGTCCTGTACGAGTAGATAATTCTGCCATTTTTTGTTTTGCTTTATCTAAGTTTGCTTTTAGCAAATTCCAACGGATAAGCGCTTGCTTACGTTCCATCTCTCCTGTAAACTCATATTTATTCTCATCAACAAGAGCATTAAACATTGCTTCTTTACTAGTTAAAGCATTAACATAAGTTTCAACTTTAGCCGCTTGATCTGCTGAAGAAAATGATCTTCTTCGAACTTCTTTCAAATAAGGCATAGCTGCACTTGGGCCTTCCAATTCGTTTGCTGTTTCAGCAGCAATTAAAAGCACCTCGGCATAACGCATATACATTTTATTAACTCCATCATCATTTGTAGAAGTTACATAACGTTTCATCCATTCGTAACGGTATTTACCAAAATACCATGTATCTAAAGAACCTAACTCTTGTTTTGCAATACCATTAACTGCTGCACCATATTTGTAAGGCACACAAGTAACATTTCTACGAGCATCAGATTGATCATAGTCATAGAAAACAAATGGTAATGGTCCTGCTACACCTCCACGGTTAGCTCCATTAGCCTGAAATTGATCAGCAGCAGCTGTGTGTTTTACAGCAAAAGTGAATAACATTCTACCACGTCCATCAGAAAAAGGAAGTTCCCAAAGAGATTCTCCTCCTGCAGCAGTATTTTCTTCATTGTATTTTCTCCATAATCCCTCAAAAGTAGATTCCAAGCGAGCAGAACCGCTTTGAATTACTTCACGAGATTCTCTCAATGCCAAAGCATACATAGAAGCTACCGAAAGTTCTGGATCATTACTTCTTCTCACGCCGTCAGGATATTGCTGGTAACCACTTGCTGCCAAAGCCAAACGTGCTCTAAATGCTTTTACAAAAGCTTTATTTACGTGTTCTACTGTACTTGTGTAAGAAGTTTCGTTAGGCCAAGCAACTAATGTTGAAGCTTCTCCTAAATCTGCAATTAATTGTTTGTAGATAATATCTCTGTTTGATTTAGGCAAATATAAAGTAGCACTACTAATAGGTTCAAAACGAGCAGGAACATCACCCCAAGACTTAAGCAAATCAGCATAATAAATGGCTCTTAGTGTTAAAGCTTCTCCTAATAACTGCCCTAATTCTGTTCCTGGCATAGGATTCCCATATTGACGTAATCCCTGAATACAAACATTTGCACGCTCAATTCCTGAATACATCATAGCATAAGCATTATTGGTAGTATTCATTTCTGTATTACTTGGCTTCGCATCATACACGCACAAATCTGATTTATCTCCCGCTGTTTGCGAAGTATTATACCATTCTACATCTGTATTTAATCCGTAATAAGGTAAAAATCTTCCTCGATAAGAGTTCGTTTCAGCAAATGGCACTTTTATTCCGTCAATAGCTCCTTTTGCAAGTCCCGCAGTAGAGAAAATTATAGAAGCATCTAATGTTGATTGTGCAGGCGCTTCTAAATAGTCATCTTCAAATTGCTGGCAAGAACTAAATAGACCCGAAATAATCAATCCCGCTATTATTATTTTATGTTTCATTTTGTGTTGTCTTTTAAATTAGAAATTAAGATTCATTCCAAAAATCATTTGTCTGCTTCTTGGATATGGACTCGAATCAACTCCAGGAGTAAGTGGAGTTTTTCTTTTTGTTGAAACCTCTGGATCAGAACCAGAATAGTTAGTCCAAACAAAAACATTACTTGCTGTCAAATAAAATCTCAATTTAGAAATTGCAAGTTTAGAAGTAAACATCTCAGGCATTGTATATCCTAATGTTAGGGTATTCAATCTTAAGAAGGATGCATCTTCAACTGCCCAATCAGTAAAGATGGCAGATCTCATATATGGAGACCACATTGTTGTATTAGCATTAAGTGCTGCTAAAGCTTGCGGATTATCTGTTACTAATTGGCCCGTAGTAGGATCCAAGTTTGTCCATCTTTTTCCATCAGCCATTGTAGAATTTAAGTTTTTATATTCTCCTGATGCAGTAGCTGTCGAAAACTCAATTTTATCTGCATTATAAACATCATTACCAATACTCCAATTGAAAGCGGCCATTAAATCAAATCCATAAGCATTACCGTTGATAACGAAACCTCCAGAACTTTTAGGATTAACATTACCAATAACTGTCTTATCGTTAATATCTACTTTACCATCTCCGTTGATATCTTTTAATTTCATATCTCCAGGTCTAAGACTATTTCCATCACCAACTAAAGAAGTTGAAGTATTAATTACTCCGCTTTTTAAAACATATTTCCCTCCAACATAATCAAAGTCAGAAACTTCATATCTTCCATCATTTTTATAACCATACATACTACCTAATGAACCGCCAACTGCTATAAGATAATCATCTCCAATTTGTGAAGAAGCCCATCCTGTACCTTGTCCAAAGTCGCTCATCATACCTAATGAATTGATACGGTTTTTGTTTACTGCCATATTGAATGAAAAATTCAATCCGTATTTAGCTTTTTCAATTGCAACAACATTTATCGTAGCTTCGAAACCTTTATTTTGAGTTTCTCCCATGTTACGATATTGGAAATCATATCCAGATCCTGCAACTGGGAAATTAATTAATAAGTCGCTAGTAATATTTTTATAGATATCAAAATTACCACTTAGACGATTTTTGAAAAATGCGAAATCTAAACCAAAATTCTGAGTTACAGTTGTTTCCCATTTCAAATCAGGATTAGGCATTGTTTTAGAAGGTGCCCAAACACTAGTAACGCCATTGATCCATGATGTTGCTGTAGATTGAAAAATTTGAATTTGCTGACCAACAGGTATATTATTATTTCCCGCTTCACCATAACTTGCTCTTAACTTTAAAAGGCTTAACCAAGATTTATTTTTTAGCCAATTTTCTTCTGACATTTTCCATCCTGCTGCAAAAGCTGGGAAATAGCCCCAACGATTCTCTGCTAAAAATTTACTAGATCCGTCGGCACGAAATGTCGCTGAAAGTAAGTAACGATTTTTGTAGTCATAGTTTGCACGTCCAAAAAATGATAATAATTTATCATCTGGGCTGTAATAATTATCAACAGATTGAGGAGTTCCTTGCGTAGTTAATTTTTTGGCTTGATCAAAATTAAAAAACGTTGGATAGCCATGAATAGTGCTTGTTACAGTATTTGAACTATATGTAATGTTTTCTTCCCCAACAAGAGCATTCAAATGATGATCATCACCCATCCATTTTTTAAAATCGTAAGTAAGCGTATTAGCATTTCTAAAACGTTTCTCCTTTGCATCTGACATAATCATTGCTGGCATATTCTGTAATGTAGCCAGTGGTGAGTTTGCCACATAATAAGTAGTTAGTCCGTAAAAACGATAGTCTTGATTGTTGAAATTGTCCAGACCTAAATCTACTTTCAATTTTAAATTATCAACAATTTCCCATCCAAAACTTCCCAACATATTAAAGTTTTTACGAAACTGCTGACGATCGTTATCCGAAATAGATGTAAAAGGATTAATTAACATATCTGTTCCATCTCCATTAACATCTTCAGTAGTTAAACCTGCAACTGGAATTGGAGCATAACCCACAATAGTACGCATACGTGAATCTGATGAAGATTTCTCATTTTGTTCGTTTACACCTCCACCATCAATCTCTGTATCTGAATAACGTATAGTAAAACCAACGTCAATCTTGTCATTTAATTTACTTTTTAAAGCCAATGCTAAGTTGTTTCTTTTATAGTTTGAACCTACCATAATCGCTTTTTCATCAAAATGAGCATAATTAAAATTATAATTAAGCTTATCCGTTCCTCCTCTAATTCCTAAATCACGGCTTTGAACCTCACCTGTACGTCCAAAAATCTGCTCTTGCCAATCATCCCCTTTCACACCTTTGTACATATCATGATCTTGCCAATTTCCAAAATACTTAGTATATGAATCTGGATCAGAAGCTACTTTTGGAGTCCCTTGAGATAATAAGGCATATTCATATTGCCATTTAGTATAATCCTCTGGTGATAAAACATCAATTTTCTTCGCCATGGTTTTCATACCGTAAAACATGTTGAAGTTTACTGCCATTTTCCCATCTTTTCCGCTTTTTGTTGTAATAAGAATTACCCCATTTGCACCACGTGATCCGTAGATTGCAGTTGAAGCGGCATCTTTTAAAACAGTCATTGTCTCAATATCAGATGAAGAAATGTCATTCATATTATTGATTGGAAATCCATCCACAATAATTAAAGGCGAAGCATCCTGAGTAAGTGAACCACCTCCACGAACTCTAATTTTAATATCTGCATCTGGAGAACCTTCTGCAGTAGTCACCTGCACACCCGCTATACGACCTGTTAAAGCTTCAGCAACATTTGCTACCGGCACCTTTTTTAAATCAGCACCTGAAATAGTTGACACAGCACCTGTTAAATCAGATTTCTTAGCGGTCCCATATCCGATTACAACAACTTCATTCAAGTTATTAGAATCTTCAATCATTGTTGCATTTACTTTTGTCTTTCCTTCTGTTGGAACATTAATGCTCTGAAAACCTATAAATGAAAAACTTAATACGGCTTTCGGATTAGTCAGTTTTATTTTGTAATGCCCGTCAAAATCAGTAGAAGTTCCGTTCTTAGTTCCTTTTTCTAAGACGTTTACCCCAGGAAGAGAAAGTCCCGCGGCATCCTTCACGGTTCCCTCTATCGTTGTGCCCTGAGCGTGTACTTGACTACCGATCAATAAGCACAGTAAGAAAACAAGTTTAAAGCAAAAATTTGCTCCTTTGTTTAATAGTTCTTTAAAGTTCATGGTTGATTGTTTAAGTTATTAAAAGTTTTTTCTTTTTGGATTAAGTGGTTTTTTGTGGTTACTTTCAATTCATTTTATAGTTAATATTTGTGGTTTTTATTTAACAGTAATTTATTTACTTCTCCCCCAAAGCTTTATTTTTGCTCTGTTTTCCATCATATAACTTAATCGATTTCGAAGATTAAAAACAAAGTTGTAATCGATTACACAAACATAGATATTTTTTTAAAACGAAAAATAAAATTTCATAAAAATTTCATAAAAAAAATTACATATTAAAAAATATAGCGACTTTTTCTATGACATATCTAATTTATCTCAAGATAAAATATTAAATATATTTTTATTATTCGTGCATTTGATTCGATTTTTATAAAAAAAACAATCGATTACATCAATAACTATTACGAAATTATTAGGTGTTATTTTTACACTTAAAAAGTTAAAATCATGCTAAAAAATTTATCTTGATTTCATTTATATTTTAAAATTTACAATGATTTTACCTATAAATAAAGTCGACAAAATGAGGGAAAAAGTAATTTTGACTATAAGTTTACGTCTTTACAAGTACAAAAAAAAGCCCTTAAACAAAAGTTAAGGGCTTAGAAAATTGAATATTTTTAGAATTATATAGGCTGTACCTGAACTTGCTTTTGATGTAACCTCATCAATATAAATGTAATGATCATTCCGATAACCGACATTACAACTCCGATAAGATTAGGAGAAGAATAGCTGAATCCCGCTGCTAAAGGTAATCCGCCTAGAAAAGCACCTAAGGCATTACCAATGTTAAAACTTCCTTGAAGAGATGCCGAAGCGATCATCTCCGCTCCTTTTGCAGTTCTAATCATCAACATTTGAATTGGCGCAATAACCGAGAACGAAATGGCACCAGTTAAGAAAGTTAGAAATAAAGAAACATATTGATTGAATGAGAAGAAATAAACCAAAATCAAATCTGTAGACATAACAAGCAATAAAGCCAAAGTTGTTGGTGCTGGCGAAAAACGATCTGCCAATTTACCTCCCACGAAATTACCAACAACCATTCCTAACCCAGCCAGAATCAAGATAGAAGAAACGTCTTCTGGCGAAAATTTAGAAACATTAATCAAAAGAGGTGCGATATAACTAATCCATGCAAATAAACCTCCGAAACCAATTGCTGTAATTCCGATGATTAACCAGGCTTCTGTTTTCTTAAAAAACTGAAGTTGCGTTTTGATATTCACGCTTTCTCCTTTCTCTAGATTTGGCATCCATAAATAAATAGCTAAAAATGTCAACAGACCTACAATAGCAATTAATACAAAAGTATAACGCCAAATAAAGTGGTGCCCGATATAAGTCCCAATTGGCACACCAATTAAATTAGCAATAGTCAAACCAGCAAACATTATAGAAATTGCCTGCGCTTCTTTCCCTTTGTCTGCCAAACGACTTGCGACTACCGCTCCCACTCCAAAGAATGCCCCATGCGGTAAACCAGAAAGAAATCGGGAAGCAAATAAAATATTATAACTAGGTGCGATAATTGATAATGCATTAAAAACGGCCAACATTAAAGCTAAAATCAAAAGCATTTTTTTTGGCGCATAATTTCTTCCTGCGATTACTAATAAAGGTGCTCCAATAACAACTCCAAGTGCATAAGATGAAATTAAATATCCAGCAACAGGAATTGAAACTTTCATATCTGAAGCAATATCTGGGAGTAATCCCATCATTACAAATTCTGTAATTCCAATAGTTAACCCTCCTAAAGAGAGTGCAATAAGACTTTTTTTCATTTTGATTTAATGTAGAAAGGAATAGATTTCTACGGGGCAAAATTAAGACCATTAAGCGAATTAGAAATTGTATATTTGCGACATAAAATTGTATAATTAAGTTATGCCTAAATTAAATCAGTTTAAAACGCTTGTTCTGGATGAGTTTGAGGAAGAAAAATTCCATCTTCCGCCACATACCCATACCTATTACGAAATCATCTATATCAAAAAAGGAAGTGGAATTCATCACATAAATAACAATCTTCTTCATTATAAAGCAGGCGATCTATTTGTAATCTCTCCTGATGACGAACATTATTTCGACATTAAAAAAAGTACTCGTTTTATTTTTATAAAATTCACCGATAATTATTTTAACTCGAAACAAAACTTAACCTGTGACGAATTCTTGATTCATACACCTGAAAGTTTTATGCGCGATAAAATTTTAAAAGAAACAGTTTTAAAATTTGATGAGCCTTGTAAAACTATCCTAAAAAATACTGTCGAGAACATTACAAAATACGGAGAGTATATTGATGTTACTAATTCTCCAATTGTATTCTATCAGATTCTTTCCATTTTTGGACTTATCAAAGAAACTATACGATGCATGAATTTGCAGATGACATCGAAACATTTGGATAATGAACAAATTGCAAATTACATACATCAGAATATTTATCAGCCAAAACTGGTTCAGATAAAAGTAATTGCAGAACATTTTAATATTGCTCAAACCTATTTTAGTGCTTATTTTAAAAGAACTTTCAGCATTAGTTATCGCGAATACATTCATAATTTAAGAATGACTTTAATCGAAAAGAGATTTCACAATAATCAATTGCCCATTAAGCAAATTGCCTACGAGTTTGGTTTTACAGATGAAAGTCATTTGACCAATTATTTCAAAAAACGCAGAAACATGAAACCAACCGATTTCAAAAAACTCTAGTTATCGAAATCTTAAAAAATAATTTCTGCGAATATTTTTAACTAAATTTGTATTCCTAAAATAATTTCTTTGACCAAAAAAGTCCACATAATAATGCTTTTCCTAACGCTGAGTTTCTTTCTGAATCCTAGCGTTAATTACGCATGTAATATGGGACATCATAAAGAAATTTCGAAAGAAACTGACAGTTGCTCTAAAAAGTGCTGTGAAAAGAAGACTTCTAAAAAAGAAAAACAAGATTGCGATGGTAAATGCCGTCATTCTAGCTGTAACACCTCTGTGCTACAATTTGTTATTTTAGATTCAAATAATTTTGATCTACAAAACGATGTATTCAATTTTTCTTTAAAAAACACCATTTCCTCTTATAACAAATCCGATATTTCTTCAGGATTCACTTCTATCTGGCTTAAGCCTAAAATATAATTATTGAATTGTTGACAGCCCATATTGGGTCTTATTGAAACGAATTTTTAATTAACTTTAAAGGAAATTTAAAATCCTTTAATCAAATAATACATACAATGAAAAAATCAATTATAGCTTTAGCAACTGTACTAACAGTATTTTTTAGTGCAAATAATATTCAGGCAAATACATTAAGAGCTGAATCAGGAGCAATAGAAATTGCAGATGCAAGTCAGTTGCAATCTGTTTACGATGCCTATTTTTCGGTAAAAGATGCACTTATTAAAAGTGATAGCAAATTAACTTCGGCAAAAGCTGCAACTTTATTGACTGCTATTACTGCCGTAAAAATGGACAAATTAAAAAGCAACGAACATACCGTTTGGATGAAAGTGGTAAAGAAATTAACTGCAGATGCCAAAAGTATTTCAACTACAACAGATCTTAAAAAACAGCGTGAGACTTTTAAATCATTATCTAAAAGCACTTACGATCTTATAAAAGTTTCTAGTCCAGAAGAGCCAATCTACAAACAATATTGCCCAATGGCAGACGCAGATTGGTTAAGCAAAGAAAAAGCGGTTAAGAATCCATATTACGGTTCTTCGATGCTGACTTGCGGAAATGTGGTAGAAACGATCAAATAAATATGAAGCTTTACATCAAAAATATGGTGTGCAGCCGATGCAAAATGGTAGTGAAGTCTGAGTTCGAAAAACTCGGACTTCAACCTATTTCTGTAGAATTAGGAGAAGTTGAACTACAGGAAGAAATCAACGATTTGCAAAAAGAAATTTTATTAGAAAACCTGCAATCTTTGGGTTTTGATCTACTCGATGATAAAAAAACAAAAACAGTAGAAAGAATAAAAAACCTGATTGTAGATTTGGTTCATCATAAAAACAATGATTTAAAAATCAACCTATCAGAATATCTCGCAGAAAACCTCAATCAAGATTATAATTCGTTAAGCAATTTATTTTCGGAAATTGAAAACACCACGATCGAAAAGTATTTCATTAGCCAAAAAATCGAAAAAGTAAAAGAATTACTGATTTACAACGAGCTTTCGTTAAGCGAAATTGCCGATATTCTAAATTACAGCAACGTAGCACATTTGAGTAATCAGTTCAAAAAAATTACGGGCTACACTCCTACTTCATTTAAACAATTGAAAGATAATAAGCGTATTCAGATCGAGAATTTGTAGTTTTTTTAAACCGCAAAGATGTTAAGGTTTACGCAATCTCGATAGCTATTGGGAGCAAAGATTTTTAGCCACAGATTAAAGGATTAAAAGGATTTCAAAAATCTGTGTTAATCTTTTTAATCTGTGGCTAACTTTTTATGCGCAAAGCTTGAGAACTCTCTAATCTTTAAACAAACAAAACTTAGTGCTCTTTGCGTAAATTCTTTGTGTCCTTTGCGTTAAAAAAAATAGCACTTAGTAAATCTTACAAATCATTCCCAAAATTCTACAAACCGAACTCAGACTTACTTCGGAAATTTGCATTGTAATACTTAAAAACCAATACAATGACTCATCAATATATAATCTCAGGAATGTCTTGCAACGGATGCCGAACTAAAGTAGAAAAAACTTTAAATGAAGTTGAAGGTGTTCAGGCAGAAGTAACTCTAAATCCTCCGACTGCTACAATAACAATGGACAAACATGTACCAACAGAAAAATTTCAAGAGGTTTTGTCTGCCGCAGGAAATTATACTATTGAAATGGATTCTCCTAAAAATCACGGCGAAGCTAAATCTTGCTGCTCTGGCCATAAAAAAGAGAATCATAACCACAATCATCATAAAACAGAAACTAAAAAAGTGCATCAGCATAGTGCAAACGGCGTTTATTACTGTCCAATGCATTGCGAAGGTGACAAAACATACAACAAACCTGGAGATTGTCCAGTGTGTGGAATGGATTTAGTGCCTCAGGTTGCCATAACGGCAACACAATTTACGTGTCCGATGCATCCAGAAATCGTTTCAAACGAACCTGGTGATTGCCCGATTTGCGGAATGGATCTGGTACCAATGCAAGCTTCTGAAAGTGAGGAAAACAAAACTTATACTGATTTATTGAAGAAAATGAAAATTGCGATTTTGTTTACGCTTCCTATTTTCATTATTTCCATGTCAGAAATGATTCCAAATAATCCGCTTTACAATATAATGTCTATCGAAAAATGGAATTGGGTTCAACTTTTATTTTCAATTCCCGTTTTATTTTATGCAGGATGGATGTTTTTTGTTCGTGCCTACAAATCTATTGTGACTTGGAACTTAAATATGTTTACCTTAATAGGAATAGGAACTAGTGTCGCTTTCCTTTTCAGTATTGTCGGAATGTTTTTTCCTGGCATTTTTCCATCTGAATTCAAATCGCATCACGGAACGATTCATTTGTATTTTGAAGCTGCAACGGTAATTATCACCTTAGTTTTATTAGGACAATTATTGGAAGCCAAAGCCCACGGACAAACTAATGGAGCCATAAAAGAACTATTAAAATTAGCGCCAACTGAGGCTACTTTGGTTGAAAACGGAATTGACAAAGTAATTTCTATTCATAACATTAAAAAGGGCGATTTACTTCGTGTAAAACCAGGAGAAAAAATTCCGGTTGACGGAAAAATAACTACTGGCGAAAGCAGTATCGACGAATCGATGATAACTGGAGAACCAATTCCTGTTGATAAAAAAACAGGCGATGCTGTAATTTCTGGAACAATAAACGGAACAAAATCATTTGTTATGATTGCCGAAAAAGTCGGATCAGAAACCATGCTTTCGCAGATTATTCAAATGGTAAATGACGCTAGCAGATCTCGCGCTCCAATTCAGAAATTAGCCGATCGCGTTTCTAAATATTTTGTTCCAACTGTTGTTATTATTTCGGTTTTAACCTTTTTTGCTTGGGCGAAATTCGGTCCTGAACCTGCTTATGTTTACGGATTAATTAATGCTATTGCTGTTTTAATTATTGCCTGTCCTTGTGCACTTGGGTTAGCAACTCCAATGTCGGTTATGGTTGGGGTTGGAAAAGGAGCTCAAAACGGAATATTGATTAAAAATGCCGAAGCTTTGGAAAACATGAATAAAATTGATGTTTTGATAACAGATAAAACAGGAACCATTACAGAAGGAAAACCGTCTGTAGAAAAAGTCTATTCGGTTACGAATGAGGAAGATTTTCTGCTTCAAAATATTGCTTCTTTAAATCAGCACAGCGAGCATCCATTGGCACAGGCTGTAGTTAATTTCGCGAAAGCAAAAAATAGTGCCTTAAAAGAAGTTCAAGGTTTTGAAACTATTGCTGGAAAAGGAGTTTTAGGAACAATTGAAAACAAGAAAATAGCTTTAGGAAATAAAAAATTAATGGCCGAAATCGGTGCTTCTGTTTCTTCTGATTTAGAACAAAAAGTAACTGCCGAACAAAATTTAGGAAAAACCATTTCATACATCGCAATTGAAAATGTTGTTTTAGGTTATGTTGCCATTACTGATGCCATTAAAGAAAACAGTGCAAAAGCGATCAAAGAATTAATCGATCAAGGTGTTGAGGTTATCATGATGACTGGAGATAATCATAACACCGCAAAAGCAGTTGCCGAACATTTGCATTTGAGTTCGTTTAAAGCAGATTGTCTTCCACACGATAAATTAAAAGAAATTGAACGTCTTCAAGCTCAAGGAAAAATTGTTGCCATGGCTGGAGACGGAATCAACGATGCTCCGGCTTTAGCGCAATCTAACATCGGAATTGCAATGGGAACAGGAACAGATGTTGCAATCGAAAGCGCTAAAATTACTTTAGTTAAAGGCGATTTAAACGGAATAGTAAAAGCTAAAAACCTCAGCCATGGTGTAATGTCAAATATTAAACAGAATTTATTCTTTGCCTTCGTTTATAACACTTTGGGAGTACCAATTGCAGCAGGAATTTTATATCCGTTTTTAGGAATCTTGCTTTCTCCAATGTTGGCTGCGGTTGCTATGAGTTTAAGTTCTGTATCCGTAATCGTAAATGCTTTGCGATTGCGAAATCTAAAATTGTAAGTTGGAGCGAAATTATTTTAACACATAGAATCGTAATTCTGCTTTGCGGTTAAAGGCGTTTCACTTGCTTCAATGCACATAGTTTAGCTATCTGTGGAAACTTGTTTCTTTTATGCTCTTTTTTAGATACAAAAATCTATGTTTCTATGTGTTAAAATTAAACTGTGTTCAATTTAATCCAACGCTTTAAAATTATAATCGATGAAAAAAATAAAATATATACTTGTGCTTTTTTTAATCGCTATTCAGTTAAAGGCGCAAAAAGTGGTGCGTTACGATTTGCATGTTCGCGATACGATTGTGAATTTTTCGGGTAAAGAAAAACGTGCGATTGCGGTAAACGGACAAATTCCGATGCCGACTCTAACTTTTACTGAAGGCGATATTGCCGAAATTTATGTGCATAACGAACTCAAAAAAGAAACGACTTCGATGCACTGGCACGGATTATTTCTACCAAATAAAGAAGATGGTGTTCCGTACTTGACTCAAATGCCAATTGAGCCTGGAACAACTCATAAATATACGTTCCCGATTATTCAAAATGGAACGTATTGGTATCATAGCCATTCTGGTTTGCAAGAACAAATTGGTTTATACGGACTTTTTATCATCAATAAGAAAAAAGACGATCCAACTGTTCGAAAAGGCATTGACGATCTGCCCACTATTCCAGTTATTTTAAGTGAATGGTCAGATCTAAAACCAGAGAATATTCAGCGAATGCTGCACAATGCCAATGATTGGTTTGCGATTAAAAAAGGAACAACGCAAAGTTATGCCGAAGCGGTAAAACAAGGACATTTTTCGACAAAAGTGACCAACGAATGGAAACGAATGAATGCAATGGATGTCAGCGATGTTTATTATGAAAAATTTCTGCTTAATGGTAAAAATGAACAGCAGTTTTCAGATCTCAAACCAGGTTCAAAAGTCCGCTTACGAATTGCCAACGGCGGTGCATCAAGCTATTTTTGGCTGACTTATGGCGGAGGGAAAATCACCGTTGTTGCCAGTGATGGAAACGATGTCGAACCAGTAGAAGTCGATCGTTTGATTATTGCCGTTTCTGAAACTTATGATGTTGTGGTTACTATTCCAGAAAATAACAAATCTTTTGCCTTTTTGGCTACGGCCGAAGACAGAACGGGATCTGCAGCTTTGTTTTTAGGAAGTGGAGAGAAACAACCTGTTCATCATCTTTCGAAATTAAAATATTTTGAGGGAATGAAAATGATGAACGACATGATGAAAATGAACGGCGAAATGAACGATATGGGCATGAATATGTCTTTGAATAAAATGGACATGAATGCTGTAATGTATCCAGAAATTTCGGGTGAAGATGAAAATTCAAAACCTAAAATGGATCATTCTAATCATAATATGGGCGACATGAAAATGGAAAGTGACAGCACTGAAACTTCAGAAATCGTGACTTTGAATTATGGAATGTTGAAATCTCCGTTTAAAACTAATCTCCCGAAAGATGCGCCTGTAAAAGAATTGCGTTTTACGCTTTCTGGAAATATGAATCGTTATGTCTGGAGTTTGGATAATAAAGTGGTTTCTGAAACGGATAAAATTCTAATTAAAAAAGGAGAAAATGTTCGTATTGTTTTATACAATGGCTCGATGATGCGCCACCCGATGCATTTACATGGACATGATTTTAGAATTTTAAATGAACATGGCGATTATTCTCCACTCAAAAATGTGATTGACATTATGCCAATGGAAACCGATACAATCGAATTTCAGGCAAATGCTGATGGTGACTGGTTTTTTCACTGTCATATTTTATATCATATGATGGCAGGAATGGGAAGAATTTTTACTTATGAAAATTCAGCTCCAAACCCATTAATACATCATCCTGAAATGGCTTTCAAAATGCTAAAAATGGACGACCGTATGTTTCATTTTAGAGCAGAAAATGATTTTGCTACAAACGGAAATGATGGTGAAGCCATGTTTAGCAATACCAGATGGAGTATTGGAACCGAATGGAGATTGGGTTATAATGACAAACATGGTTATGAAACGGAAACTCACATTGGAAGATATATAGGAAAAAATCAGTGGTTGATGCCTTTTATTGGTTTTGACTGGCGTTACCGAAAAATGGGAATAGACGAACAAGAACAGAATCTTTTTGGACAGAAAAACACTAAAGACAATCGTTCGGTTTTTAGTTTAGGTGCTGAATATACTTTACCAATGCTCATAAAAGCACAAGTTGAGGTTTATACAGATGGAAATGTGAGAATACAATTTGAACGAAAAGATATTCCGCTTTCGCAAAGGCTTCGAATGAATTTAATGTGGAATACTGATAAAGAATATATGGCTGGACTAAAATACATTGTAACCCGAAACATAGGAATTACAACACATTATGATAGCGATATGGGAATTGGATTTGGAATGAACTTGAATTATTAATTTTTTTCTTTAACCATATAAGTGAATTAAGTTCATTTAGAAAAGCATCTTTACAGTGAAATAATTTTATCTTAGTTTTCTAAAACCTTATCTTAATATCAAGTATGAGAAAACTGTATTTTACATTATTTCTTTGTTGTGCAATGACTTTAACTAGTTGCGATCCTTCGCAGGGTATCCTTTTTACAAATAAAGGAGAAAGCAATGTTAAGGTAAAATTGATAATAAACTCGCAAGTGAAGAACGATCAATTGGATGAAATGAAAAAAGGAGATTCAATTGTTTTTAATTTAATCCCGCATAATCCTGAAGAAGAAGATGGTTATATTTATTTTGGAAGAGGAAGATGGAACGATGAAAATATTAATGAAATTAGCAAATCCTTTAAAAGCATTGAAATTGAAAATGCTAATTATAAGATGGTATACAAATCTCAACCGGCAATACAAAATTTGTTAAAAGAAAATTATAAAGGCATAATTATGAAATCTTTAAACATTGAAATTGACGACAATTTTTTCAAATAAAGCATCCAAATGCACATCAGCTAAAAAAAATTAAGAAAAGAATCTAACAAAACATTAACAATAAAACTATTCTCACAAATACTAAATCAGTTTATATTTGGATTACCAATTATAATCTCTAACACAAAAAACATTTAATTAAAATGACAAAAGTTATCACAGTAATGACAGCAGCTTTATTCTCAATTGGAGTAATGGCTCAAGAAACAAAACCAGCGGCAAAAGAAAAAGCAAAAAAAGAATCTTGCTGCAAAAAGACCTCCACTGAGAAAAAAGATAAAAAATCTTGTTGCGTTAAAAAATAATTGAAAATCATATTTAATAGAAAGGGCCTTAAATTTTTTTAAGGCCCTTTATGTTTTAAACATTATTGAGTACTTACATATAAATACCCCGATTTCTTAATTTGTTTCCCGTTATCTTCATATTCTAAAATGTAGAAATAAGTTCCAGTAGGAATCATGTCTTTCTTTAAGACAGTAGCACGTCCAGAAGAAAATCCGTCAAAAGGATCGGTAACATTATCATATCCTTTTTTACTGTAAATCAATACTCCATAACGGTTATAAATCTCCACAGTATTGTTTGGAAAACAATCAATATTCTTAATCACAAAAGTATCATTAATTCCATCTCCATTTGGAGACAAAGCATTGTAAACTGTTTCCATACAAGAAACATTAACCTTTTGGGTAAATACATTTTTATTACCACATTCATCGACTGCTGTCCAAGTTCTTTCTAACGAATATCTACCGCTACAATCACCGTCCGTTTTTTCTTCAGTATACATTACTGTAGCACTACTGCAATTATCGGTTGCTGTAAGAACTACTGGAGCAGGAATACTGTCACAGTCAGAATTTATAACAGCTGGCGGCAAAGCTTCTGTAAAAACAGGTGCAGTTGTATCATTTAGTGTAATAATCTCTGTACATATCGAGCTGTTTAAAACTGTATTTTCTCCTGCATCATGTATACCATTATTGTTATCATCTGCATACTCCGTAATAGTATAAGTTCGTACTATATTAGTATTACATCCTTGATTCTGACTATTTTCTACTGTAATATCAATAATTCCACAATTATTGGTGATTTTTCCATTTCTATTTCCTAATGCTTCAAACTGAGCAATTGTTAAACTCGTTGCTGTTGGCAATTCATCAGCACAAGAAACAGTTTGAGCTGGGAAAGTCGGGCAAACAACATCAAAAACACAGCAATTAGGTGAAACACCTGCTACATTCAGAGTGTTACATTTGTACTGATCTTGTATATTTACATTATAATCTGTACCACCACTTATAACATGTGAAGTCCAATTATTACCCGACCACGTTCCTGGAGCACCTGTTCCTACAACTGTAAATGGTGCTTTTCCAGATACCGATAAAGTAACTATATATTCGGGTTTATTGGTCAAACAAGTTGCTTTTTCTGCTTCTTCTAATGCAATTGTATTAATAACTATTTTCTGTTCGGCAGTAGAAATATTTCCATTTCCGTCATTAAATGTCCAGATTACCAATGTTGTTCCTGTTTCAGTCACTGGAAACGTCGTTATTGTTGTTCCAGTAATAATTCCCGCGCAATTATCAACTGCAGTTGGTGCCTCTAAAGTTACAGAACATTGATCTGTAATATCTACCAAAACAGGCGCTACAGGCGCTGTAACATCTTTAATAATAACATTCTGAACAGCAGTTTCAATGTTTCCGTTCCCGTCATCAAATGTCCAGGTCACTTCTGTTGTGCCCTGCATTGTAATTGGGAAACTAGTCAAAGTGGTTCCCGTAACCGTTCCAGCGCAGTTGTCTGTAGTGGTTGGAGGAGCTATTGAAGCCACTTCGCATTCGGCTGTAACAGGATCCAAAATAGGTTTTGCAGGTTTGGTGATGTCTTTAATAATTACTTCCTGAACCGCAGTTTCAATATTGCCGTTTCCGTCATTAAATGTCCAGGTCACTTCTGTTGTGCCCTGCGCCGTGATTGGGAAATTTGCCAAAGTGGTTCCCGTAACCGTTCCAGCGCAGTTGTCTGTAGTGGTTGGAGGAGCTATTGAAGCCACTTCGCATTCGGCTGTAACAGGATCCAAAATAGGTTTTGCAGGTTTGGTGATGTCTTTAATGACCACTTCCTGCACCGCCGTTTCAATATTGCCATTCCCGTCATCAAATGTCCAGGTCACTTCTGTTGTGCCCTGCGCTGTAATTGGAAAACTCGCTAAAGTAGTTCCTGTAACCGTTCCCGCGCAGTTGTCTGTCGTTGTCGGAGGTGCTATTGCAGCCACTTCGCATTCGGCTGTAACAGGATCTAAAATAGGTTTTGCAGGTTTTGTGATGTCTTTAATATTTACAGTTTGGATGGCTGTCTCAATATTGCCGTTCCCGTCATCAAATGTCCAGGCCACTTCTGTTGTGCCCTGTGCTGTAATTGGAAAACTCGCTAAAGTAGTTCCTGTAACCGTTCCCGCGCAGTTGTCTGTCGTGGTCGGAGGTGTTATTGCAGCCACTTCACATTCTGCGTTGACAGGATCCAAAACTGGTTTGGCCGGTTTTGTGATGTCTTTAATATTTACAGTTTGGATGGCTGTCTCAATATTGCCGTTTCCGTCATTAAATGTCCAGGTCACTTCTGTTGTGCCTTGTGCCGTGATTGGGAAATTTGCCAAAGTGGTTCCCGTAACCGTTCCAGCGCAGTTGTCTGTAATGGTTGGAGGAGCTATTGAAGCCACTTCGCATTCGGCTGTAACAGGATCCAAAATAGGTTTTGCAGGCTTTGTGATGTCTTTAATGACCACTTCCTGAACCGCAGTTTCAATATTGCCGTTTCCGTCATCAAATGTCCAGGTCACTTCTGTTGTGCCTTGTGCCGTGATTGGGAAACTAGTCAAAGTGGTTCCCGTAACCGTTCCAGCGCAGTTGTCTGTAGTGGTTGGAGGAGCTATTGAAGCCACTTCGCATTCGGCTGTAACAGGATCCAAAATAGGTTTTGCAGGTTTGGTGATGTCTTTAATAATTACTTCCTGAACCGCAGTTTCAATATTGCCGTTTCCGTCATTAAATGTCCAGGTCACTTCTGTTGTGCCTTGTGCCGTGATTGGGAAATTTGCCAAAGTGCTTCCCGTAACCGTTCCAGCGCAGTTGTCTGTAGTGGTTGGAGGAGCTATTGAAGCCACTTCGCATTCGGCTGTAACAGGATCCAAAATAGGTTTTGCAGGTTTGGTGATGTCTTTAATGACCACTTCCTGAATCGCCGTTTCAATGTTTCCGTTACCGTCATCAAATGTCCAGGCCACTTCTGTTGTGCCCTGCGCTGTAATTGGGAAACTAGTCAAAGTGGTTCCCGTAACCGTTCCAGCGCAGTTGTCTGTAGTGGTCGGAGGTGTTATCGAAGCCACTTCGCACTCGGCTGTAACAGGATCCAAAATAGGCTTTACGGGTTTTGTGATGTCTTTAATGACCACTTCCTGAATCGCAGTTTCAATATTGCCGTTCCCGTCATCAAATGTCCAGGCCACTTCTGTTGTGCCCTGTGCTGTAATTGGGAAACTCGCTAAAGTGGTTCCTATAACCGTTCCAGCGCAGTTGTCTGTAGTGGTCGGAGGTGCTATTGAAGCCACTTCGCATTCCGCTGTAACAGGATCTAAAATAGGTTTTGCAGGTTTGGTGATGTCTTTAATGACCACTTGCTGAACCGCAGTTTCAATATTTCCGTTCCCGTCATCAAATGTCCAAGTGACTTCTGTTGTGCCCTGCGCTGTAATTGGGAAACTCGCTAAAGTGGTTCCCATAACCGTTCCAGCGCAGTTGTCTGTAGTGGTCGGAGGTGCTATTGAAGCCACTTCGCATTCCGCTGTAACAGGATCCAAAACAGGTTTTGCAGGTTTTGTGATGTCTTTAATGATCACTTCCTGAACCGCAGTTTCAATATTGCCGTTTCCGTCATCAAATGTCCAGGTCACTTCTGTTGTGCCTTGTGCCGTGATTGGAAAATTAGTCAAAGTGGTTCCCGTAACCGTTCCAGCGCAGTTGTCTGTAGTGGTCGGAGGTGTTATTGAAGCCACTTCGCATTCCGCCGTAACAGGATCCAAAATAGGTTTTGCAGGCTTTGTGATGTCTTTAATGACCACTTCCTGAATCGCCGTTTCAATGTTTCCGTTACCGTCATCAAATGTCCAGGTCACTTCTGTTGTGCCTTGTGCCGTGATTGGGAAATTTGCCAAAGTGCTTCCCGTAACCGTTCCAGCGCAGTTGTCTGTAGTGGTTGGAGGAGCTATTGAAGCCACTTCGCACTCGGCTGTAACAGGATCCAAAATAGGCTTTACGGGTTTTGTGATGTCTTTAATGACCACTTCCTGAATCGCAGTTTCAATATTGCCGTTCCCGTCATCAAATGTCCAGGTCACTTCTGTTGTGCCCTGCGCTGTAATTGGGAAACTCGCTAAAGTGGTTCCTATAACCGTTCTAGCGCAGTTGTCTGTAGTGGTCGGAGGTGCTATTGCAGCCACTTCGCATTCGGCTGTAACAGGATCCAAAATAGGTTTTACAGGTTTTGTGATGTCTTTAATATTTACTGTTTGGATGGCTGTTTCAATATTGCCGTTCCCGTCATCAAATGTCCAAGTGACTTCTGTTGTGCCCTGCGCTGTAATTGGGAAACTCGCTAAAGTGGTTCCCATAACCGTTCCAACGCAGTTGTCTGTAGTGGTCGGAGGTGCTATTGCAGCCACTTCGCATTCCGCTGTAACAGGATCCAAAACAGGTTTTGCAGGTTTGGTGATATCCTTAATAGCTACATTCTGTACTGCCGTTTGGGTATAGCCTCCTCCATAATCAAATGTCCAAGTTATAGTTGATGCTCCCTGCGTTACTATTGGAAATACTGTTGGAGTTGTTGCTGTTATTGTTCCTGCACATGGATCAGTCAATTCTGGTGCTATTGGCGTTACAGAGCATTCTTCATTTATATCGGAAAGAGCAGCTGGTAAAACTGTAGCATTGATAGTTATAACTGCTGAAACCGTATTCGAGCAGGTTCCGTCACTAAAGGCATAAGAAATTGTATGAACTCCTATTGTAGAAGAAGCTAAATTAATTGCCCCTGTTGTCGTATCCATTATTAAACCTGCATCACTGCTAAAAGTTCCTCCTGTTGTTCCTGTTAAGGTTACAGTGGCTGTACCACGGTCACAATAAGAACTGCTATCATATGAAATTGCCGCAACTGGCAACTGATTCACTGTTACTGTTACTGCCTTGGCTGGTGGCGGCAGAGCACAAACCCCATCACCTTCAACTGTAACATAATAAGTTGTTGTAACATCTGGTTTAACATTTATTGATTCAACATTGCTTATTAAATTTTCTAAAGCAGCATCTGTATACCATGTAAAAATCGGATTCGTTAACGGACTCGAGGCTGTCAAGGTCGCTGTTTCTCCTTGACAAATAGTTTCGTCTGAAACCACTATATCAGCAACTGTTGCCAAAGGCTTAACTGTCACTGTCACCGCTTTACGATTTCCGGCTTCGTTTACACAAAGATCACTACCTTCAACTCCAACATAATAAGTTGTTGTGGATGTTGGACTAACTACAAGATGATCATCGACAGCTAACACAGATGCCGATGCTAAATTACTATCATACCATGTAAAAATCGGATTTGAAATATTAGGTGCTAAAGCTTCCAAAAGAATTCCTGTTTCGTTTGGACAAATTGACCTGTCTTCAGTAATAATTTCCGAAACATCTGCTCTTGGACTTACAGTAACTGTAAAATGAGCTGTTTCGTCAGTACCACAGCCACTTGCTATTGCAGTAATAACCGCTGTACCATTAAAGGAAGAATTCCAATTTACTATGCCCGCTGTAATTGTTCCTGCTTCGGGAGGAGAAATGCTATAATTAATTGCTGTAGCATTTACTGCTGTAGCAGTATAATCAGATTGTTGTGCACTAACAGATTGACAAATTAAACTTGGGCTTAAAGCATTAAAAATTGGCATCTGCACTTCTGGAAGAGCATTTACGGTTACAATCGTTGATCCGTTAACCACACAACCTGCTGTACTATTAATAGCAACTTTATATTCTCCATTATTTGCTGGTGTTAAATTAGGAATATTTAATGTGTTGGCCGTAACAGTAGAGTTATCAGGAAGAGTCCACACTATACTGCTAACAGGACCTACGGCAGCTGTCGAAAAATGCAGTGAAGCACCTGAACAATAATTATTATCCCCAAAAATAACATCTGTTAATTGAGCAAGAGTCGCTAATTTAAAAGATTGAACCACTTCATAACAAAGCGTTTTTGCTTTAATGTCATAATTCCCGGCAGCTAGTCCTGTAAAAACTGTAGATGTCTGACCGCTAACAGGAAAATCTGCATCGGTATCTTTTTTTATGTAATAAGTTATTGATCCTACTGCATTATTGATTTTCACAGTCAAACTTCCTGTTGTATTTCCTGGACAAATAACTCCTCCTGACTGCGAAATGTCAAAGGCTGGAAAATCTTGTGTAACTGTTAAAGGGACAGGTATTGTATTTTCGAATACTTCTGAAGCAAGCAGTAAACGATTATCTCCTTTTCTACTTAATGTAATTTGATAATCACCAGGCAAATCTGCTGTAAAAGTAAAAGGAACTACCACATTACCCTTAAGAAGAAAATTACCATCAGTACTGACAAACACACTAGCACCCGCAGGTGCACTGAGAATTCTAGGGTAGGCATAATCATATCCATAAACACTTTGTAGTGGCCCTGAAGTATCAAATGGATTTCCAACTGCTGTGATCTTAAGCTCTCCTTTTTTAATATAACGATCGCAAGCTGTTGGACTAGGAACAGAAGTCACATTTTGAAGCTGCACACTTACAATATAACTGCTTAAAACAAGATCATAATCAGCCGTAAAACACTGAGAATCTCTTACTCTAATTTTATATGTTCCTGGCAATAAATTATTTCCAACACCAATATTGTAGGATCCTGTTGTTGGGGTTACTACTAAATTTATAGCCGAAGGTCCGCTAACCGTCTCAATATAAACAGGTGCTACCAATCCAAGACTGGTTGTTAAATTGTTAACTACAAGTGCACATTTACCAATATTCTTGCCGCTTAATCCATCTGTAAAGGTTATTTTATCCTTTGTTAGCTTCGGCATAAAATAAGCTGGATCTATATACAAATTGTTAGGATCTGACTGAATTGGTTTTGCAGTTGTCGAAGTAGTGTAGTTTCTAAAGGAATAAGATGGCAATAAAGCTCCTGTTCCGTCTTTTACTACTACTGTATACGTTTTACCTATATCAACCTTAAATTTAAAATTTTGAGGAAGTACATAATGTTGCGTATTCGAAGTTCCGTTTTCTGTAATATCCAACGTAATAGGCTGGCAGCCTCCTGACTGATAAGTACTTGTCCAGATTTCGACTTGGCTTGGTGGGACACAAGCAGCGGGAGCACTGTCATCATAAATTGAAAAACCAGTATAAGTAAAAGGTTTAATTCTGAACTCATTGTAAGCTCCTAAATCTAATTGATTCGTTTTGGTAATACCGCAAATCGTAACCGAAACCTTTATCAATCCCCATTTGCTACGATCGTTGGGAAGTACATAATTATTATTTGTTCCTACTTGCGATTGAGTTAAATTATCATATACATCATAACCACCAGATGCATTTTGTATTTCTACTTTGTAAATAGGATTTCTTCCTCCATAAAATGACGGACCTCCGGTTGGAGTTGTGACATCTGTTATGGTATTTGTCCCCGTCATAAATGCTATATTAGTAATAGAAGCCGATGCTATTCCTGAACAAATATCTCCTGCAGTATTGTACGTTACATTAAAGTAAGAGGATGTAGGCTGTGGATTAACGGTTCCTAAAGTAAAATCTGTATAAAGCACATTTGGCTGTACGACTACGGTATTAGGTGCATATACAACAGTACCACAAGCATCTATCCCTCTTAGCGTATAAGTTCCTACTGGAACTCCGTCAAAAACTACACTTGTCGATGATCCTACGGTTTGTTTTTGCTGTACAACGACATTACTTGAATTTATTAATTCTACGTTGTATGGCTTGTTTCCGCCCGATAATGTACCATTTACCCTTCCTAATGGATCTGTATCTCCACAATAGGCATATCTGGTGGCATAATATCCTGGAAAGCTAGGTGAAGTGGTATTATATTGATTAGCAACAGCAATGGTCGAACTAGAAGGAATAAAATTTGCCCCATTATAATACCCATAATAATAATTGCCAGGTTCTAAAAAGGAAAAAGTTGGAGATGTACTACTGATCACATCTGCAGCTGTGTAAGGAGACTTTGCAATACCATAGATAATAGGCTCTGGTATACCAGATGCTGTTAAAACTATTTTTCCATTAGCGGCACAGGTTGAAGGCGTGGCAACAGCAGTAATTGTTTGAGAATACAGCTTTGTTAAACCAATAAAAGCAATTAATAAAAATAGAGTAGTCTTTGTTCTCATAAAACTTTATGTATTATTAAAAACAAATATTTAGGACAGCCCGAAGTATTATAAATCAATTATACGGCTTTGTATTTGCTTTTAGTGTTTATCTTTTGCCCAAATATTTTTAGACGCAGCAAATTTCTTTTCAATTTGACGATTTGTTTTACCCCAAATCGTCCAAAGAATAATAAATAAAGACATCTTTATACCTTCTAAAGGCAGTAAAATCGTAAAAAACATAAAACATAAACAATAACTTACAAAAAAATCTACATAGTTTTTATAAGCTTAGAAACTATATTTAATATAGGCTTGTAGTGAGTAAGAGAGTATGAAAAAAGGTGTGAAAGATTTTAGCAAAAAAAACAACTCTCTAGTGTAAATGTACTGAAATTAAACAACTTACGAATTATTTTCATCATTTAGCTTGAAAAGCAAAAAAGATGAAACTTATAAAAACAAAAAGAGCAATAAAAAATTATTGCTCTTTTCTTTCTGTATAAACAGATTTAAGTTTTAATGGATAACTATTTCACACGAATACTCCATTCAAAATCCATTTCTGAGACTTGAACACCTTCTTCGTTTGTTCCGATAGATTTCATCCAAAACGTTTGCCCTTCTCCTGTTTCTATTGTTTTCTTTATAGCATCAGCGATCAAATGCCCGTCATTGCAAACAAATGTTATTTTACCAGTCGCTTTTTTTGTGAAGTTTCCCTTATTGTTGGCTACTAACATTGAAATTTTTCTGCCGCTTTGCTGAATCTGAGAAATCACCAAAGCTCCTGTCGTCAGCTCAGCAGCCATAGCCTGAACTGCAAAATACATTGAGTTAAACGGATTCTGATTGATCCACCTGTGCTTTACCGTTACTGTACAGCTATTCTCATTTATGTCCTTTACCCGAACTCCGCAAAAGTATGCTGAAGGAAGTTTAAAAAAGACAAACTTATTAAGTTTTGATACCGAAAGTGCCATAGAATATATTTTTTATGTAAAAATACAAAAAAACTATGCATGCACAATAAATTCTTTACATATCAAAAGAAGTCAACAAACATGCTACTTTCAAATGATTTTCAATGTTTTGACCTATATTTAGCAGTTTTAAATTTGTTAAATTTTTGTTAATAATTAGTACTATGCAAAACAAGATACTGTCTTTTAGACATATATTTGCATAAGAAATTACTATATACTTTTAATCATGGAAACAACAACACCACTCATCATGGAAAAAACATCAGAAAAGAATACAGCAGCATTTACTCATTTGAGTACTTTGAGCCAATACATAATTCCGTTTGGGAACTATATTTTTCCACTAATCATTTGGACAAATTATAAAGACAAGTCTGAATTTGTGGATCATCATGGAAAACAAGTATTGAACTTTCAATTGAGTATTTTGCTTTATTCTTTGATTTTAGCACTAATTGCAATACCGATTTTTATATCAGTAGTTTTACAAAATATCCCAATCGAAGCATTCATGTACAATGAGAATCTTGTAATAAGAAATTTTAACTTCGAAGGAAACATTGGACTGCTAAGTATCGGAATTACAGCTGTTATCCTTTTCGGATTATTAAAATTTGTTGAATTCTTTTTAGTAATCTATGCTTCTATAAAAGCTTCAAATGGAGAATTATACAAATATCCGATTACGATTCCTTTTATAAAGTGACATTGAAAAATTAAAAGTTATAGTCGAAACATCAATCAAATCATATAAGTTTCGAAATCAATCATCAATCAAATCATCATCAATCAAAAAACGAATTGTTCAATCAAAAAAAAACAAAATGAAATTATGAACATTGAAAACACAAAAGCACAGATGCGCAAAGGTGTTCTTGAGTTTTGCATCTTATCTGTATTAAAAGAAAAAGACGCATATACATCTGAAATATTAGACACTTTAAAAAACGCAAAATTACTAGTTGTAGAAGGAACCGTTTACCCGTTGTTAACTAGATTAAAAAACGATGGTTTACTTAATTATCGCTGGGAAGAATCGACCTCTGGGCCACCACGAAAATATTATGGATTAACCGAAATAGGACAAACATTTTTAAACGAACTTAGCGGCACTTGGACAGAATTATCCGACGCCGTAAATCTAATCACCAATCAAAATCAATAAGTCATGAACAAAACAGTAAATATTAACTTAGGCGGGATGTTTTTTCACATCGATGAAGATGCATACTTAAAATTGACACGCTATTTTGACGCTATAAAACGATCACTTAACAACTCATCTGGTCAGGATGAAATTATTAAAGACATCGAAATGCGTGTTTCTGAATTACTGACAGAAAAACAAAAAAGCGAAAAACATGTTGTTGGACTGAAAGATGTTGACGAAGTGATTGCAGTGATGGGACAGCCAGAAGATTATAGAATTGAAGACGAAGAAAATGCAAATCAATCTTTCAATAACTATACTGCAAGAAAACACAAAAAATTATATCGTGACAAAGAAAATGGTATGATTGGCGGTGTAGCGACAGGTTTAGGACATTACTTTGGAATTGACGCGGTTTGGATTAAAATCATATTCTTAATCTTCGTTTTTGCAGGTTTTGGAACGGGAATTTTAGCTTACTTCGTTCTTTGGATTGTAACTCCTGAAGCGGTAACAACTTCTGAAAAATTGGAAATGACAGGAGAACCAGTGACTATTTCGAACATCGAAAAAAAAGTTCGCGAAGAAATTGATTCACTTTCTGAAAAATTCAAAAATGCAGATTATGACAAAATGGGAAACCAGGTAAAGTCGGGAGCTGGGAGAATAAGTAGTTCATTTGGAGACTTTGTCATGACGGTTTTTAAAATCTTTGCTAAATTTTTAGGAGTAATTCTAATTATATCAGGGATTTCTACTTTAATCATGTTATTGATTGGCGTATTTACTTTAGGAACTAATATTTTTATCGATTTCCCTTGGCAGAATTTTGTTGAAGCCGGAAACTTTACAGAATATCCTCTTTGGTCATTCGGATTGTTAATGTTCTTTGCTGTTGGAATTCCGTTTTTCTTCTTAACATTATTAGGATTTAAACTGTTATCTCCAAATTTAAAATCAATCGGAAATATTACAAAATACACGCTTTTAGCTCTTTGGATTATTTCTATCGCAATTCTTACTAGCATCGGAATCAAACAGGCAACTGAAATTTCTTATGACAATAAAGTAGTAGAGAAAAAAGTTCTGGCAATCAAACCTGCTGATACTTTATACATTAAGTTCAAGTATAACGATTACTATACAAAAAGCCTGAACCACTATAGAGAGTTTGAGTTTGTTCAAGATTCTGCAAACAACGAATTGATTTATTCTAACGATGTACGTTTACATGTATTACATACAGATGAATCAGCTCCGTTCATTCAGATCGAAAAAAGCGCAAGAGGAAACTCTTTTACAAACGCTAAAAAAAGAGCAGAAAAAATTAGTTATAAGTTTCAAATTAGTGGAAATCATTTAATTTTGGATAACTATTTTCTGACAGATGTAAAAAATAAATTTAGAGGGCAAGAAGTTGACATCTATCTTTACTTACCAGAAGGGCAATTAGTTAAACCAGATTCTTCAGTTAGAGATTACTATAACTCAGATGACAATTTCTTTGAACTGAATTACAAAGGAGATTACAATTACAAAGTTATCGGATCTAAAGTAAAATGTTTAAACTGTCCTGCTGATGAGGACAATGACAACGATTATGAAAATGATTATGAGAACGACAACGAAAATGACTATGAAAACAATACTGGCAGCACCAATGATACTATAAAAGAAGTTTCGGTTAAAATTAATGGAAAAGAAGTTTTAAACGGAAAAAAAGGAAAACTAACTATTGATAAAAACGGAGTTGTAATCAAAACTAACTAAACCATGATAAAAATAATCATTCATATTACGAAATTTATAATTGCGACTGTTACGGCCTTATTATTTGCCTCATGTAATTTTAACATGAATGCAATTGAAGGAAGCGGAAATGTTACAACAGAAAAAAGAAATGTTCAAGGAGAATTTAAAAACATCTCTGTAAGTAATGCTATCGATTTGGTCATTGTACAATCTGATGCTACAGAAATCACGGTTGAAGCTGATGACAATCTTCAAAAAGAAATTGTTACTAAAGTAGAAAATGGAACGCTTATTATTGAATGCAAATACAGCTCTTTCCGTAACATTACATCAAAAACAGTAACAGTAAAAATGCCTGTTGTTCATAAAATTGAAGCTTCAAGTGCTTCAACTGTTGAAACCAACGGACTTGTTCAGGGTGAAGACATTACTTTAGAAGCTTCGAGTGCAGCATCTATGGATGTTAAAATCGAATCGGACAGAATTGCAATAGATGCCGGAAGCGGGAGTTCTATAGATATAGAAGGAAAAGCTTTAAGCCTTACGACTTCGGTTTCAAGCGGAGGAAGTATTGATGCAGAAAAATTAATGGCTAATGACATTCACGCAGATGCTTCTAGCGGTGGAACAGTTTCTGTACGCCCAATCTTAAGCCTAAAAGCAGATGCTTCTAGCGGCGGAAACATCAATTATAGTGGTACTCCAAAAACAATTGAAAAATCTGCAACATCTGGAGGAAGTGTAAGTAAAAGCTAAAATCATAACTGTTAAATATAAACGAAATCATTCACCAAAAGTGGATGATTTTTTTATATTTGTCAAAATCAAATCTAGAATTAATGAAAAAAAGTACAGCCCTACTCCTATTATTATTTGTTACGACTCTGACTTTCGCTCAAAAAAGAGAAAAAATTAAAGGTTCTAAAATTGTAACTACCTCAATAAAAGAAGTTGGAAGTTTTGATGCCCTTGAAGTCGATGATAACCTAGAAGTTTATTTGGAACAAGGAGAGAAAAACGAAATTAAAATTGAAGCCGATGATAACCTGCACGATATTGTAGGAATGGATTTAAGAGAAAAAACACTTCGCTTATATACCAATAAAGAATCTACTATTTTCAAGAAACTATCTGTAAAAGTTACTTATACTAAAACATTAAATAAAGTAATCACTAAAAATGAAGCAGTAGTGTATGCTATTCAAGAATTGCAATTGGATGACATTACAATGAATTGCCTTGATTTTTCTAAATTGTATTTGAATGTAAATGCAAAGAAATTTACTTTAATTGCCGATGATAAGTCTAGAACAGAATTAAACTTAAAAGCAGAGGACGGAAGTTTGCAATTGAGTAAATATGCTGGCGTTAAAACATTGGTTTCTGCAATAAAATTCAAATGTGATTTATATCAAAAAGCAACCGCAGCAATTGAAGGAATTGCCGAAAAAGCAACTATTCGCTTAGACAATAATTCTGTGTTTACAGGAACAAAATTTACTTTGAAAGATGCAAATATTACAGCTGAAGGTTCTGCCGTTGCTACAATTTTAGCTGATACGACTATTGCAATAGCAGCTGGAGACAAGTCTGAAATTTCATTATATGGTGATCCAAAAATAGAACTTACACGCTTTAGCGAAGAAGCAAAACTGATAAAAAAACCAGGTGCAGCAAAGCCAAAAGCAGCAACATTGTAAGCTTTTTAAAGTTTAAAAAATCAATATAACGAAAAAGAAAAATCCCAGTCTAAAATTTTAGACTGGGATTTTTTATTACAAAAGATTTCAGCTTTACAACAACTTGAAACCTGAAACTTGAAACTTTTTAACTTATTCCTTTGAAGCCAAATATCTTTCAGCATCCAAAGCCGCCATACATCCTGTTCCAGCAGCAGTAATTGCCTGACGGTATACATGATCTGCAGCATCTCCCGCTACGAATACACCTTCAACATTTGTTTTAGATGTACCTGGAGTATTTACAATATATCCTGTTTCATCAAGAGTAATATAATCTTTAAAGATATCTGTATTTGGTTTGTGGCCAATTGCCACGAAGAAACCAGTTGCAGGAATTTCGATTGTTTCGCCAGTTGTTTTATTTAAAGCTTTAATAGCATGAACTACATTGTTATCACCTAAAACTTCAACTGTATCATGATTCATTAAAATCTCGATGTTTTCTGTTTTACGAACACGTTCTTCCATAATTTTAGAAGCTCTGAATTTTTCGCTTCTAACTAACATGGTTACTTTTTTGCAAAGCTTAGATAAATAATGAGCTTCTTCGCATGCAGAATCTCCTGCTCCAACAATCACAACCTCTTGGTTTCTGTAGAAGAATCCGTCGCAGACAGCACATGCAGAAACTCCACCACCCATATTTAAATAGTGCTGTTCTGATGGTAATCCTAAATATTTAGCCGAAGCACCTGTCGAAATAATTACAGTTTCGCAGTGTAATTCGATTGTATCGTTAATCCAAACTTTATGAATATCTCCAGAAAAATCAACTTTTGTAGCCCATCCATCACGAATATCTGCCCCAAAACGTTTTGCTTGTTCCTGTAACTGAATCATCATTTCTGGTCCTGTCACTCCATCAACATAACCAGGAAAGTTTTCAACCTCATTAGTTGTAGTCAATTGACCACCAGGCTGCATTCCTTGATATAATACTGGATTCATGTTAGCTCTAGCCGCATAAATAGCCGCAGTATAACCTGCAGGGCCAGAACCTATAATAAGGCATTTAATTTTTTCGATTGTATTTGACATAGTAATAGTTTTTTTGAGTTGCAAATGTAAACTTTATTATAAAAAATAACGCCGAAAATAAATCTGAAATAGCTATATCAAAATAAGTTTTATTTATTTTCATTTTTTCCTTTTACAAATCAAAATTATTTATATCTTTGCATCCGCTTTCGGGCACTACAACAAAATTACATCTTCGGGGTGTAGCGTAGCCCGGTTATCGCGCCTGCTTTGGGAGCAGGAGGCCGCAGGTTCGAATCCTGCCACCCCGACTAGAAGACCTTTCAAAGGCAGTCAAAACCCCTTAAATCGTATGATTTAAGGGGTTTTTCTTTTTATTCAACTCCAAAATATTCAAGTTATATCAAAGAAAATGGGACCTATTCGGCTACCCTTTTTCTTTTTTTACCTTTAGGCCCCATAATTCATTTTAATATTTTAAAAATCAATCAGTTATGCTAAAATTTTAACATTTTATGCTACTCAAATCATGCAGTTTTTCAAAAGAAAATCGAGCTTTCTTGAGACCCATTTAATGTGCAATTGATCTGAAACATTAAATTTTTGAGATATGAAAACAGCAGGAATTACATTCGGGGTCCTCTTTTACCTAAAGACCCAAAAAACCACGATCCAAGGTTCGGCTCCTATCTGTGCCCGAGTAACGGTAAATGGAAGACGAACTGAGATTTCAGTCAAGCGCTCCGTTAAGGCAGCCGAATGGGATGAAAGAAAAGGCATGGCTAAGGGAAACCGCAAAGAAATTACTGAACTCAACATTTTTCTCAGCCAGTTCAAGGCAAAAATCATAAATACCTATCAGCAGATGCTGCTGAATGATGATGCTATAGACGGCACTGCGATACGCGAGCGGGTAATGGGCACAGATAGCACAGCTCCAACTCTAATGGCACTGATGGAATATCATAATGAACAGCAGATGCATAAACTTGCTCCGGGAACCATGAAGAATTACCATACCACGCAACGGTATATAAAAACATTCCTGAGGGAGAAACTCTACAGAAATGATATTGCCCTTTCGCAGCTTAAGCACAAATTTATTCTGGATTTTGAACGCTATCTATTTAATTATGTTCCAAAAGACCACCAGAAGCAACTTAATAACAACGGCATCATGAAGCATATTGAAAGGCTGCGAAAAATGATAAATATGGCTGTCAAGCTCGATTGGCTTGCTAAAGATCCTTTTGCCAGCTTCAAAAAACATTTTGATAAAGTAGAACGGCATTCATTAAACGGTAAAGAACTTGCATCGCTGATAGATAAAGAATTTACTATCGAAAGGCTGAGAAATGTTCGGGATATGTTTCTGTTCAGCTGTTATACAGGCCTTTCTTATATTGAACTCGCTGAACTAACCCCAAGCAAGATTGTTACAGGTATAGACGGTGGCCTATGGATATCTACAAGCAGGGCAAAGACAGACATAGTAGTACATGTGCCTTTACTTCCTCAGGCGACAGATTTAATGGAAAAATACCGTGATGATCCACGGGCGCTGAATAACGGCACGGTATTTCCAGTAATTTCAAACCAGCGAATGAACGGATACCTTAAAGAGATCGCTGACATTAGTGGAATAACTAAAACTCTAACCTTTCATATCGCACGGCATACTTTTGCGACAACCGTTACCCTGAGTAACGGTGTACCAATTGAGAGTGTATCTAAAATGCTCGGACATACAAGTATCCGTACCACTCAAATCTATGCTAAGGTGGTTGAACAAAAACTCAGCGAGGATATGCACAAACTCAAACAGCAGATGTCTACTCATTTATTAGACGATTGAAAGCTTGGGTATTTTGATAAAGGCAGTCTAAATTAGCGACTGCCTTTCTATTGGTTTAATGTATTTTGATTTAGTCATGATTTTTTTTAGCAGAAAAAAAGAGCAAATGCCTGCCAAACAGAACACATTTGTGCTTTCTAATGCTACTATACTTTTATTTTGTTTTGACCTGAAGCCAATACTAATATGGTGATGACATATTAATGTAAAACTGAGTATTATGAATGTAGATCTTATTACAAGAGATGACCTTGAAAAGTTTAAAAAAGACTTACTCGAAGAAATCCAGCGATATCAACAATACCCTCGCAAGAAAGGCGAGGAAACCCGCGTATGGCTTAAAAGTTATGAGGTTCGTAAACTTCTCAATATTTCGGCTGGAACGCTTCAGAATCTTAGAGTAAACGGCACTCTCCCCTACAATAAAATTGGCGGGCTTATGTATTACCGCTATGACGATATCCAAAAACTGATGGACGGTGTAAGAAATACTAAGTAAATTGAGATTCTGATTTATATTCTTCCAATAATTTTACAAAATCTTTTCTTGTGAATCTTTCGAGCCACTAAATCACTGCATTCAATACTCATAAATTTAGTTTAAAAATTGTAAACTATTACTGCTAACCTAAAAAGGCTTTCAATTATATCTTCTCCCTCCGATTCTGATACTGTTTCAAAACCTTTACAGCTTCTTAATTCTTCAATAGTTAATTTTTCAGCTTTTTGTTTCTGATCGCAAAAATTGCTTTCTTTTTGTTCGGGTCTTATATCTCGACTTTCAGCCTGTGACTTTACCAAATTTCTATCTGCCATGATTCTTCTTTTAATAATTTATTTTTACTACCTGCAAACTTTAGACAAACAATTAATAAAATCTTAGGCATTTATCTTATCAATTCTTTATATATGGTACACTAAAAATTATGTTTCATAAATTGAATTGTATCAATACTATTGCAGATCTACTGCTCTTGAGGCTTTTGCTTTAAAATCAATAGTCTTTTTTCAGGTGTTTTTCCTCAAACTCCTGCGTGATCTCTATGATTTTTTTGGACAGCACAGCCAATTCGATTGTCTGCTTTTCCAGTCTGTACAGAAATGCTGACGCCTTCTTTTCAGAAAATTTCTGATATAAAAGCTTTACGACTTGATTGTAATTTACCCCGAAAGCCCTAAACTGGCTGTAAAAAGAGGTCAGGCGCATATAATAATCCATTGTGGCTTTATCGATCCTGACTATTTTAATTCCCTTTTGAAAAATGCAGGCTGTGATAAAATGCGCCATTACATGCATTCCTGATGCTTCAAAGAGCGTCAGGAAACGTGCATTTTCCTCTGCAGTAAGGCTGATGGAATAGCGGTGCACTGCAGGATCTGTTTTGGAAGGTCTGCCTCCTTTGTGCGGGTTCTTTTTCTCTTCATTTTCCATGGCTCAACTTTAATGGAATTGCTTAAGCCCAATATATCTGATAATTGGCAGTCAACCCCCGATTTGGAATTATGTGGAATTATTTGGAAGCCTTTGGCTTACATTCTCCAAATATGGTCTTTAATCTTAGTATTGGACATCCTCAGCCAAATAAAGCCATCGGCAGACACTCTTAAGAAGCAGGCTGTTTTCAGGATTAATTTTTCTGAAAACATACAATTATGCTCTACAAAGAAACAGTCAGCAGTCAGATGTGGGAACTTCTGCAAAAGCTGATGAAGGATGAAAAATTGAAAGAATATGTACTGGTTGGAGGCACTGCACTGTCTTTAAAATTGGGGCACCGCTTATCGGTTGATATTGATCTTTTTACAACAAAAGATTTTAACCCGCAGTTGATGCTCAAATATCTGCATGATGCTTATGGCACAGATGAAAAAGAAAGCAGAACGTACAACAACACGGTTCTGACGTATATTGATGATATCAAAGTTGATATTGTAACACATAAATACCCTCTTCTGAACCCTATAGAAAACAAAGAAGGAATCCGCCTGATATCCAATGAAGACATCGGAGCTATGAAACTCCATGCCATTTTTCAAAGCGGACAGAGGCTGAAAGATTTTGTGGATATGTATTTTCTTCTGGATGAAAATCCGCTGAAGTTCTATCTTCAGGCTTATGAAAAAAAATACGACGGAAATGTCTTCTGGGCAAAACATGCTCTGGGCTATTTTGGAAATATCAATAAAGAATTTGATGTTTCAATGGTCGAAGGGAAACAGAAAAGCTGGGCAAAGATGTCCGAGCGTCTAAAGAAAGCTGCAGCAGATCCAGAACACATATTTAGTGTTAAGAGTCAGGATAATAAAATTGATAATTCCAAGAAAGGAAGGGGTTTTAGAAGGTAAAAAGATTGCTTAAAACAATAAAAATCACTAAATTTATAGTATGAAAACCCGCAGACAGATACCCAGCCTTCATCCCAAATTCTTTTGGGATACAAGAATTGACAGCTTGGATTGGCAGAAAGCCTATCTTGCCGTCATTGCACGTATCGTAGAGCGCGGGGGGCAGAATGAAATTGACGAGATCGTCCGCTTTTACGGCCGTGAAAAAGTAATAAAAGCTCTGCGTGAAGAGATTTACTTCCTACCCAACTATGCCATTGAAGATGCACTTAAATTCTTTCCAGAACTCAAAAAGGATGAGATGTACTGCTATCTGAACCGCAAGGACAAGCCTTATCACTGGATTTAGTACTGCTTCTTAAATAAATTAAGCCCTCTTTCCGCAATGATTAATCACTTCACTGCAGACTGGAGGGCATGTCCATAAACATAATCTTCCATTTTATGTTTACTATCCGCCATTTGGCGTCTGCTTTTAAACGTTTATCCTAATAATATATTACAGGCTTAAAACATTTGTTTTAAAAGCTCTCTACAATATCCAAATATCTGCGAAAGACAGCAATTACAAAATTTCCGCAAAATCATCTGCTTACAAGCAATTATTTATCTGCTGATTGTTATTTGTATTTTTCATCAATAGAACAATAAAAAGAAAACCAAGATAGGACGTGCTGGATCAGGCTGTCCAAAAGACTACGGCATAATGTTTTGCTCGTGCCTCCCAAAACACCCTTCGGGACTTATTCCGTTTCCTTTTGTCCTGCCTGCATCCCGTCCTTTTGGATTGCTTTCTTTTTCTTTTTTCCCTTTTTCTGTTTTCTTTGGAAAAATATTTTTTCTTATTGGCATGGCTTCACTATTTGCATGAATGCATCAGCACCTGCAGGACTGCCTGACTGCTCAAATCAATGCCTGACTGCAGAAAGGCACACATGACTGCATAAAAACCTGCCTGCATGAATACTTAAATACATGATTGCGTGAATGCATGATTGCAGGAATATCTGCAGGCTTGAATGCTTGAGTGCAGGACTGGAGGACTGCTTGAATATCCGCGTGCCTGCCTGCGTGTATATTTTCATAATGCATAATTTGTACTAATGTACCGCACCACTTAAGCAAAAAAGCCCCTCTCGCAGGCTTTGCTCCACAGGACTGTATATTCTGCAGATTGTTAAAATAAACCGGCTTATGTCCATTATAAAAAAAAGGGCATCAAGCCCTTTCCATTAAAATCCATTGCTGAAAATGTTGTCGCCAGACAACTGCAAGTTGTGTTTTGAGATGCTTGAAATGAATTCAGCATCTCAAAACAACTTGCCCTGCGGGGCTGGAAAACGCCTCCGAAGTCGGCGTTTTTTTAAATTACTAACACAGAAAAATCAGTCCGCACTGCTTTTTTTATTCTGCTTTAAATATTTCCTGTGGAGGATGTCCAGCAGATCACCCTCTTCCAAAGGAATCAGCATTTCAATCACTTTAAGAAGGCTGTAAACGTATCGTTCAGTCTGCCTGTGATTGTTCTCACTTATTTCAATTCCCTCTAAAGCCAGCATTCCTGCTTTAAGCAGATCCATAATCATGATAAAAAGATCAGAATACCCCTTAACATTTATGTTGAGATTGTATATACCTTTTCTTGTTTTTGACGCTGGCTTGAGCATTACAAAATATTGCTCTGGATTCTCAACCATATCCCTTAATTTGATTTTATTTTTTTCCATATCAATATATTTATCAGTTAAAATCGATCATGTCCGAAATAATGCAGTAATGTCATTATTCTGCATGATCTGTACTCAGGCTCATTTTTTTTATTTTTTTTTAATCAGTAGCAAACTCTGACAAACGAACACACAGCTGTGTAAAAAACAAAAACGTTGCAGGGAGTTTCCTGCTTGTATACTTTACCCTTATAACAGTGAAGGACCGCTTGGGTTAGGTTCTGTTTATAATAATCAAGATGGGCAAAATCAAGAACTTCTTCTAATGCGCTGAATGGGTTTCCCGTTCTGAACCCTGCCCAGAATCTTGTTTCGAAAGTTATTTTATTCTTTTTCATAATTTCCAGAGATTATCCGTTGTCATTTTCCTTATTGATCTCCAAATAAAGCTTGTGCAGTTTATCAAGCCCTTCGGATTCGGAGCATGGCAGAAGCTGTAATGCAATTTCCAAAACGCTTGTAAGATGAAAAGCGGGATCCTGAATCTGGCTGGAGTTTTCAAGATCGGAATTCTCAAGCGTGTGGAGGGCTATTTTCAGAAGATCCTGTACGGTAAACATCAGATTGATGTAGCTTGTAAATTTTAGGCTTGCATAATAAATGCCTTCTTTGTCTTTCTGCGGGGTCAGGGTTCTGAAAAAGAAACTCTCTGTCAGCTCTTTGACAAATTCACCCGCTGTTTTGGTTTCATTTGTTTCCATGATTTCTGCTATTTTATTTTCTCAGGTTCTTCCTTTTCGGCTTTCTCAAGCCTGTCAAGCTGATCTTGAATCAGAATATTAGCCTGCTTTCTAAATTTCCCGCATCTTTCTTCCATAAGCTGGTAATAGAGATAATCAACATCGTTAGCCTTGGCGAAACGCAGTACGTTGGACTGCTGTTTAAGCAGATTGAACATTGCTCTGTCTTCCTTGCTCTGGCGTGGAAAGAAATCTGCAGTAATGCTTGAAAAGTATTCGCAGAGGCTGAACAGATGCTCCATTGCAAAATGGCTCGGGGTGTAGCCTGTAAAAACACGGATCATGGAAAGGCAGGTCTGCTCCACTATCTGATGAAGTCCAAACATTTTCAACTCATACGAATTTGAAGCATCATCATCATTGTAAACCAAGTCCCAGATTGTAATTGCAATATTGCTCCTGTTTACAGCATAGTTTGATGTCAGTTTTAAGCTTCGTTTTGGGGTTTCGCTGATGTTTAAATATGGAGGATTGTTTATGTCCTGAAATAAAAGTTCTGCATTCTGCATGATCTGCCAGAAGAAAAACTGTTGGTCTTGACCTAGGCTTTTCAGGCTCTGCACATGGTGAAGAAGAATAGTTGCAGTCAAAGCCCCTTGAGTCTTCGTTTTTAACTTATCGCTTATATCATTGCTTGCATTCTCTATAGTTTCCGATACAAAAACCAAAAGGTACAAATGGACATGATCTTTGCGTATCCCATGATCGGGATAAACCTTTCTACTTGAGCTGTAAGCATTATTGTTACTGCCGAAACAATAAACTGCTGATGTCTTGATGTGCTCCGTAATTGCTTCAATTACTTCTTTTTGCTGTGAAATTTCAATTGTTTTCATAATTTTACTTTTTTTAGTTAATACTTGTGTGAAAAATTGTATTTTTGTTTAACACACAGCCAAGTAAGTGATTAGTCGTACTGTACCGTATCATTTTGTATCATACCGTACAATAAAATTTCTATATCATACAGCAGACTTACTTTTTTATTCTTAAATATTATCTTTGAGCTATGACTACATCAACAAAACCAAATCACATGGGGCGTAAAATCAGCCGTATCCGTGAACTGAAAGACATGAAACAGGAAGCACTGGCACAGGCTATGGGAACAAATCAGCAGGCGATTTCTATTATGGAAAACAGCGAAACGGTAGAAGAAGAAAAACTGATCGAAGTGGCAAAGGCTTTGGGAGTAAGCGTGGAAGCGATCAAGAATTTTTCAGAAGAAGGTGTGTTTAATTATTTTAACACTTTTAATGATTCAGGCAATAATACTTTTGCAAATAATCTATGCAATTTTAATCCATTAGATAAACTAATCGAATCTCACGAACAGCAGATCAAGCTTTACGAACGTTTGGTTCAGGCCGAAAAAGATAAAGTCGAGTATTTGGAAAAACTGCTAAAAGCAAAATAATGCTTTTATAAAAGATATATTAATTCCAAAAAGAGGCTTTCGAGTCTCTTTTTTGTTTTAAAATTATTTGTTCAACTATTTTACAATACCAAATAAATGCCATGAATAAAACAATTAAGCTAAGGGTAAAAAAAGAAATTGAAAGAGATAAAGAGCTTAAAGTATTAAAACTGAAAGGGACTTTAATTTCCAGAGGCTATACTGAAATTATCCACATAGCCGATGAAAACGAAGATTTTCACTTAAATACTTTTACCACTTCACCAGATCATAAAAAAGAAGCTGAAAATTTTGTGTTAGATTTTATATCTGCTAATAATGTAACAGATATTGTAACACTCCTGAAAGATTAATTAATCTCTTGTTTTGAAATTACTTATTACCAAAATATAAACTTAAATAAAAAACATTTAGCCTTATGGACAAAGGACAGCTGTACGGAATAACTTACGTTGACCACAAAACCCAAATCCATTTTTAACGGAAGTAGTTTAGGAAAAGAATTTAGTGCAAAAGGAATTCAGGAAAGCTGTCCCATGAACATTCTTGCATCTGAAAGAAAGCATCAAAATTCTATTGCAACAAATTCTGAGAACTTTCAAAATCTTGAATCAAGAGATTTTGTGAAAGAAAATTTAATAGATATTCTGCTCCGTGGAGAAAAAATAAATGATTATGTTTCGAAACTATTTAAACAAAAAAAGAAAAGGAGAATTTACAAAGGAATTTAAACAATAAAGAGTTCTAAATATACATCTGAATTTATTTTCATTTTTTGTCTGGCATATATTTTATTTTCATTACTTAATTTGAAATGCTAAGGTAAAAGCATTCTAGGCTTACTAAAAGACAAAAGAAACGACCAATTGGCCGTTTCTTTTATGTTCAACAATCAAAAATTCTGTATTCTTTTTTAATTCTTTATACTATTATTTTATAAAAAATTCTAATTCGTAACATTTCCAATTATTTATTTATTCTCTTTTATTAAGCATCATACTTTCTATATTCTAGGAGTCTTTGAGCGATCTCTAAGTCAGAAAATCCTTTGTTTTTCATATTTAAATCAAACTCAATTAAGTTTAATGCATGTTCTAAGGGAAATAATTGTATATACTTTGTGCCTTCCTTCTCAAAAATCAGTTCATACTCAGTCTCTTCAATTTCCAAAATAACAATGTCAGATGTCAGGCTCAAATCTTCTTTCATATAGATTAGTAGAGCTTCTGATTCATCATTTAGTCCTTCTTTTTCAATTAGTCTATTCATGCTCTCACTTTCATGAAGATACTTTATTAATTCTATTAATTTCATAATAAGCTTTTTTATAATTAGTTAATTCTATCTTGGATATCCTCCTCCCCAAACTGACATTCCTCCAATACTATTAGGATGCAGAGTATTCCAAAAAATACTGCCTTGTGTATGCTGATATTGAGGAACTAATTGCATAATTCCTGGTTCTCCACCATGATGTCAAACCCAATTTTGAATCTTACTTGCTCCCACAGTGCCTGCATTCGTTCTAGGAACAACAACTCCTAAATTTTTCATAGATGTCGCCAATGAAGCATCTGACGCATTAGCATCTGCTAATGCATTGTTAGCAACTTTAAAATGGCTATACGCTCCTTTTGTACTAGGGTATAAAGTATTAGAGAGCTTCATTTCAAAAGCAACTGAATAAAACTCCGCAGTAGGCATTGGTATAGCTTTAAGACTAGACAATGCTGCTTTAGCTTCGCCCAAAGCTATACCATTTGACACAGCCCCGACAAGCCCCCAAACAGCTTCATCTCGATTCGTTGCCGATCCATTAAGATTACGCATACTATAATCACCAACGCCTCGTCCCACAAAATATTGACCAGTCGTATAAAAACCATTAAAAACCTCCTAAATAAGTTTTTCGCCAAATTTCCGTTGAGATAGATAGGTCCGGTTAAATCCAAAACTACTATATTGAGTCGGATATTGTATATTTCTAAAACTTTTATTTATTTTTGGAATTAGACCATAAGCACTATTGGATAATTGAGAACCTATATTATAAGTGCTCATATTAGGTGAAGGCGCTGGGGCTGAGTTTTTAAAAATAACGGACTGCTCACAAGATACTTGACCAGAATTCAAAATCGATAGGCGTACCTATAAAAGCCAGCGAATTCTACAGCAGACCTATCTTAAAATTTCTTGAAGAAAAATTTAAATCTAATGAAGCACAAAAAGAATCCTATAAAAAACATGTAAAAAAATGCCATAAAATTAGCTTTCATTCGTGAAAACATAATTTCTCCCGAAAAATTATCCAGAATATTGGAATCTGAATGCATTCATACTATTTTACGAAAAAGCAGTGAGGGAAAACTTTACGGAATCACTTTTATAGACTATAAAATACAGTCGGTTATCAATGAAAGCAGTCTTGGAAAAGAATTCAGTGCAAAAGGAATTCAGGAAAGCTGTGCAATGAAAATTCTTGCACTTCAAAGAAAGCATCAAACTATATTTCAACAAATTCAGAGAAATTCAAAGATTTTGAATTGAGAGAGTATGTAAAAGAAAATTTGGCAGATATTCTTCTTCGTGGCGAAAAAGTAAACAACTATGTTTCTAATCAATTTAAACAAAGAAAAAAAAGAGAATTTATAAGGAGATATGAAAAAGGGTGCAAAATGCACCCTTTTTCATATCTCCAGTTTTCGTTAGCACATCCAAATATTAATGCCATCTTTTTATTTTATGCTTAAACATTAGTAAGTCCGAATTCCAAATCACTACTCTCAAACATTAACATAAAATCAACTATGCAAAAGTGAAATTTTCAATTTTGCAAGTTTTTTATCTGTCAGATTATTTTCAACTTTCTGTATGAAAAAATCTTTTTTATAAATTTCTTTCTGCAGATTATCAATCCATTCTTTCACATCAAAACCGTACACTTTAAAATGTTTTACATCCCAATCTCTTTTTTCTATCGCATTCAGAATTTCTTGCGCTTTTTTAGTATTACCTACAAAAAGTTCAATTTGTAGTTTCATCTGCATGAAATCTCCTTGGAAATATGAATTTGGAGCTATACTAAAACGTTTTGTTGATGAATAATTATCAATGGCTGAAAGAATATCTTTAATTAAAACTTTATCACTAATCAAAATTGGATATTGCCTTTTTATAATTTCTACAGCTTCTTTAAACAGATTTGAATTAGCATCAAAAGGAACATCTAATTGAAAATTCTTTTTATCATAAAACTGCTGTAAAACAATCGGCATATCCATGCATTCTTTTATATTATCCTTACACAGTGAATATAAGACAAAGTGAGGCCTATAGTTATCTGTACGAGGGATTTTGACAAGTTCTATTCCAATTACTACGCATCCAACAATTCTATAAAATTTATTTTGAGCATAAACTTTAAGAAGTGGAAATTCCTGTTGCCAATCATCTGCTATTTGATTATTTCTCTTTACTACTATCATCTTTCTTTTATGGTCTTATAATGTATATTAAAGCTCCTTTAAAACTTTCTGAGTATTTTTTATACTGTGCTTTACTCATAACAGCTTTTCCGAATTTAAAATCGTAAATTATACCGTTTGCTTCATCGTAAATATCCAAGAATCCTCTTCCTGGTTTACCATTAAAATAATAATTATAACTGAATCCCCTGCTGCCAAATCTGCTCTCATAGCGTTGTAATAGTTTAACAGCATATTTATGTTTAGCAATTCCTGCTTGCGGTCCATTCTTTGCAATTGCAAACTCTGCTTTTACCGCAGCTCGTTCAATCAGCTGTCCACTTGTCATTGTTTTGGAAGCAAGCAATGAAATTCCTTTCATACTGCTGCCGGTTGCCATACTTGCTACTTTAGTTACGGGTATTGCGCTGACAATTTTTAAATTTGATTCAAAACCAGATAACTCATTTCCATATCTGTCAGATCCCGTGATATTTCCTTTAAGACCATCCCAAAGAAGAGCTAGAGGATTAAACTGATCCGTTTCATAAACAAATCTACTAAAATAATCCATAAAACTACCACTGCCATCTCCTCCATAAAATTGTCCAGAACCAGTAGTTGCTAAATTTGCATAACGGCTCATATTAGGTTCAGACTTAGGATCCTTATTTCCATTTTTGCCCCAAAACTTATTCCAGCTTCTTCCCCAGCTGTTAAAATTTAGATTCTTTTTCGCCCAATCTGTTATTCCAGTGTCTCTTCCAAATTCTGCTAAATCTGTAGATGTACCGATTCCTCCGCCACCATCTACACCAGGAACTCCGCCACAGCCTTCACATATATCTCCGCTCGGGTCTGTATACTTTAATGGATTATTAAGAACGTAACCATATTGATTATAGTTTTGTGTACTTGTTGGATCTTGTATGAAATTATCAGCCTGTAAAAACCTATGAAGCAAAGGATCATATATTCTCGCATTCATATTAATTAATCCAACGCTCTGCAAATGCTCATGTCCAGTATAACCGCGATCTAAAATGGTCAAACCATTTAAAGTATTTCCATCACCGTCCTGAACTTTTATAATGCTTCCCCAGGCATCAATTAATCGCTTTTCAACAAGTTCTCCATTGTCATTGGTAACCGCTAAAATCGTTCCCTGATAATCTCTGTGTAAATATAAATAATTTTGAGTTGTTCCATCATTTTTTACTGCAATTGGAGCAGAATATCCATCTCCGCCAACATAGGTTATAAATTCTATTGCACCAGTTTTTATATTTTGCTTAACTTCCATACTGCCATCCGCCGAATAGTATTTTCTTAAAGGTCGTTCTAATACATTTGCTTCAAATCCTCCATAATACATAACACTACGTTGGTTATCACCATTGTAGCTAAAACTTACTTTATCGACATTAGTTTCCTCGATTTCAATTGGACTTTTAAAGGCATTATAACTGATATTTAAATCTCTATCGGATGATGACGGATCATTTGTCTTTCTAATTTGCACATCATCAAACCATACATTTCCCGATCCGTTATTGTCTAAACGAATATTAAGCTTTTTAATATGTGCTGGAACGATAAATGTTTTTTCTACTTTGACCCATTCGTTTTTAACATCGGTTACAACATTATCAATTAATGAAAAATATCCTGTTTCAGTATTAGTTTTCATAAATAAGAACATTTCTGCCTGAGGATTATCTGAGTATATCCATGCAGAATAAGTATATTCTGTGTCTTCTGCATTATCAATTGCAATCCATTTGTCACCATGAACGTATTTTTCGATAGGTATTGTATTTTCAAGTTTTAATGAATATTTACCAGTATGAGAATTTGTTTGGTCATAACTGTAAAAAAGATCTCCAGGGTATCTAACCAACCCAAAACCAGCCTGATCTTCCATGCTGTCGTTAAAAATTCCTTCCCTATTAGCATAGTAACCTGTAGCTGCGGGACCGATGTTAATGGAAGTATTTTGATATTTCTTTACAGGATCATAATCGTAAGTTCCTAAATCATTACTTAGTATTTTTCCTGAAGGATCATAGCTCTGCGTTTCCTGAATTCCTAGTCGGTTGGTAAATGTTGTTAATCGGTCTAGGGCATCATATTCAAAATGCTCTGTGTAATTCCCAAAAGCACTATTAGTCCTACTTGTCAGATTATCAGTGTTCTTATCAAATACTGTACTAAGTGTCAGTATATTTGCGCCTGATGAAATCTTATCATACTTTATTGTAGAAAGATAACCATCGGGATTATACATATTAGAAATCTTAATTCCGTTACCCGTTACGGCTTCGGCAAGCTGTCCTTTTTCATCTAAGGTATTAGTCTGCCAGAGGACTTTATTGTTACCATCTACTATTTGATACAGATCTCCGTTTTTGTAATTGTTCTGCATAAAAACAGAACTTGTATGTCCACCAATTTCAGCCATCTTAGTTTCTGTAATTATTCGGTTAAGAGCATCGTAAGTAAAAGTTTTTGTGAATTTGTATAGACCAAATTTTTCTTCGACAATATTTGATACTCTTTTATAACTGTCGTAAGATATAGTTGTTAACGTTCTATTTGTTCCTGTTGGTTCGTTGTTATCTATGTAATCTATAGTTAATGGTAAAGAGTCATCATAGGTATAGTTCGTTACAGTACTAGTTCCTGAACCACTCATTGTTTTTGTAACTGGTCTGCTTGTTTTTGGATTACGGGTAATAGTTGTCGTAATTCCAGAATTTTCAATAGTTTCAGAAGTAAGTTCACCTAGGTCATTATAACCATAATTATACGTTCCGGCCGATGGGTCTTTGAGTTGGGTCTTATCTCCCCAGCCATTCTGCTCCATTGTAATCTCTATTCCATTGTAAGATGTTTTTCTTATATTACCATTAGCAAAATATCTGTAATCAATTCCCCCACCAATTGTTTCACTAATTGAAATAGTATTTCCAATCGCATTTTGAGTGCTAATTTTTGATTTTTGCCCATCAGTATAGGTAGAAATTAAACTTGCAGGTGTGTAAGACATTGATGATGTCCTTCCATTATACAAACTGCCAGTTGTACTTCTTCCATAGTCATCAAACTTAACTTCATTCCATTGAGAAGGGGAAGAAGAATTAAAGTAGGGTTCACTCGTTTTATAGTTTCGATCATAAATATCATAGAGATATGATGTATATGACATATTCCCATTTATATCTTTTAATCCCGATTTTATTACCCGGCCCAAGTCATCCAGCGTACTCTCACTTTTACTTGTATCCAAACCTGGAGCTACAGTAGTAGTGTTTACAACCGTTTTCTCAGAATTAACTGTATAAGTTGTTGTTGTAACTTTATTTAACTGATCATCTGTTATTGTATAATTTTTAAACCAGGGGTCATAAGTGTACGATCTTGAGACATTGTAGGGATTTGTTTCTTTTTTTAATAATCCGCTTGAATAATATTCAAAATTGGATACCTTTCCATCATTATCTGTTATTTTAGCTACAAATCTCCCTGTACCATCGTACTCAAAACTGGTCTCTCTAGGCAATAATGGCAAAGGAGGTGTTATTGTTTTTTTTATGATATTGCCAAATGAATCATAATCATTACTTTCTGATATTACCGCTGTCCCTAAAGCACTTTTATCAGTATTTATAAGTAATTGTTGACTGTTATAGGTGTAAACTTCGGTGCTTGCCATAGTGTGCCCATCTGAAGATACGGTTTCGGTTTTACTTGTAGGTCTTCCAATTATATAAAACGGAGTAGATATCGGAGTAGCATACTCTACATCAGTCTTTTGTGTCTGAATTAACGACGCACCTTCATTTGACAATAATGAGGATGATTTAACATTATCATTCTCATCATAAACAATATCCCGAGTTTCAGAATTGGTATCGTTTAAAGAGTTATACTCTTTAATATTAGTTGTTTTGAGCCTGAATACCTTATTGCTTTGCAATGGGTTCTCTATTGTATTATTATAAATAGTAATCGATTTTGTGGTAAAATCGCTTGGCAACTCTCCAGGATATGGGTATGAAAGATATGGCACCACAGCACTTTGAGTACTAGCTCCTCTTAAATTAACATCATTTTTGATTATATCTGTAAAGATTCTGGTAGTGTCATCATGCCAGTTTGTTTGTGTTACAGATCTAAAACCAATAAAACCCAAGCCATCCATATTTGAAACCGCACCATAATAGCCAAAAAGTTTTTTCTTGTATGAGTCTTTGCTTCTTTGCTCTAATTTGGAAACGACATAAAAACTTGGGTCTATTTTGATATCAAAATCTGGATAGCTTGCAAATCCAATACTTGGATTATAAATTGTATAATATGTGTTTTTATAAACTGAATTTAACGGAATATAACTTATAGCTTGCTCAACTCCATTTCCTAAAGTGATATTGGTTAGAAGATTATCTCTTAAATAATCGCCTTCGCATGAAAAATAATGAATTTTATTTTGATTAAGAAACGCGACCTGAAGAGTAGAGCTTGTTGTATAAATACCATTCTTAAAAGTCTGATGAGATGTTGGAAGATATACAGGTAATGCATATATATTTATATCAGGCTGATCTCCTGTTCCAGCATATATCAAACTGGAAACAAAAAATGATCCGTTATAATTAGGAAAAAAATTAACTGTAATTATACCAACTGTATTGGAAGAGTCTCTAAAAGCAACTGACTTGATTATATCTGTTTTACTGTCATTGTTTACATCTAGGGAAATGTAATTATAGGTATGAAAAGAGTCGTTTGCTTCGAAAATAACACTGGAACCAATCTCCTCTTTTACTAAATCCGTACCTCTTGACAAATACCTATACCAATTTGAAGACCCATAAGCTTTTGGAATCATAATATCGGTTTTCCCATCTCCATTATAATCTCCCATTAGTATTGGCCTGCTGACCATAATGTTTACATCATTTCCTGGAGTTTGATATAATAAGGTAAATTGTGTATCATTATAATTTAGTGAATAGATTTTTACTATTCCATCGTTAAAAACAAAAATATCTGCTTTACCGTCTCCATTAAAATCTGCAACTCTAATATCACTAGTATTAGTGGTTGAGAGATCGCCGACTTGGGTGGCAAAATTGGTAGTTAATCTTTTATCTAGATTTATAAAAAACGCTCTACCACCTACATATGTTGAAGTAATAGATGTGCACATATATCGGTAAGGATAAGTAAAAGATTTTTCGATAGCGACAATATCTGTAATTCCATCTCCATTAAAATCTCCACTAACATAAGTTCTAGGGATAGCACTTTCATAATGTACAGGAACTGGCTCATTTGGAGGATTTATTGGCTGTCTAAGCTGGATGTTTTCATTTTCGTTTTCGTTTGCATCAGGATTAGTACCACCACATTGATAATAATAATCTAAAATGAATCTAGGAAAAGCGAATGCTTTTTGATCGTTAGTTGGGATTGAAGAAGTAGAAGATAAATAATAGGTAGTAAAGAGACCACCCTTTACAACTGTCCATCCTTGATTAGAAGCTAATTGACCTACAGAATTAATATAAGTTACAGGAAAAATTTCATCAAAAGAACCAACACTATGGGGTATACTCATACTGAAAGCTTCAGTTGGATTGGCATCTGTGTAAAGCCAGTACTTTGATTTAGTCAAAGCTCCTGTTGTTGGATATAAAATAAAATCCATATTCCCATCACCATCAAAATCACCTGATACCGTTGCAGCATTTAAACTTGTGATTTGTCCAACATCCAAAGTGTTATCTGATTTGATATAATTAATCAGATTAGTTGCATTTCTGTCATATTCAAATTTAGTAGGATTATAAGTTTTTGTATTATCTCCACTTTTTTCTGTTACAGAATTAATATTATAAGGAGAATCAAAAGTATAATTTCTAAAACCTATTCCATTACTTGATACATTAATATTTGTTAAGTTTTTATCCCGTTTGTAATAAAATCCACCTACATAGCCATGATCGAATGTTGATCGGGCACCATATACAAATTGAATTTCATTTATAGCTGTACCATTCCCTAATGAACCGTATTTTATAAAATCTACAAACAGACAATTATTGGATACTGTATATCCATAGCTGATTCTTACACCTTGTGCATTTTCAATGTATGTAAGCGCCCATTCAGTTATAGATTTAGAATCAGCAGAATAGCCGTAATAAGCTTTTGTGCCATTTGGATATTCAACAATAAAATAAGCAGGCCCGAAATTGGCTCCGTTTGGATGAACTCCGTAAGACGTAATTTTTGTGTTTGAAAAATATTCCGTTTCATATATTGTACTATCAGCACCATAGACATTTGAAGTCCCATTTTTGATTATAAGGCGTTGGCCGTCTAATGCAAATCTGTCAAAGCTATTAAAATCTACCGGATCGATTCTTCCGTCATGAAACTTTGTTGCAGGTATTCTGGTAATCGAGGAAAGTCCGGATATATCCCATCCAATGGCGGCAGTCCCTTTTAAACCTCTTTGGCTATTATATGTTACACCAATCTGCGGTTCAAAACCATTAATTCCCGCTGGTGTCAATATTGGTATTGTATAACTGGCGTTTCCTGTTAGAGAGACATTAAGAGATCCCTCAGTAATTCCAGCTTCCGTTGAATTTCCTGTCGTTGAAGTTGACGCACTAATAGGTCTGGCTGTAATTTCAGTTTTAATAGAATTTGAGTTTTCATCTTGGGCGTAAACCATTAATGCAAAAACAGAAAATAGAATAGAAAAGTAAAACTGTTTCATAAATTTTATTTTTTAATAATTTTAATTGTTTTTGAAGGCCCTGACGTATAGTTCAACTGCACAAGATAAACCCCGCTACTGTAGTTTTGAAATGGAATGTTGAGACTGGTTATTTTGTTTCCCGAATAACTTTGTACTATCTGTCCACCGATCGAATAAATCTGAATATTTGAAACAGCATTTTGATCTTTCAATTCCCATTTCAAGTACAATTCCTCTTTAACTGGGTTGGGATAATAGGAAATCAGATCTTCAGGGAAAAACTTCTCAAGATCATCATCTGTCAATGCCTCACTTTCTTTGATTTCCTTGGCTGGTTTTGCCGTCTGACAGCCGAAACATAAGTGCCTAATAGTCTGATTCCCTGTTACAGGATCGTAAGTAAATTTGAGTTTTGGTTGCGCTTCACACATAAGAGAAGCCCAAAACATTACTAGAATAATTATTTTTTTCATAAAAAGATGGTATTTTTTTACAAATATGGCTTTTCTTACAATTTCTTCTTTACGGAAAACCACATTTTGAAAAATATTTTTTATGAATAACTATAATTAATTATGGATTTTATTTAGTGAGTAGCAATACTTTATGATTATTCTTTGATTGACTTCTCAATTTTAAGCTTCTCACTAGGCACATTTTTTTCGTTTTGTATTTGGTGTGATTAGGCTTTAAAATACAGAGAAGTTGCATCATATCATTTTAAAAGTCATCTGAAAAATGACTTAGGAGTTTTCCATATCGATCAAAAATTTGAATGGTTGCCATCGCATTTGAAGCATTAAAAGATGTTGTTTTAACAACTCAACTAAAAAGATAAAACTACATCATTTTTATATCACAGTTTAACTTTTATAAGCGAATATCAAGGAATGTTTCTAATACAATTTATGCAGATAAAATTTCATTAAAATCATAAAAAAATCGGTTAGATATTTCAATGCTTCCCGCTACTAAGTAAAAGCTTCAATAAATCTGAAGCTTTTTTTGTTTATTTTAGATTTAAAAATAATACCGGATTCAGATTGCGGGTGCAAAGTCAGAGACATTCGCACAGCATTTCGTAAAAACTCTTCAGAGAGCCGAGATAAAATTCAATTTATTTAGAATGAAAAAGACAATACTATTATTGATTATTTTAGTTTGCCAAATTGGTAAAGCACAGAGTTTAAATCAGAAAATTATTGTTTTACCTGAAAACTGTTCGGTAGAAGATTTCTCTTTTTTAAAAGACAAAATAAAAGATGCCCAAGTTGTACTACTTGGCGAAAAAACACATTTTGACGGTAATGTTTTTGAAATGAAAACTAAGATTGTTGAGTATTTACATCAAGAATTAGGTTTTAATACTATTGCATTTGAGTCTGGTGTTTATGATGTTTGGAAAGCACAAAAAAATATTAATACAGGAGTTAGCACTAAAGAAGCCTTAAAAAAATCATTGTTTACAATTTGGGCTAAACGAAAAGAATTTCAAAGTTTTATCGATTACTTTGATCGCAACAAAAAAGATTTAAAACTGTATGGATTTGACAATCAAATAACAGGAGATTATGGAGAAAAAGAACTTGTAGAAGATCTTTACCGATACTGTAGTCAGAATCAATTAAAATTGAAATTAAAGCGTGAAGATTTTGAACTACTTATAGAGTCAATGCTTAATTCTGGGATTTTTGATGAAGGAGATATCACCTACGAGGAATATAAAACGGCCTTATCACAATTATTAAATAGCATTTCAAATAAACCAAAAAGCGAAGAACATTTTTATTGGACACAAATTATAAAAAGTTTAATGACTCTAGGCGAATATCATTTTAATAAAGAAATAATTTTAAGTTCATTTTATACTACTTCTGATGATAACATTAGAGATAAACAAATGGCCGACAATTTGTTAGAATACATTAAAAATCATCCTGGAGAGAAAATTATATGCTGGGGAGCAAATCAACATTTTATTACTGATATGACTTCTATAAACACTCCGGTGCTTAAGGAATTTGTTCCGATGGGAACCTATATCAAAAAAGCCTTAAACGAAAAGGTCTACAGTTTGGCAGCAGTAACTTCGGCAGATTCGATCTACTTGCAAAACAAATGGTACAAGACACCATTAGATCAAAATTCTTTTGAATATCATTTAAGCGAAAATAAAAAATCACATTTGTATATTTCATCGAACTCACCTGAGATGGGAAAAATACAATTAAACAGATTATTTAGTCCAGAGACATTTGTAGAGGCTCGCTTGGATTTATTGCATGATGGTTATTTGTATTTTAACAAAGTAACACCATCAACAACTATTGATGATGGTGAGAAAGATGATTTAAAAAAGAATGATTCAAAAAAAAATCAAGCTGGAAATGAAAATTTTATTGTCTTACAAGAAGCATTCAATAGCTCCGATTTGAAAGCGAATGCTTTGAATGAAGTCATAATTTACAGCAAAAGCGCACCTTATCAAATTATCAAAAAAACAATAGATAGCTTTACTAAAAACTACCCTAATTTTCCTTTTAATTCGACTATGTACTCCAATATAAGAATGAATGTCAGCGATACTATTTGTCTTGATTTGGACATTGTTTCGAAACAATATGATTTGGCTTATAATGATAATTTTAGGAGTACAAAAAAAATAGAAGAGATAAAATGGAATATTAAAAATGGTTATGAACCACAGAATTTGCGAGAATTTCACGGTTTAATCTATAACAATCCAATAAAATATGCACCTCTCTTAGATAGTCGAAAATTTAAAAAATTCATTTTTAATTTGGATGAAATTAAAACTTATAACAATAAAGAAGTTTTTGTTATTACTTTTTCATCAACAAGAGACCATTCTACTTTTACAAAAAGAATATTTTTAAGTAATTACACAGGTAAATTATATATAAATAAAGATGATTATGCAATTGTGAAAATTTTTGAGAATTGGGAGGTTACAAAATTTCCAGAAGAATTTAAACAAGGACTAGAGTTAAGTGGATGGTTGGCGAAGTATACTAAAAAAGAGTTTGTTAATGAAGCAATAGAAACCGATTTTATTAAAATGGATAATTTGTATTACATATCCCATTCTGAAATAAATATTACGGGCAAGTTATTAAATATCGAAAATAAATCATTGGATTTCAAGACAAATATCAATTCGTTTTGGAGTGATTTTATAAAGATTAATCCAAAATCAATTTCGAATAAAGAGGAACAACATTTATTTGCTAAAGTGAATTTTAACGATACATTTTGGCAATCATATAAATTCCCTACTAAACAATAAAGCTGAGCTGTTTGAAATTTAAAGCTGAAAATCCTTTAATATTATAATGAATATGGCCCTAAAAAAGAGTAATTAAGAGTTTTTAATATAATCTAGTTCTCCAAAATGGACAAAAAAATAAATGTCTCTATGGAAAACCTTATCCAATAAATTCATCACTTAATCATTAAGTTACATTTATCCTTTTTAAATCCTCACGAAAACGGTTCGAAAATTGTCCCTTTAGGGCTACTACAAATCAAGGCCACTACGAAGCTGAAGCTATTTATAAGTTATTATAATTTTTTTTTAAGAACAACACAATATTAATAAAGTATTTACTTTTTAGCGGGAACAGGACTCGAACCAACATATAAATACTTACTTAATAACTTATTTTATTAAATTGGAAAAATCAACACTCGTTACTTAAAATTGAATCATTGATGTTTAAAGAGTTCCTAAACTGCTTATAAAATATACTGAAAAAATATAGTCCAAGCTACAAATTTACCCAATTTATAACCTTAATAATTCACAACAAGGATTATTATTTGTTGTATCATAATGACATTTTTAATACCTTTACATCTATTAAAGTACATTGACTGACTGCAATTAAATTGATCAAGGAAACAAAGGGCTGCAAGGTAAGTCATTTTAAATGAGACCAATTCGGCTACCCTTTTTGGAAGAATACTTGAGAACACCAATAAAATCAACGGATTAAGGAATAGGCAGGTCGTCCTGCCACCCCGACAAAAGTCTTTTCATTTATTGGAAAGACTTTTTTTTTGCAATAAACTAAAACCTATATAATCGAACGGTTATCGCGTCCCGGTTGAAAATCGAGAAGGCCGCAGGTTCTCCCGAAAGCTTTCGGGACTGCCACCCCGACAAAAGTCTTTTCAATTTTGAAAAGACTTTTTTTTTGCTTTAAACTCAAATAAAAAACTTTGTGCCTTTGTTGGCTTTTCTTAAACATACTAGAAACGAAATAAATAGTATTCGCCACGAATTCACGAATTTTCTTTTTAAATACTTTATCTAATATTATTCGAATTAATTCGAATAAATAATCGTGAAGATTTGAAAAAATAATTCGTGAATTCGTGGCAAAAAAACCGTTCTTACTATTTTCCCATACTTATATAAGAAGGATAGGACTCCTTATTAGGCAAAACAAATTCTTCATCAAAAGGCTGTACGCCTTCACCATTATTATATAATGCCACGCGTTTTACACCTGTTGCTGTACTTCCGCCCGTACCATTAATAACGTTTTGAATATTACCCAGTCCAGCAAAACGAGTAATGCACATCTTCTCCAATTTCACATTTGGATTATTAGGCACTTCAAAACCATTTTTCTTATTTACATTTCCATCAGTTCCTGTAAAAACAGCATAAGATCCCATTCCTATAGTATGATGTTCTTTTACAGTATTTGCTACTTTAAAAGCCGCATAACCATCAACTCTATCTCCTTGACTACTCCAACTTGCTTGATTTGGCGCATCATACGGAGGTTCGTTCTGAAAGAAGAAAGTTCTACCACGTTCTCCTAACCATAAAACTTCATATTCCTGATAATGTTCAACAAACAATGCATATAACGTTACATCATTACCCGCAACAATAAGTCCATTTTTGCATCTATCTCTTTGCCAGCGAGCATCGCCACCTTTTTGCGAACCATGATCGGCACGCCACAACCAGAAATGATCGCCTACAACATTATTACTGTTTATTTGCATAGAAGCCTGAATCTGTACATTTTTTGATTGGACACCGCCCACTCGACACGTAATATCGCTAAGCAGAATTGGATCTATACTATGATCCGCATTTGCTCCTTCATTACCAATTCTAACTTGATAGGTTGTACTATTTAATGAATCCATTAAAAGTCCAGCAATGATAATCCCGTCTTTATTATCAGCATAAATACATCCCCAAGTATTTTTCTCTGTCGGCTCTAGTGTTACAGAAGCAATACCAGCACCAAGAAGTATGGCGTCTTTTCTATTTACCTGAATCGGAGCATTCAATGCATAATGTCCAGGAGTAAAAAATATATTTTTACCTGCTTTTAATGCAGTATTTATTTCAACATCGGTATCTCCTTCTTTAGCAACATACCAATTTTCACTTAAATCTTGAATTTGGCCTTTCCCCATATCTGTCGTCGACCAAGAAACCCCTACTCTATCTTTTTGCCATCCGGGAACAAATACTTTGTATTCTCCATCATTATCAATAAAAAGAAAAGGCTTTTCTCTAATAATAGGCGTTGTCGCAATAGGCGAATTAGCATCATTTGCTTGTGGAGGATTTACACATCCCTGCCAAACCATATTATAAGAACCTCCCATAACCTCAGAGCCAGAAGGAAAAACAGTATTTCTTGTATACCACTGCTGCTGTCCACCCCAATTTGGCCTTGATGATGTATAATGAATATCGGCAATAAAACCGCCACTACCCCAAAAATTAGTATTCCCAATATCTGAAATATATTTTGAAGTACTTTCAATCAATAATCTTCTTGCACTTGTTGATTGGGAAACAGTCCACGAAAAATCACGCATTACTTCTACATTTTCTACAGAACGCCAAAATGTACAAGTCGCATTTGCTCCGCCCGAAAGATGAGGTCTTGTAAATATGGCTCCTAATTTAACATCAGAAGGCACTTTACCCAAACCTCCAATATGAGAATAAAACCCTAATTCTATTGCATTTGCTTCTACAGACGATGCAGAACCCGATCCACCAACATCATAAGTTTGTCCATTTACATTTGGCTTAAAATAATAAGCCTGACGTTTTGTTGTCCATTCGCCGTTTGCCCCTCCTAAACCAATACTGCCAAATTGTGAATTGATATCATTTCTAGCCGTTTCAGCTTTTTCATATTTTCTGTCATAGAAATACATATTATCGCCAAAAATCTGATTTTCAAGCGAGATTATAATGGTAATTTCATTTCTGCTGACTTTATAATAGTTCTCGTATTTATTTCTGCTAGGTTTATTATCGGTAAATGCTAATTTGGAAGTTGATCCTACCGATACAAAATCAGATGCCAAACGACTGCCTCCTCTAGTAATTATATAATTTCCCGAAGAACCAAAAGCTGACCAAGATAATGTAATCGCATGCTTCTTTTTATTAATTTTGCGTTCAATTTTTTTATTTCCTTCTATTTTTTCACTAGAAGAATAAGGTGAAACAAAACTGCTTAAAAGCATCATAAACGTAAATACTCCTAAAAATGAGATTGCTTTTTTACTCATAAAAATGTTCATTTTGTGGTTTGATAGATTGTAATAATTGTAATTTTAAGAAAGCCCAAAATAGCAATAATCTCCAACCATCGAGTCCGTTTTGGGACTCAATTTTCTTATCAAAAACACTACAAAATCACTAAATTCTGTCTTTTTATAACATAAATAAACCCTATTGGACGTATCTCTTTTTCTTTTATAATGTTTTTTTACCCACAAAAAAACAAGAAAATAAAATGAATAAGACCATACTATTTACAGCATTAGTTTTTTCTGCCATTACATTCGCACAACAAAAAAACGTACTACTTATTGATCCATGCGTAGTAACCCAAAAAAGCATATTATACAAGAAAAACGCACACGGATCTTATTATCATGATAGATTTAATGGAAGAAAAACAGCGAGTGGCAAAAGATTCCATAACAATGATTTTACCGCAGCGCATAAAAAATTTCCTTTTGGCACTCTATTAAAAGTTACAAATGAAGTGAACAAAAAATTTGTGATTGTAGAAGTTACAGATCGGGGACCTTTTGTTAAAGGAAGGGAAATAGATCTCAGCAAAAGAGCCTTTATGGATATTACATCTAATAAAAAAAGCGGTTTAGTTTGTGTGACTATTGAAATTTTAAAATAAAAAACTTTTTCACTTCAAAATTAGATTCTTGTATTTTTGCAGCGAAACAAATGCTAAATTATCTAAAAAACTTACTAATAATTTTATTCATAACTAAAATTATTCTCAATCAAACTCCCATAAAACCCCGATTAGGCACACTTTCACAAATGTTAACAAAATAGATTTTCAGAAACCATAAATAATTGTATTTTTACGGTTCAAAATTCAGAAAATAAATGGGCAAAATCATTGCTATTGCTAATCAAAAAGGAGGCGTTGGAAAGACTACTACATCAGTAAATCTTGCTGCCTCATTAGGTGTTTTAGAGAAAAAAGTATTGTTGATCGACGCTGATCCACAGGCCAATGCTACATCTGGTCTTGGAATTGACGTAGAAACAGTTGAAACCGGAACTTATCAAATACTTGAGCACACTGTAACACCAAAAGAAGCCGTTTTAAAATGCACAGCTCCAAACGTAGATGTGATCCCAGCTCACATTGACCTTGTTGCTATCGAAATTGAATTGGTTGACAAAGAAAACCGCGAATACATGCTTAAAAAAGCATTGGAAGAAGCAAAAGAAGAATATGATTATATCATTATCGACTGTGCTCCTTCTTTAGGTTTGTTAACTTTAAATGCCTTAACAGCAGCAGATTCTGTAGTTATTCCTATTCAGTGTGAATATTTTGCACTTGAGGGATTAGGAAAATTACTGAACACTATTAAGAGTATTCAAAAAATACACAACCCAGATCTTGACATTGAAGGTTTGTTGCTAACAATGTACGATTCAAGATTACGTTTATCTAATCAGGTTGTAGAAGAAGTTCAAAAACACTTTAATGATATGGTTTTTGATACTGTAATTCAGCGAAATGTAAAATTAAGTGAGGCTCCGAGTTTTGGAGAAAGCATTATCAATTATGATGCAACAAGTAAAGGTGCCGTAAACTACATTCATTTAGCACAAGAAATTATAAAGAAAAACAGTAAATAGTTTTTATGACAAAAGTAATTAAAAAACAAGCCTTAGGAAGAGGATTATCTGCCTTATTAAAAGATCCGGAAAACGACATTAAATCAGTAGAAGATAAAAATGCTGATAAGGTTGTTGGAAATATCATTGAACTTGAAATAAGTGCGATTGAAATAAATCCGTTTCAGCCTAGAAGCAATTTTAATGAAGAATCGTTACGCGAATTAGCCACTTCTATTAAAGAACTTGGTGTAATTCAACCTATTACTGTTCGTAAATTAGATTTTAATAAATACCAGTTAATCTCTGGAGAGCGTCGTCTTCGTGCATCTAAATTAGTAGGACTTACTCATGTTCCTGCTTATATTCGTATTGCAAATGACAACGAATCATTGGTTATGGCTTTGGTTGAAAACATCCAGCGTCATGACTTAGATCCTATTGAGATTGCTTTATCATACCAGCGTTTAATTGACGAAATTCAATTAACTCAAGAACAAATGAGTGAAAGAGTAGGAAAAAAACGCTCGACAATTGCCAACTATTTGCGACTATTAAAATTAGACCCGATTATCCAGACAGGTATTCGCGACGGTTTTATCAGTATGGGACACGGTAGAGCAATTATCAACATTGAAGATTTAGACGTTCAGACTGATATTTATCAAAAAATCGTTAGTCAAAATTTATCTGTTCGTGAGACAGAAGCTTTAGTTAAAAATTATCATGAAGGCCAGCAGCCAAAAGCAGATGGTAAACCTAAAGCTGATGCTGGATTTGTAGTTAGAGAAACACAAAAACACACTTTCAACGATTATTTTGGCTCAAAAGTTGATATAAAAGTCGCTGGTAACGGAAAAGGAAAAATTACAATTCCATTTAATTCTGAAGCTGACTTTAACAGAATTATTAAATTAATAAACGGATAGTGAATAAAATTGTCCCCATTGGTCTATTGTTCTTTCTAACAGGAACCGTTTCTCTTTTTGCCCAAGCAAAAAAAGACACGGTTTTAGTCGTAAAAGACACTACCGCATTACAAGAAATAGACCCGCTTACACCAGCAAAAGCAGCTTTTTACTCTGCTATTTTACCTGGTTTAGGTCAAGCATACAACAAAAAATACTGGAAGATTCCATTGGTCTACGGAGCAATCGGGACCAGCTTATATTTCTATATAGACAACAATAAAAAATACCACGATTATCGTGACGCCTACAAACGAAGATTAGAAGGTTACAACGATGACAAATATCAATTTTTGGATGACAGCCGTCTTGTTGACGGACAAAAATTCTACCAAAGAAACAGAGACTTATCTGCTTTGTTTGTTGTCGGATTCTATGTCTTAAACATTATCGATGCCAATGTTGATGCCGCACTGATACAATTTAATGTAAACGAAAGGCTTTCAATGCGTCCAGAAATTTATCCCGACGATGTAACATTTAAACCAAACGTCGGACTAACCTTTAATTATAAGTTTTAATAGAGCAGCCTCTATTTAAAAAATCAAAAAACAAATCATAATGAAAATTGCGCTTTTAGGATACGGAAAAATGGGTAAAGTAATCGAAAGAATTGCTTTAGAAAGAGGTCATGAAATAGTTTTAAAGAAAGATGAATTTAACACCTATGACGGACTTTCAACAGCAGATGTTGCCATTGATTTCAGCGTTCCATCTGCAGCGGTTAGCAATATTTCTGCATCTTTTAACGCTAATGTTCCTGTAGTTTCTGGAACAACGGGTTGGTTAGAACATTATGACGAAATGATTGCGCTTTGCAATGAGAAAAAAGGAGGATTCATCTCTAGTTCAAATTTCAGTTTAGGAGTAAATATTTTCTTCGGACTAAACGAATATTTAGCCAAAATCATGAATCAATTTGATTCTTATAAAGTTTCGATGGAAGAAATTCATCACATCCATAAACTAGATGCACCAAGCGGAACCGCTATTTCTTTAGCTCAAGGCGTTATCGAAAACAGCGGCTATGCAAATTGGACAATGGACGAAGCAAAAAAGAATGAAATTCATATTGAAGCAAAAAGAATTGGAGAAGTACCTGGTACACATACTGTAACTTATGACTCTGCAATTGACAGTATCGAAATTAAACATACTGCTCATAACCGCGAAGGATTTGCTCTTGGCGCTGTTATTGCTGCCGAATGGCTTGCAGGAAAACAAGGAATTTTCACAATGAAAGACGTTTTAAACTTACAATAAATCGATACAATTTAGGATTACATTCCCTCCTAAATTTGAAACTTAAAATACAATATTATGACTTTATACTCTTGGTTCGTATTTTTTCTAGCTGTTCAGATTATTCATTTTCTTGGTACTTGGAAACTGTATCAGGCGGCGGGAAGAAAAAGCTGGGAAGCAGCAATTCCGGTATACAATTCTATCGTTTTAATGAAGATTATCGGGCGTCCTACTTGGTGGACTATCTTGCTTTTTATTCCGATTATCAACTTAATCATGTTTCCAGTTGTATGGATTGAGACATTAAGAACTTTTGGTAAAAAATCAACTTTAGACACTATTTTAGGGCTTTTCACTTTAGGCTTTTATATCTACGTAGTTAATTACACTCAGAAATTAGAGTATCATAAAGACCGTAAATTAACGCCTGAAAACAAAGCGGCAGATACTGTCAGCTCTTTATTGTTTGCTATTATAGTGGCAACATTAGTACACACTTATGTAGTACAGCCTTACACAATTCCAACATCATCTTTAGAAAAATCTTTGCTAATTGGCGATTTCTTATTTGTAAGCAAATTAAACTATGGCCCTAGAGTTCCGATGACAACTGTTGCCCTGCCAATGGTTCACGACTCTATTCCATTAACTAAAAAGAAATCTTACTTAAGTTGGCCACAATTGCCATATTTCAGACTTCCAGCATTCGAAAAAATAAACCGATGCGACATTGTCGTTTTTAACTGGCCTGTTGATACGGTTCATTATTTCTTTGAACCAAAAGGAAGACCAGGTGTTATCAAGCCTATTGACAAGAAATCAAATTATGTAAAGAGATGCGTTGGTATTCCTGGAGACAGTTTATCAATAAAAGATGGCTATGTTTTTATTAATGGTAAAAAATTAGTTTTACCAGAAAGAGCTAAACCTCAATATTCTTATTCAGTTGCTCTAGACCAAAAAACACCAATTGATTTTGAAACAATTTTTAAAGAATTAGACATTACAGATCCAGCTGGCTTTAGAACTGAAATTGATGCTGCAGGCAATAGAGTTGAAAAAAGAGATACTCTTTATTTAGGCGCCCTAACAGAAGCTGGAGCAGAAAGATTTAAAAACACTCCTGGTGTCACTGCAGTTATCCGAAAAATTGACACAGGAAACAACAACGACATTTTCCCTCACATTAATAAATGGAACCAAGACAACATGGGACCAATTTATATTCCAGAGGCAGGAAAAACAGTTGCACTAACAAATGAATCCCTTCCTTTTTATAAAGAAATTATCACTAATTATGAAGGAAATACATTAGAATTGCAAGGTTCAAAATTCTTAATAAACGGAAAACCCGCAACAACATACACTTTCAAACAGAACTATTATTGGATGATGGGAGACAACCGTCACAATTCTGAAGATAGCCGCTATTGGGGTTACGTTCCAGAAAATCATATTGTAGGAAAACCAGTTTTCATCTGGATGAGCTGGGATACTAACGGAAAAGGCATCAATAAAATTCGCTGGAACAGAGTATTTACAACTGTTGATGGTGAAGGCCAACCACACTCTTATTTTAAATACTTCCTAATACTTCTTGCTATCTACTTTGTAGGAGATTTTATTTGGAAAAAAAGAAGAGAGAATAAAGCGTAATTAAAAAAAAGTTATTTTTGTTTGCTACGCCTGTTCGAGCAAGCTCTTGAGTCAGGTTTCAAGTTCCAAGTTCACACAAAACTTGAAGCTTGAAACCTGAAACATTTAAACAAGAATTAAAATCATGAATTCCTTAATACTTCCAACTTATTTCCCTTCTATTAGTCATTTTGCTGTTATAGCGCAATCTGACAGTATTACTTTTGAAATGGAAGATAATTTCCAAAAACAGACCAATAGAAACAGAACTTACATTTATAGTCCAAATGGAATTCAATTATTAAATATTCCTGTTAAGCACTCTAAAGCAACGCATCAGAAGACAAAAGATATTTTGATCGAAAATGAATTTGATTGGCAGAAACAGCATTTTAAATCGCTTGAAGCAGCTTATAGAAGCTCTCCTTTCTTTGAGTATTTCGAAGATGACATCATTCCTATTTTCGAGAAAAAACACCAATTTTTAATGGATTTAAACTTCGAAGTTTTAGACATTGTTACGAAATGCCTTCGAATGAAACTGGAATTTGGAAGAACAACAGAATATTTTCATGAAGTTGCCAATTTTACCGATTTCAGACACTTAGCAAATGGAAAAAAAGACACTAATTCTTTCGAGAAATACACTCAAGTATTTGACGACAAACATGGCTTCATCAACAATTTAAGTGTTTTGGATTTACTTTTTAACGAAGGTAAATTTGCAATGGATTATTTAAAAACACAGACAATAATCTAAAACTGATCTATCGAAAGTCTAGTCATAATAGGATAATGATCTGAGTTTTCGAAATCAGGAAAACTTTCAAATTCTTTTACCTTCATTTTAGTATCTGTAAAAATATAGTCAATTCTGGCTGGATAATACTTAAACTTATAGGTTGCGCCAAAACCTTCTCCAGCCTCTTCAAAAGCGTCTTTAAGCTTCCCCTTTATATTTCGGTACACATAAGAAAACGGACTATTATTCATGTCTCCACAAATAATAATTGGGTAATTGCATTTTTTGATATGCTCTTTAAAAATTTCTGCCTGTTCTTGCTGCTGCGTGAATCCCTTGCTAATTCTAGCATAAATACGCTGTGATTTCTTCTGATTTACATTATCAATATCATCTGAAATCTCACTTACGTCTGGAGATATCTTAATGGACTGCAAATGCATATTATAAACACGAATAATATCTTTTCCACGCTTAATATCAGCGTAAACTACATTATTATCTGACTTAGGAAAAATAATCTTTCCCTCGTCTATAATAGGAAATTTAGAAAAAATAGCCTGTCCTGTCTTAATTTTTTTACCATCAATAAAAATATAACGGTGCGGATATACTTTTAAATCTAAATGTGCCGAATTTGAATATTCTTGAATACATAGAATATCTGGATCTTTTTCGTCTATAAACGCTTTAATGTTTGACGGAATATCATCTCGATCCAGCCATTTAAAAACATTAAACAGACGCACATTATAACTCATTACAGAGAAATCCTTTTCGTCTTTGACATACTCTTTTCCAGAAAACTTATAAAATTTACTAATAAATGTAATTCCGGTCAGCAGAACCAAACCAGACAAAATGAGCCGTTTTTTAAACTGAATTCCCCAATAGACAAAAAAAAGTATATTGGCCACAAAAAAAGCAGGCATAAACAAGGTAAGCACCGATAAAAGCGGAAAACTTTTAGGTGCTAAAAAAGGTAAAACATAAATGCTAAATGTAAGCACAGTCAGCACTATGTTCAAAAAGAACATTATTTTATTAAACCAAGAGAGGTTTTTCATATTTAGTCTCCTACAAGTTTATTTTCCAGCTTTAAATAAAAACTCTTTTTCTTCCTTCGTCAGGCAATCGTACCCTGACTGGCTTATTTTGTCTAAAATCTCATCAATCTGCTGTTGCGTTTTATCTTTCGTAACAATTCTTGATGTCGTTTTTTCTGTAGGTTTTTTGTAATTTTTATGAACTTTTGTAAATGGGGTCGTAGGAGATTTTTTAAAAAGATTTGCAAAGAAATCTAACGTTTTAGAAACAATGATACTTAAATCAGTGCCGTTCTGAAGCAATTTAATATAGGCAAATCCGAAGAAAGCACCAGCAAGATGCGAAATGTGTCCGCCCATATTTCCAAGACGAAACTGCATTAAATCTAAAATTATAATAACTGCAGTAATGTGCCAAAGTTTCACATTTCCGAAGAGAAATAATCGCACATTCATTAAAGGAGAATAAGTTGTTGCGGCCACCAAAATAGCCATAATAGCAGCAGAAGCTCCAACAATGGAACCGCTGATATTAGAAAAATAAAAACTCAGCGCAAAAACTACTCCTGCAAAAAGAGCACTTAGAAGATATAGTCCTAAATATTGCTTTTGAGTAAAATAAGTCAAGAACAAGGTGCTTGCAAAATTAAGCACCATCATATTGAATAACAGATGAAAAAAACCGTCATGAAAGAACGCATACGTTAAAAAAGTCCAAGGTTTAAACATAAAAACCTGAGGATCTGACGACAAAGCCAACCAGTTCGGAAAAGCAAACTGACCTACTGAAAATTGATAGAAAAAGATAAGCGATACAATAAAACATGCTATGTTCCAATACATAACTCGCATAGCGATACCACCCAATCTATACTGTAATTTTAAATCGTCTAGAATATTCATAAAAATTCTTCTATTTTAGAATTCGTACTTTAAAGTTAAAAATTAATTCCAACGGTTGTTATTAAACTGATTTTTTTTCCAGTACAACATCATTAAAAAGCCAGCTATTGCACCACCAACGTGTGCAAAATGTGCGATTCCAGTTCCACCGCTTCCAAATAAAGAACTTCCTTTAAAACCTAAAAACAAATCGATTGCTAAAATTCCAGGAACAAAATATTTTGCCTTGATTGGAACAGGAATAAACAATAGCGCCAGTTGAGCATTTGGAAACATAAATGCAAAAGCTGTAAGCAAACCATAAATTGCTCCAGAAGCCCCTAAAACAGGCGATTGCACAATGAAGCTTGTTTCCCTCAATATATTAAACTGCTCTTGATTACAATGTGCTTGGCTTAAAATATTCAAAACTTCACCCTGAACCATTTTACCATTTGAATCAAAAAGAGACTGATAATCAGCATTTAATATTACATGAAGATCCGATTTAGACAAATTTAAATTAGATACAGAATCTAAAAGAGAATGTATTTGCAAATAATTTACACCCGTATGAAGCAATGCCGCTCCTAAGCCACAAGAGATATAGAAAAACAAGAATTTTTTTCCTCCCCAAAAATGCTCTAAAGCCGAACCAAAACTGTATAATGCAAACATATTAAATAGAATATGAGCAAAGTTTGGCAATGGCGCATGCATAAACATATGCGTAATAATCTGCCAAAGCCTGAAATTATCACTTTCAGGATAATACAACATTAAATAGTCATAAGAAACTGGCACTAACTGAGAGCCAATAAAAAATATAATATTAATAATTAGCAGTTGTTTAACTACTGGCGTGATATTCATCATAAAGCAAACTTTTTATCTATATCTTCAACACGCATGGTAATGAAGGTAGGTTTTTGAAAAGGTGAAATATTTGGATCTTTGCAGGCAAACAAACCGTTTACCAAATTATCTTGTTCTTTTTCGGTTAAATAAGATCCTGTTTTAACCGCTAAACTTTTAGCCATCGACTTGGCAATTGTATCGTTCTGACTGTAGCTGTTTGCTGGAATTCCGTCTTGCAAATCGCTTAATAATTGTTCGATTACCTGCGAGACTTCACTTTCTGTAATATTTACAGGGATTCCAGAAATTACAACGTGATCTGTTTTACTTTCGTCAAAAACAAATCCAGTAGTTTCCAAAGAAGGTTTCAATTCTTCAATCAGTTTCATTTCTGAAGCCGAATAAAACAAATCTAAAGGAAAAAGCAACTGCTGACTAGAAGCTTGATTTACGGTCATATTCAACAAAAATTGTTCGTACAAAATTCGCTGATGTGCACGCTGTTGATCCACAATAATCATTCCTGATTTTATTGGCGATACAATATATTTTTTATGTATTTGATACGTTTTCTGCGTTGCTTGTTCGACATCTTCATCATCAAATAAAGAAGAAGTCACTTCTTCATTTTCAAATGTAAAAGGCGAACTTTCTGTGCTTTCTGGATTTTCAACATCTAACCCAACATACAAACTTTCCCAACTTGCAGTTGGCTCCACCCTCTTAGAAAAACCAGAATACGACGATCCAGAAGATGATGATCCTGATGAAGACGAAAAAGAAGAACCCGAACTATATCCAGATGATCCTGAAGCCGTTTTGCTATAATGCTGATTGGTTTTATCATCTGTGAAAGGATTAAAAGTTCCATCAACCTGAATGGTTGGAATTCCCACTTCTACATCTTTATAGTGATATGGCGTATCTAAATTAGCATCGCGGTCAAAATCTAAAACTGGAGCAACATTAAACTGCCCTAAACTATGTTTTATTGATGCTCTTAAAATAGCATAAAGCGCTTGTTCATCGTCAAACTTAATTTCTGTTTTTGTCGGATGTATATTGATATCAATTGTATTTGGCGGAACCTGCAGGTACAAGAAATAACTTGGTTGAGAACCGTCTTTCAGCAATCCGTCGTAGGCAGACATTACCGCATGATGCAAGAAACTGCTTTTTATAAATCGATCGTTTACAAAAAAGAATTGCTCTCCTCTATTTTTCTTTGCAAACTCTGGCTTGCAAACAAATCCTTGAACATTTATAATTTCTGTATCTTCATTTACTGGAACTAATTTTTCATTTGTTTTCCCTGACATAATACCAACAATTCTCTGACGATATCCTGCTGCTGGTAGATTATACATTTCGCTTCCGTTATGGTAAAAACTAAAATGAATATTTGGATGCGCCAATGCCACACGCTGAAACTCATCCATTACGTGACGAAATTCAACCGTATCCGACTTTAAGAAATTACGGCGAGCAGGAATATTAAAAAATAAGTTTTTAACGGCAAATGATGTTCCTTTTGGCAAAACTGCCACTTCCTGCGAAACAAATTTACTTCCTTCAATTACAATATGCGTTCCTAGTTCGTCTTGATCTTGTTTTGTTTTCATTTCCATATGCGCAATTGCAGCGATCGAAGCCAGCGCTTCTCCACGGAAACCTTTTGTACCAAGCGAAAATAAATCTTCGGCCTGACGAATTTTGGAAGTTGCATGACGGGCAAAACACAAACGAGCATCAGTAACGGTCATTCCGACTCCGTTATCGATAACTTGCACCAGAGATTTACCAGCATCTTTTATAATTAATTTGATATCAGTTGCTTTGGCATCAACAGCATTTTCTAACAATTCTTTTACGACTGAAGCTGGTCTTTGAACCACTTCTCCAGCAGCAATTTGGTTAGCAACGTGATCAGGAAGCAATTGAATAATACTCGACATTAAGCAATAATAGTTTTAAAGTTTAGATTAGGTTTTTACAAACCAAGAAGTACAAATTTAGTGAATTTTGATTGGCTTTTAGAACAAGAACAATCATAAAAAAAACAAAAACCACAACAATCTATAAAACAGAATGATTGCTGGTTAGACACAAAAAAACTAGTCCATCTTCTTGATTTCATCTAAGGTATAAACCCTGTATTCCATTCCCATTTCTTTTGCATTTTCTTCAACTGTGGTTGTAAAACCTGCTTTCTTTCTACGATCGTTAACTTTAGCAGGATTTTGAATTGGAGAAACATAATTAAAAAACTCTTTTTTTCCTGTCTCTTTATTTGTTATTTGTTTCATCTGACCCTGCGTTCCATAAATCTGCTCCTTTCCTTGTTGTGTTAGATAGCGGTCTTGCATTTTAGCAAAGTAGGTAAAAGGTATTTCCTTTTTTTTAGCTTCCTGCTCAATCATTAGCAAATATTCTCCAATTTTTGAACTGTGCTGAATAACATACCACGCAGCAATATTGGTTGGTTCGCCAACTAAACTTTTTCCTGGATAACCATACTGCTTAATAATTTCTTCAATCTTAATCAAGTTAAGAGAATCACGTTTTTTCATTTCAAGCCAAATTCCTTTTCTAAAATTCGGATCATTTTCACGTCCCAGTTCTTTTACTATTTCTAGTTTTCGATTCTCAGAAGTATCAAAATTGATATATTCCCTAAGAATCTGATCAGATTTCATAATAGAATCGAGCTCCTTTTTCAAATTTTCATTGATTTTTTTCTGAGCATAACTTTGAACAAAACATAAAACAAAAGCGTAGAGTAAAAATTTTTTCATAGAAAGTAAATTAAAGATCAACTCAAATGTAATATAATTCTGAACTTGACATAACTTAAGACAATCACAAAAAAAACATAAAAAAAACCTATACATTTAACAGTATAGGTTTTAATATTTTTTAAAACAAACGTGCTTATTCGTTTTCTATTTTCTTCGGCGAATCTTCAATTTGAATCGCACCTGAAGTCAATAACGGCTGATTAAAAACGTGTGCTATCGAAGCCTGCTGGCGAATATATGCCATTTTGATTGCCGCAATTGCTGCTTCAGTTCCCTTGTTGCCGTGAGCTCCTCCGCTTCTGTCAATTGACTGTTGCATATTATTATCTGTTAATACACAGAAAATAACAGGTACATCTGTTTGAACATTCAAGTCTTTAATTCCTTGAGTTACACCTTCGCAAACAAAGTCAAAGTGTTTTGTTTCTCCTTGAATTACACATCCAATTACAATAACTGCATCAACATTTTGAGTCTGAAGCATTTTTTTAGCTCCATAGATCAACTCAAAACTTCCTGGAACATTCCAACGGATAATTTGCTGTGCAGGAACATCGCAATCAACCAAAGCGTCAAAAGCACCATTATAAAGTCCTTCTGTTATAGTATCATTCCATTCAGAAACAACAATCCCAAACCGAAAGTCTTTCGCGTTTGGGATTGTGTTTTTATCGTATTCTGATAGATTTTTATTTTCAGTAGCCATCTGTACTATTTTTGTTATTAAATTTCAGACTGCTAAAATACGAATCTAAAATCTAAAAACTGAACTCAAATAGTATAATTATTGTGCTAATCCAATCAAAGCATCAACAGATGCTGCTTCTGGAGTACTGTCGTAATTATCTTTAATGTCATTAAAATATTTCAATGCATCTTCTTTTTGCCCTAAAGCTAAAGCAGTTTTTCCAGCTTTTAATAAGAAACGAGGCGTTGTAAAATCGTTTTTGTTAGATTCAGCAGCTTTTACATAAAAATCCAAAGCTTCTTTTTGCTGATTTTTTTGAGAGTAAGCATCTCCTGTAGCACCTTTTGCTAAAGCACTTAAGATTACATCTTCAGATTTAAATTCACCTAAATATTTAATTGCCTCATCAAATTTACCAGTATTTAAGTAAGCGATACCAGCATAGTAGTTTGCTAAGTTTCCAGCATCTGTTCCAGAATATTCGTCAGCAATTTTAATAAATCCGAATTTACCTTCAGAACCATTCAATGACAATTTGAATAATGAATCGCTAGAAACACCGTTTACAGCTTTTTCAAAGTTTTGCTGTGCAACAAACATCTCACTTGCAGCTTCTTCTTGCTTAGGAGTTGCAATGAATTTTTGGTAAGCCAAATATCCAATTGTTGCAACTGCAATACCAGCAACTAAACCAATAATGATTTTTTGATTTTTAGCCACCCAGTCCTCAGTTTTTGAAGCCGTCTCATCTAATTTTGAGAAAACTCCAGCTGTAGTACTGTCTTTTTCGTCAATAATTACTTGTTGTTCTTCAGTAACTTCTTTTACTTCCTTTTCTTTTGGTGTCTTATATCCTCTTTTATTGTAAGTTGCCATTTAAAATTTATTTAGTGAACGGCAAAAATAAAATTTTTATTGAAACTGAGGTAAAAAATTTCAATTTTATCACTATTTTAAAAAAAATATTTTTGCATTTCACTTGTCCTTTCGCGAAAGCGCTAAAATAAATCAGTTTGAAACACCTCCAAAGCCAATTATATCGATAATTTTCGGTAATTTGCACCCTCAAATTTTTACTGCTCAAAAACAGCAATTTTTATACTTGGAGTCTCTAAAAAATGCATTTAAACAAAATCTCATTATTCAATTACAAAAACTTTTCAGAGGCAAGTTTTGATTTCGACATCAAAATCAACTGTTTTGTTGGAAAAAACGGCATTGGAAAAACCAATGTGCTCGATGCTATTTACCATTTAGCATATGGCAAAAGCTATTTTAATCCGTTGGCAGTGCAAAATATCAAACACGGTGAAGAGTTTTTTGTTATTGATGCTGAACTCGAAAAAAACGAGAGAACAGAACAAGTTGTTTGCAGTTTAAAAAAGGGACAAAAAAAAGTGCTAAAACGAAACGGAAAAGCATATGATAAATTTTCAGATCATATTGGTTTTATTCCGCTAGTAATTATTTCACCCGCAGATCGTGACTTGATTATTGAAGGAAGCGAAACGCGCCGTAAATTTATGGATAGCGTAATTTCACAGTTAGACTCCACTTATCTGCACGAACTCATTCAATATCAAAAAGTGATTACGCAGCGAAATGCTCTTTTAAAATATTTTGCTTTAAATCATGTTTTCGACAACGATACCTTATCTATATATAATGAACAATTAAACGGTTACGGAAAGTCTATTTTTGAAAAACGAAAAGATTTTCTCGAACAGTTTATACCTATATTTAATAAGCACCATCAAGTAATAACGGGATCGGAAGAAAGTGTACAGTTGGTTTATGAAAGTCATTTGTTTGAGAAAGACCTTTTAGTGCTTTTACAGGAAAACATCAATAAAGACCGCGCACTTCAATATACCAGTGTTGGAATCCATAAAGATGATTTATCTTTTGAAATTGATTCACATCCGATAAAAAAATTCGGATCGCAAGGACAGCAGAAATCTTTTTTGATTGCTTTGAAACTGGCCCAATTTGAATTTCTAAAAAAGCAAAGTGGCGTAAAGCCTATCTTATTGTTTGATGATATTTTTGATAAACTAGACGAAACCCGTGTTGCCAAAATTGTCGAAATGGTCAATAGCGAAACGTTTGGACAGCTTTTCATCTCAGACACTCATCCCGAAAGAACTGAAGCAATTGTGAAATCGACACATCAGACTTATAAGATATTTAATTTGTAAAGTTTTTTTCACGAATTACACGAATTTACGCGAATTATTTTTGCCACAGATCGCAAGGATTAAAATGATTCAATCTGTGTAAATCTTTTAATCTGTGGCTAAATAAGAAAATAAATTAGTGTAAATTCGTGCAATTAGTGGCAAACTAAAAAAACGAATTAGAAAAAAAGTAACTGCAATCAAAAAACACTGAATATGTTAGCGAAAGAATCATTGCAATTTTTAGACGATTTAAAAAAGAACAATAACCGAGAATGGTTTCAGGAAAACAAAAAACGATATGAAGTTTTCAAGAAAGACTACCATCAATTGGTAAACGATTTTCTAGATGCAATGAAACCGCTTGATCCTTCTTTAGAATTATTAGAAGTTAAAAATTGTACTTTTAGAATTAATCGTGATATTCGTTTTTCTAAAGACAAATCTCCTTACAAAGCGCATTTGGGAATCTGGATGTCTGGAGGAACCAAAGGTTTAAACCGCGCCGGATATTATGTGCATATTGAAAAAGGCGCAAGTTTTATAGCAGGCGGATTTTATTCTCCTGAATCTGAAGATCTGAAAAAAGTTCGTAAAGAAATTGCTTTTTTCTATGATGATTTGCAGGAAATCTTAAATAATAAAGATTTCAAAAAAGAATTCGGAAGCTTAGACATCAACGAAAACAATTCGCTTAAAAGCATGCCTCGTGGTTACGAAAAAGATCATCCTGCAATTGAGTTCTTAAAACTGAAAAGTTTCACCGCAACTCAAAAATACGACATTTCCGAAGTTACCCAAAAAGACTTCGTGAAAAAGATAAGCCAGAAATTGATTGCCCTAAAACCTCTAAATGAATTTATAAACCGAGCTTTAGATACTGAAGAATTTTAGTTTTATTCATTACTGTTTTCTAAATCAAACTTAAAAAACGATATCATGAAAACGCTTTTTTCAACATTTCAATTCTTAATAAGATTTTTTTGGTTTAAGAAAAAGCTAATACAATATTCAAAGAAATATGTATATCAATATTGCCTCTATCCTATAATTGAAGAAATAAAGGACGAAAAACTTTGTGATGAAGATTATCTTAACATAAATCTTGCAATACAATCGGTTCCTTTTAAAGGAATATTTGACTATTATCTATCACCCAACGAATACTGCATAACTTCAAAAGATATTGCAGTAGCTTTGAATATGGGATTAAGCGGATATACAAACAAAAATTTTGATCATCAAAAACTTATAGACATTTCATTCTTTCTCATAAAAAAGATCAGAGAAAGATTAATCTACGACAAAAATTTATTACTCCTAATTACTGAATTAGGAAAAGACATCTCATCAATTCAAGAATCTAACAGAAAAGAAATTGAGAAAGCATTTGCAACAAGAAAAAATCTTTTCGAAGCATATTTCAACATATATTCGTCTAATTCATATTCAGAAAAAATTACAATATTTTATCCTGGAGAAAAGAAAACTTATCTAGACTGGAAAAAAGAAAACTCTATAACAGTTAACACATACAAACATGATATACCGCATGGATTCTTTCTTATTGGTTTTGATTATTATCGTGAAAATTGGCTAAAACTAGCAATAAGTACTGAAGAGAAGGAATATTTTAATCCAGAAAACAAAAAGGGCACAATAATCTGGCAATCTTAAAATAGAAATTCTTTTCTCATGGAACCGATGAGAAAATCTAGCTTAATCAAAAACTTATTTTACAAATCTTAATAATGAAAAGGAAAATACTTTTTCTTGGAGAATCTTACCGTCCCGATGCTATAACCTGGATGAAAGGTTTAAAGGAATTTGGTGATTTTGAAATTATCACTTGGGAACTTCAAACATCAAACAATTATAGATTCAAACGCATTTTAGAGTATCTTTTCTCTCCTCTTTCTATTCGAAAAATCATTAAAAAAGAGAAACCAGACATGGTGATTGCAGAAAGAACCACCAGTTATGGTTTTCTCGCCGCATTATCCGGATCTAAAACCATTGCGACTGCACAGCAAGGCCGTACCGATTTATGGCCAGAGGAATCTAAGTTATACCCTTTTAAAAAATTCATTCAGAAATATGCTTTCAAAAAAGCGCACTTAATTCATGCTTGGGGACCTGTTATGACCATTCACATGAAAGAAGTTGGCGTTGACACGAACAAGGTTCTAGTCCTTCCAAAAGGAATTGACTTATCGCTTTTCACACCTTCGACAAACACCTCAGACAAAATTGAAGCAATCGTAACGCGGTCGCTTATGCCAGAATACAGACATGATTCTATTTTAAGATCTTTTGGAATTTTACATCAAAAGGAAATTGACTTCACGCTTACAATTGTCGGAGACGGAACAAGACTGCAGTTTTTGAAAGATTTGGCTAAAGAATTACAAATAGAAAAAAAAGTAATTTTTATAGGAAGAATTCCAAATACAGAACTTCCAAAATTGCTACAGCAATCGAATATCTATATCAGTATGCCAATTACCGAAGGTGTTTCGGCATCTTTATTTGAAGCAATGGCATGCAAATGTTATCCTATAGTTTCAGACATTCCAGGAAACCAAAGTTGGATTACGCATCGAGAAAATGGGCAATTGATTGAAATTGACAATACAGAAATGCTGGCCAATGAATTGATTTGGTCTTTTGAGAATTCTGAATATCGAAATCAGGCTATTATTCGGAATAGAAAATTCGTAGAAGAAAACGCGAATTATGATATTAATATGAAAATCATTGCTGATCGATATCATAAATTGATTGATTCTAGAAAATAATTTAACCGCAAAGTTCGCAAAGATTTACTCAAGGACATAAAGCTTAGCGAACCTTGCGCAAACTTTGTGTCTTTGCGGTAAAAAAACAAGCCGTAACTTTTATTGAAACTCAACGACATACTACTAAAATAAATTGTCTAATTTAATTCTTAAGTAATATGAGCAATAGAAGAAACTGGTTAAAACAAATAGGTTTAGGTGCAGTTGGATTAGGCCTCTGCCAATTTGAAACATTCGCAAATACTCCACCAGAAACATATATTCTTCCAGATTTAGACGAATCACCCATATTATTACGATCAAATGAAAATCCTTACGGGCCTTCTCCACTTGCTCGCGCTGCCATGCAAAAAAGCATCAATAATAGTAATCGATATGGCTGGAATCTTTCAGACGAATTAATTGCACTTATTGCTACAAAAAATAATGTTTCAAACCAGAATATTTTACTTGGCGCTGGCTCAACAGAAATTCTAGACTTAGTTCTTCAATTTACTGCTTTACAGAAAGGCAATTTTATACTGGCCGAAACAACCTTTAATTATTGGGCATTTCCTTCTGAGAAATTAGGTTTAAAAAAAATCACAGTTCCGCTAACTGTCGATAAAAAGCATGATTTAACTGCAATGCTAAAAGCAATTGATTCTGACACAAAAATGATCTATATCTGCAATCCCAATAATCCGACTGGAACAATTTGCGATTATGAGCAACTGGTTTCTTTTGTAAAAGAAGCATCTAAAAAAGTAATTGTTTTTGTGGATGAAGCATATCTTGATTTCACAAAAGAAAAATCATTAAGCAATCTTGTTGTAGAAAATAAAAACTTAATCATTACAAAAACTTTTTCAAAAATGTATGGTCTGGCTGGCGCTCGTATAGGCTACGCCGTTGCATCTTCGTCAACAATTGAAGAACTTAGCGCTTTAAAATCTTCTCCAAATTTGTCTGTCAGTGTAATGTCAACAGCTGCGGCGATGGCGTCGCTGAATGATGATAAATTCATTCAGCAAGTACACGCGGCGAATGAAGAAGTAAAAAAATATACCATCGAGCAGCTTACTAAACTTAATTTAACGTGCATTCCTTCGCACGCAAACTTCATCTATTTTTCTTTAGACAATTATAAAAAAGATTTCTTCAAGCAATTGGAAGCCCACAATATACAAGGAACAAAAATCTATGAAGATAACGGAAAATGGACCAGAATTACCATTGGCACTATGAAAGAAATGCAGCGATTTATTGAAGCAATAAAATAAAATCTAGAGAAAAGTCTTTTTATAGAAAATCTACTCAAATAAATTATTATCGTTACTTTTGATCTCAGAATTTTTCCGAAGTTTCGGAACTTAAAAAGCCTTTTATTTATGGAAATCCAATCCAATTTTTCTTTAAAAAAATATAATACTTTCGGCATTGAAGCCAGTGCTAAACAATTTGTTGCCGTTCATTCTATTGATGAATTGAAAACAGTTTTAGCAGAAAACAAAAACGAGAAAAAATTCATTTTGGGCGGAGGAAGCAATATGCTTTTGACAAAAGATATTGAAGCGTTGGTTATTCATATCGACTTAAAAGGAAAAAAAATAATTAAGGAAGACGATGATTTTGTTTGGGTTGAAAGTCAAGCAGGAGAAACCTGGCACGATTTCGTTCTTTGGACCATCGACAATAATTTTGGCGGATTAGAAAACATGTCTCTTATTCCGGGAAATGTCGGTACAACTCCAGTGCAAAATATTGGCGCTTACGGAACCGAAATAAAAGACACTTTTGTTTCTTGCGAAGCCATGAATATCGCAACGCAGGAAATGAAAACTTTCGACAATGCGGAATGTAATTTTGGCTACCGCGAAAGTATTTTCAAACATGAAGCAAAAGACCAATATATTATTACTTCGGTTGTTTTTAAATTGACGAAACGTAATCATAAAATCAATACCTCTTATGGAGATATTTTGGCTGAATTGGCCAAAAACAACATTACAGAACCCACTTTAAAAGATGTAAGTAATGCCGTAATTGCGATCAGACAAAGCAAATTGCCAGATCCGAAAGAATTAGGAAATAGCGGAAGCTTCTTTAAAAATCCGATTTTATTAAAATCAGATTTTGAGAAAATCCACCAGAAATTTCCAGAAATGAAATTTTATGAAGTTTCAGAAACTGAAGTAAAAGTTCCAGCAGGATGGCTAATTGAGCAGGCAGGTTTTAAAGGAAAACGTTTTGGAGACGCGGGAGTTCATAAAAATCAAGCTTTAGTTTTGGTAAATTACGGAAACGCTACAGGACAAGAAATTTTAGCCGTTTCAAAAGAAGTTCAGAAAACCGTTTTTGAAAAATTCGGCATTCAGATTGAAGCGGAAGTAAACGTGATTTAGAAATTTAGGCTCCAAAATCTCTGAACCTCTGTCACTTTGAGCCTTTGAACCTAAAAAAAGAAAAATGTATACACCAGATTTATACAAAAACGAAAATCAGGAAGAAATCAGAGCTTTTATAAAAGAAAATAGTTTCGGAATCCTGATTAATCAAACTAACGGAAAATTATGTGCAACACATATTCCGATAGAATTGGAAGTGAATGCTGATGGAAAAGAAATCTTGCAAGGACATATTTCAAAACTGAATCCTCAAGCAGAAGGTTTTGCAGCAAACGATCAGGTTTTGGCTGTTTTTACAGGTCCGCATAGTTATATTTCTTCCTCTTGGTACGATCATGAAAATGTTCCGACTTGGAATTATATAGCCGTACATGTTTATGGAAAAATCAAGATTGTTGATTACGAAACTTCGGTAGAACAATTAAAAAAGCTTGTAGACAAATACGAAGTAAATTCTAAAAACCCTGTACGTGTTGAAGATTTATCTGAAAAAACAATGCGTGAAGCCCGAGGAATATTTGGTTTTGAAATAGAAATTGAAGAAATTCAAGCAACCAAAAAACTCTCCCAAAATCGAGACGACCTTAATTACAAAAACATAATTTCGGAATTGGAAAAAACCGAAAACCCTCAGTCTATTGCTGTTGCAAAAGAAATGTCAAAATGCCGAAAGTAAATCGGTTTTAGCTATTGAATTTAGCGAATTGATAAGTACATTTGCAGTCGCAAAACGTGAAATTAATAGAATCAAATAAATCAGATGCTTATATACATATTTTACTTTTTTATTGCTGTAGTTGCAGTTCAACTTTTTTATTATCTCGGAGTTTTTGGAAAATTTGCATTTGCCAAGCCTCAGCATGTGAAGCCTAAGAATCTTCCTGTTTCTGTAATTGTATGTGCAAAAAACGAAGAAGAGAATGTAAAAAAATATATTCCGCTTTTGGCGCAGCAAGATTATCCTGATTTTGAAATTGTTCTAATAGACGATGCATCCAGCGATGAAACTCTTGAGGTTTTTGAAGAATTTGAAAAAGAATTTTCTAATATCCGTTTGGTAAAAGTTGAAAATAACGAAGCCTTTTGGGGAAACAAAAAATACGCCTTAACGCTTGGAATAAAAGCTGCCAAAAAAGATTATTTACTTTTTACAGATGCTGATTGTTTTCCGAGTTCTAAAGATTGGATTACTTCTATGACTTCACAGTTTACCATGAACAAAACAATCGTTTTAGGTTATGGAGGTTACGAAAAAGTAGAGCGTTCATTCCTAAACAAAATCATTCGTTTCGAAACAATTTTAACTGCGATTCAATATTTTTCATGGGCAAAAATGGGTCTTCCATATATGGGAGTCGGTAGAAATCTTGCTTATAAAAAAGAAGAGTTTTTTAAAGTAAATGGCTTTATTGACCATATTCAGATTCGTTCTGGCGACGACGATTTGTTCATTAATCAGGCAGCCAATAAAACCAACACCACCATTTCTTATACACCTGAGAGTTTTACCTATTCAGAACCTAAGAAAACATACAAAGAATGGTTTACTCAAAAAAGAAGGCACATTTCTACAGCAGAGCATTATAAGTTTTTTGACAAAATGCAGCTGGGATTATTTTTCCTTTCACAATTATTCTTCTTTATTTTAGTTATTATATTATTAGCATTTCAATTTCAATGGATCGCTGTATTGGCAATTTTAGCAACTCGCTATACTGTTGTATGGATCGTAATTGGATGTTCAGCAGGAAAATTAAAAGAAAAAGATATTAAAATTTGGTTTCCAGTTGTTGAGATAGCGCTTATATTAACGCAAATTAATATCTTTATAACTAATATCTTTTCAAAACCGGTATATTGGAAATAAATTCTAAAATAGAAAAAGCAAAAAAAGGCGATCAGATCGCCTTTACTTTTTTATTAGATCATTATTGGAATGAGGTGTATGCTTTTATGCTCAAACGTACCGAAAACGAAACTACCGCAGAAGATATTACAATAGAAACTTTCTCCAAGGCTTTTGACAAAATAGCCTCTTATAATTCAGAGTTTCAGTTTAACACCTGGCTTATTGCCATTGCAAAAAATGTCTATATCGATTTACTTCGAAAAAAGAAAACTAATCTTTTTATAGAAATCACAGACAACGAAGACCAGCAGGCATACAACATTGCCGATCCTACTCCATCTGCAGAAGATGCTTTAATTAAAGAACAGAATCTTTCCCGTCTGCTCTTATGCATCAAAGAACTCAAACCACACTATCAAGAAGTAATTCAGCTTCGTTATTTTCAGGAAATGTCTTATCAGGAAATTGCTGCTAAGATTGACGAACCATTAAGTAGCGTTAAAGTAAAACTTTTGCGCGCTAAAAAATTATTAGCCGAAATTATCGAACGTAATAGATAATTTATTATCTTTAATCAAAGAATAAATTATTCTCATATTTATTCTTAAAAACAATACATTTTAATAAACATTAAAAACTACAACATTTACGTTGTTAGCTCAAACCTAAACCTTTTCTGCGTATGATTTAAAGTTACTTAACCTTAAAACCCAAAAATTATGTCTAAATTAAGCATTTATGAAAACAAGTGGACCGATCTTGTTTTCGAGAACAAAAACAAAGAATATGGCGCATATCAATTACGCCAGGAGAATTCCAAAAATTCTGTTACAGCTCTCTTTATGGGTTTATTGTTAATAACGGCTTTAGGAAGTGCACCCGTACTTATTAGCAAATTAAAGACTTCGTCTGTTGAAGTCGAACCAGAACCTAGGATTTACGAACCTACAATTGTACACGTTGATCCAACTGTTGTGCCACCACCACCTGCCCCGCCTGCTCCTATGGTTGAACAAACTGCAGCAAGCCAAACAGAAGCGGTTCAATTAACCAATCCTGTAGTAGTAACAACAAAAGAAGCTGTTAAGGAAATCGCTCCTAATACAGAAAATGCACCCGTTGTAGAAAATGCTTCTGGAACAGGAACTGCTACTAATACCTTACCTACAACAGGAGGAGGAAATGGCGAAGTTGCTTCGGTTGCACCACCAAGCAATGATCCCGTTTCTACTGCGATTTTGGATAAACTTCCAGAATTTCCAGGTGGAATTGCTCAGTTTTACAAGTATGTTGGAAACAATTTCCACAGACCAGAACTTGACGTAGAAAAAACACTAAGAGTGTATGTTTCATTTGTCGTTGAAAAAGACGGATCGATCACTGACATTATTGTTAAAAACGATCCAGGTTACGGAATGGGAAAAGAAGCCATTAGAGTTTTAAAATCATTAAAAACAAAATGGGCTCCAGGAATTCTAGACGGAAAACCAGTGAGAACAGCATATAACCTTCCTATCACAATAAAAACAGAAGTAGAATAATATAAATATTTTGAAAAGCAAAAGCAGAACTTAGGTTCTGCTTTTTTTGTTACATTTAATTTATTAATCAAAATTAAAAAACCAACTCAATGCCCTTCACTTTTTCCCATCCTGCAATAATTCTTCCCTTGAGATATTTACCAAAATCATGGTTTTCCATAACAGCATTAATAATCGGAAGCTTAACTCCTGATTTTGAATATTTCCTCCGAATGAAAGTTAAAAGCGATTATAGTCATACTTTAAATGGTATTTTTTGGTTTGATTTACCTCTTGCCCTTTTGCTAACTTTTCTCTTTCACAATCTAATCCGAAATCTTTTATTTAAAAATCTACCGTCATTCATAAAAAACAGAATTCTAGTTTTCACAGATTTCAATTGGAATATTTATTTTAAAAGAAATTGGCTCATCGTCTTAATTTCTTTATTAATTGGAATATTCTCTCATATTTTTTGGGATGCTTTTACACATAAACATGGCTTTTTTGTCAACCACATTGAAACTTTACAAAACACAATTCCAATTTTTGGATATGAAATTCCGCTATGGAAAATAGCTCAGCATTTAAGTACCATTATTGGAACTATTATCCTATTAATAATTTTCATTAAGCTTCCAATAAAATTTACTTCTCAAACCTCAATCAACAAACTTTATTGGATTTCTGCGATTTTGTTTACAATAGTAATTTTATTCACGAGATTCATAATAAATCCAAAAGCTCTGAACATTGGAAATTTAGTTGTGTCCTTTATAGCATCTTTTTTACTTTCAATAACAGCGATTCCGCTAATAATTAAATTCAAATCAATTCAAAAAAATTAACAAAATCCACTACATTTACTCCTTCAAAACAGAAATCACTTTAACTAAATTAAAACAGAATAATGGGAATATTTTCAGCCATTCTTGGCAATGCAGGTTCAGTAAGCCAAGAAGATTTAATTAAAAAATACGGACAGCTTTTAACTGCAAATGAAGAAATCGAAATGGGATTCAAACTTATTCGTGACACCTTCATTTTTACCAATAAAAGATTAATCTTAGTAGATGTACAAGGAATCACAGGAAGTAAAACAGAATATAAATCTATTGGCTACAAAAGCATTACGAGATTCAGCGTAGAAACTGCAGGAACTTTTGATTTGGATGCTGAACTAAAAATCTGGATTTCAAGCGAACAACACCCGAGCATTGTAAAACAATTCAATAAATCGGTTAATGTTTATGAAGTGCAAAAGATTCTTGCTTTTCATGTATTAGGATAAAAAAAATAAACCCAGCAAACAGAAATTTGCTGGGTTTTATACTTTAAGAAACAACTCTTATTTCTTTTTGGTTGTAGTTGTTTTCTTTGTGGTTGTAGTTGCCTTTTTAGTGGTAGTTGCAGGAACTGTATTTACAATTTTCTGTTGAACATACGGTTTATACAAACCATCTTTTTCTGCTCTTTTCTTAGCATCATCTGCTCTTTTTTTAGAATCAGGATGCGAACTCATCATCTGATCAATAAATGAAGCCTGAGATCCTTCACTCATTTTTGCCAAAATTCTAAAAGCCGATTCTTCAGCATTTACATCATAACCGTTTTTCTTCATGAAGTTATAAGCAAACAAATCTGCTTCCGACTCTTGTTTACGGCTGTATTTACTATCAATAATTGCGCTTCCAATTTTCCCAAGCTGACTGTCTGTTACAGTTGCCACAGTCGCCGATTGAGAAGCTGCTCCATCCATTAAAGCTTCCTTCTGATAAGCTGCACGAATAGCATCTCTAGAATCGTTGTTTGCTACGTGCCCAATCTCATGTCCGATTACTGCAACCAGCTCGTTATCATCCATAATATCCATTAATCCAGAATAAACACGAACGCTTCCATCTGCGGTTGCAAAAGCATTCACTTCTTTCAATTTATATACTTTATAGTTTAAAGTAAATCCGTCTCCAGAAGCATGTTTTCCAAAAACACGATTTAATCTTAAAGTATAACCATCGGTTGGTCCAGCAATTTCATGCTCTGCATCTAATTTATCTACTGCTTCTTTAGATAATTTTGCCGCATCGGCATTACTGAAAGTAAAACCTGTAACTCCTTTTTGAACTGCTCCAATTGCTTTATCGCCAAAATTAATCTGTGCAGTCATTTTAGTTAAACCAAATGCTGTAAATAAAAGTCCTACTATTATAAATTTCTTTTTCATATTTTTTATAATTACAATTTAACAACAAATGTAGCATAACAAAATGCTATTTTAATTTCACACAAAACTTGTTTTTCAACAAATAAAGATAAAACATTTTTATGAGCTGATAATCAACCTACAGTGGATTTTGATTCTATCGTAAAAAGAAAAAACCGGTAAACTTTTTTGGTTTACCGGTTTTGAATCCTGTATTGCTTATTTCTTTTTTGCTGTGCTTTTTTTCTTTGTTGTAGTAGTTGCTTTCTTCGTTTGTGTTACAGGAGCTGTATTATCAATTTTCTGCTGTTCGTAAGCATGATACAATCCATCTTTTGTTGCTTGCTTTTTTGCTGTATCTGCTCTTTTTCCAGAATCAGGATGAGAACTCATCATCTTAGTCATAAAAGATGCCTCTGCTCCTTCGCTTAAATTTTGAAGAATTCTAAAAGCCGATTCTACCGCATTAACATCATAGCCATTTTTTTTCATAAAATCGTAAGAAAAGCTATCTGCCTCAGATTCCTGTTTTCTACTGTGTTTGCTATCTATCATAGCGCTTCCTAGTTGCCCCAATTGAGATTGGGTAAGGGTTTCTATTTTTCCTGATTGCGATGACGCTGCATCTAGCAAAGCTTCTTTTTTATAAGCAGCTTTTATGGCATCTCTTGTATCGTGATTAACAACATGTCCGATTTCATGACCAATAACGGCTAGTAATTGATTATCATCCATGATATTCATTAAACCTGCAAATACACGAACACTTCCGTCAGCACATGCAAAAGCATTTATATCTTTTACTAGATACACTTTATAATTTAAAGTAACTCCTTCACTAGTAGTATGTTTTCCAAACAAACGATCTAAACGAATTGAATACCCATCTTTTGGGCCCGCAACTGGATTATTTGCATCCAATTCTGCAATAGATTGTTTAGCTAAAGCGGCTGCATCTGCATCACTAAAAGTAAATCCTGAAACACCTTTTCCTAAAGCCCCCATCGATTTATCTGAAAGTATCTGCGCATTTGTTTTAGTTAAACTTAAAATTGCAAATAAAACTCCTAATACAATAATTCTCTTTTTCATGGTTTTTAAAACTGTTAAATTAACAGCAAAATTACTACATAAATAATTTTGCAAAATCCCAAGAAGCCAAATTTGTAACAGATTAAGGCTGAAGTTTTATAATCCATAAAAACGAAACTCAAGATTAAAAATTTAAACATAAATTAAAAAACAAGTCTAAAATCACACTTAAAAACAAACTATTAACAATTGAATTAAATTATCTTAAATATTAACCACAAACAACATATGCAAACGAAAAGCAAATAAACATCTCAAAATAAACTACATTCCGTATCTTTGTACTTTGAACATTGATATATGGAAACAGTCGCTGAAAATATACCTACCACAAAACCAAAGTGGTTAAAAGTAAAATTACCTATCGGACAAAAATATACTGAGCTTAGAGGTTTAGTTGATAAATATAGTTTAAATACCATTTGTACTTCGGGAAGCTGTCCAAACATGGGAGAATGCTGGGGCGAAGGAACAGCGACTTTTATGATTTTAGGAAATGTTTGCACTCGTTCTTGCGGATTCTGTGGTGTAAAGACCGGAAGACCCGAAACGGTAGATTGGGATGAACCTGAAAAAGTAGCGCGCTCTATTAAAATCATGAATATCAAACATGCTGTTATTACTAGCGTTGACAGGGATGATTTGAAAGATGGAGGTTCTATTATTTGGATGGAAACTGTAAGAGCTATCCGTAGAATGAATCCGCAAACTACTCTTGAAACTTTAATTCCAGATTTTCAAGGAATTGAAAGAAATATAGATCGAATTGTTGAGGCAAATCCTGAAGTGGTTTCTCATAACATGGAAACTGTACGCCGTTTAACTCGCGAGGTTCGTATTCAAGCAAAATATGACAGAAGTTTGGAAGTGCTTCGCTATTTAAAAGAAAAAGGAATTAACAGAACTAAGTCTGGAATTATGCTTGGTCTTGGAGAGACAGAAGATGAAGTTTTCCAGACAATGACCGATTTAAAAAATGCAAATGTTGATGTTGTAACAATTGGACAGTATTTACAGCCAACTAAAAAACATCTTCCTGTAAAAGAATTTATCACGCCTGAACAATTTGCCAGATATGAAAAATTTGGTCTTGAGTTAGGTTTTAGACACGTCGAAAGCGGACCTCTTGTTCGTTCTTCATACAAAGCACAAAAACATATTTTATAAAAAAAAGTTTAACCGTTTAATCGTTTAATTGTAAAACCGATTAAACGGTTAAACAATTAAACGAATAAATAAAACATTGAAAACAAGAATTGCCATTAATGGATTTGGAAGAATCGGGAGAAATTTATTCCGTCTTCTTTTAGATCACCCCGAAATCGAAGTCGTTGCTATAAATGACATTGCAGACAACAAAACCATGTCGCATTTAATTAAATATGACAGTATTCACGGCGTTTTGAAAGCCGAAGTAAGTCACGATGAAAATAGCATTATTGTAGATGGAAGGCATTTTTTCTTTTTTCATGAAAAAAACATTGCAAACATAGATTGGAAATCCCATTCGATTGATATTGTAGTCGAATCGACAGGTAAATACAAAACACACGAAGAATTAAATGCGCATCTAGATGCTGGGGCAAAAAAAGTTATTCTTTCTGCTCCTTCAGAAGTTGATACCATAAAAACGGTAGTTCTTGGTGTAAACGAAGATATTTTGGATGGAAATGAAGATATAGTTTCAAATGCAAGCTGTACCACTAACAATGCTGCCCCAATGATTAAAATCATTGAAGAACTGTGCGGAATTGAACAAGCGTACATTACGACTATACATTCTTTCACGACAGACCAAAGCCTTCATGACCAACCACATAAGGATTTGCGCCGTGCGAGAGGTGCCAGCCAGTCAATTGTTCCAACAACTACAGGTGCAGCTAAGGCATTAACAAAAATTTTTCCTAAATTGCACAATAAAATGGGTGGCTGTGGCATTAGAGTCCCGGTTCCAGACGGTTCATTAACAGACATAACCTTCAATGTAAAACGAGCTGTAAGCATTGAAGAAATTAATAAAGCATTCAAACAAGCCTCAAAAACAAATTTAAAAGGAATATTGGATTATACCGAAGATCCGATTGTTTCGGTTGATGTAATTGGCAACACACATTCTTGTTTATTTGATGCTCAGCTAACATCGGTTATCGATAAAATGGTAAAAGTTGTAGGCTGGTATGATAATGAGATTGGCTATTCATCAAGGTTGATCGATTTAATTTTACTAATAAGAAAAAAATAAGATTCATTGTAATAGCATTGCCATACATGAAATACTGTCTTTTTATTGTTGTTTGTTTTTTTAACTCGTTTTTGTATTCTCAAACCATAAAGAATACGGATAGCGTGACCTATTATAACAAGCTGGCCAACACCAATCTTAACAATAAAAAATACAATCAGGCAATTTTTTACACAGAGAAGTCAATTAATTTTTGCGAAGAAAACGGCAAAAAAGAAAATTTGGCCAATCAGACTTTTAAACTCGGTAAAATTTATTACAACCAGAAAAAATTTGAAGACGCTTTAAAAAACTTTCATAAAACAGTTTCTTTATTTGACACCCTAAAACCTAGCTGCACAAAAGCTTTAGCATTGCATTATATTGGCGTAACCAATACTGCCAAAGGCGATTACAAAACAGCTTCTATTTATTATACAAAAGCTCAAGATTTATTAAAACAGCTAAACATCAAAGATAATGCGGAGGTATTAGATTATCAAAAAGCTTTGGCATTTAAGACTAACAACGATCTTAAATCTGCTGTAAAAACATTTAAAACTATTGCTAAAAAACCAGATAATAGTGCAAATATAAAAACAAAAGTAGACACATATTATCAGCTTGGTTTAATTGAGGGACAGCTTAAACGAAATGATTCAGCAATTATATATTTTGACAAAGCGTTAGATTACAATTCTAAAATTAATGATTTCCCTAAAAAATCGAAAATCGTTTTAGCAATAAGCCAATACTATAAGCAGAATAAAAATTATGATTTGGCGTATTCTTATCTTGACGAACATTATCAGCTGGAAAATTATCTTTTAAGATTAAAAAATGCTAAAATTGATTTGAATGAATATGAAAAATTCAAAAAAAATCAATCTTTAAACAATACTATTAAAAGAGAAAGCGAAGAAAAATTTCAGCTTAAAACCTATCGTTATTCTAAGCTAGTCAGCATTTTGGCCATTGCCTTAATTTCTATTTTATCGCTTTTGAGTTTGGCTTTGTACAAAAACAACATCATAAGAAACCAGAACAATTTACTGCTTCGCGAAAAAAACAAAGAATTGATTTTAGCCAAAAACAAAGCAGAAAAAGCATCAAAAGCAAGATCTGAGTTTTTGTCTACCGTAAGTCATGAACTCCGGACACCGTTGAATGCTATTAACGGAATTACGCATATCTTGCTCGAAGACAAACCAAAGAAAAAACAGCTCAAATATTTAGAATCTTTAAAATTCTCTGGAAACTATTTGACTACTTTTATCAATGAAATCTTAGAAATTAATAAAATTGATTCAACCAAAGTTGAAGTTGAAAATATTAGCTTTAACTTAAAAGAATTGCTTTTTAATATTCAAAGCTCATTAAAAGAACTAGCTACAGCCAACAAAAACTACTTCAACTTAGAAATAGACAAAGCGATTCCTGATAATTTAATTGGCGATCCAACAAAACTGTCTCAAATCATACTTAATTTAATCAACAATGCTTTAAAATTTACTCAAAACGGACATGTAAACGTTATTGCTAAATTATACTCACAAGAAGGAGAAGAAGCAACTGTTTATTTTGAAATCGTCGATACTGGAATTGGAATTCCAGAAGACAAACTTCAGTCAGTTTTTGAAAGCTTTTCTCAAGGTTCTATCGAAGTAAACAGAAAATACGGCGGAACAGGTCTTGGTCTTACTATTGTAAAAAAGTTAATCGAACTTTTAGGAGGCGAAATAAAACTAAAAAGTGAAGTTGGTAAAGGTTCTACGTTTACCTTCAAATTAAATTTCAAAATCAATAACGAACCATTGGAAGTAATCGAAGAAGTAAAACCTTATAATGACAAACAATTGAAAAACAAATCTATTTTATTGATTGAGGACAACAAAATCAATCAAATGATCACTCGCAAAATGCTGGAAAACAAAAACATTACCTGCGAGATTGTTGACAATGGAGAAGATGCTGTTGAACTTCTAAAAATCAAACGTTTTGACATGATTTTAATGGACGTCCATCTTCCTGGCATTAACGGAACTACAGCAACTAAGCTGATTCGTGAATTTGACAAAACGACTCCAATTATAGCTTTAACAGCTATTTCGCTCGATGAAAATCGCGACATGCTTCTTTCTTACGGAATGGATGATGTGATTACAAAACCTTTTGTTCCAGATGAATTCTATACTACAATTGCTAAATTTTTTGATTAAAAAGGTTCTGAGACGCTAAGACACTAAGATTCTAAGTTTTCTTTCACATACTCTAAAATCGCAGCATCGAAGTCTTGCTGATGATTGATGAATGAACTTTTAATTGGAAGATAATATAATTGCGAAACTAACTTTGAGTCTTTTAATCGAACATAATCCTTCTCGGTTGTAATGATTTTTCTTCCGTTTGCTTTATTTTGAATTGCATCTAAATCATTATCAGAAAAATGATGATGATCTGGAAAAGTCAGACATTCGTCGTTTTCATTCTTTAAATAATCAAAAAATGGTTTTGGTTTTGCAATTCCTGCCAGCAGCAATTTTGATTCTGGTTTAATTTCGCCTAAAGTAATTTTTTCATTTTTACCATAAATCACATTATCATAATCAATAAAACTAAAAAACAACTGTTGTTTGTAATTAAGCTTTAATCTTGACTTTATTATTGCTTGCTCTTCTTCAGTTAAAATACTTGGACATTTTGTAACCACTACGATACTAGCTCTTTCTGCTCCGCTTCTACTTTCCCTCAGATTCCCTGTTGGCAGCATAAAATCATCTGCATACAAATCTCCGTAAGAAGTCAGCAAAATATAAAAACCTGCTTTAACTTTTCGGTGCTGATAAGCATCATCCAGTAAAATAATTTCCGGTTTCTCATTTTGCGAAAGCAACTTCTGAATTCCATTTGTACGATTGGCATCTACAGCCACCATTACATTTGGAAATTTTTGATAAAACTGAAAGGGTTCGTCACCCAAAATTTCAGCATTCGAATTTTCATCTGCTAAAACAAAACCTTCTGATTTTCTTTTGTATCCACGGCTTAAAGTTGCCACTTTATATTTATCAGACAACAATCGAATTAAATATTCTATTTGTGGTGTTTTCCCAGTTCCGCCAACGCTTAAATTTCCAACAGCAATAACAGGAAGATCAAATGAAGTCGATTTTAAAATTCCTTTATCAAAAAGAAAATTTCGGATTGAAGTTATGAATCCGTATAAAATTGCGAATGGGAAAAGTATTTTTCGAAGTAAGTTCATTTTACGAAAGTATAATTTTTTTCGTTAATTTGTTTAAGGTTTTGGCACAAGTCAAAGAACTTGAAACATGAAACCTAAAACTTGAAACAAATCTTAAAATGAAAATCAAAAATATTATATCGGTTCTTGAAGAAATGGCTCCTTTGGCTTACGCCGAAGATTTTGACAACGTTGGACTTTTAGTTGGCAATTCGGAAACCGAAAGCACTGGTGTTTTAGTTTGCCACGATGCCTTAGAAAATGTAATTGACGAAGCTGTTGCAAAAAACTGCAATCTGGTAGTTTGCTTTCATCCAATTTTATTCTCTGGAATTAAAAAAATCACTGGTAAAAATTATGTTGAACGTGCAATTTTAAAAGCAATTAAAAATGACATTGCAATATATGCAGTCCACACAGCATTAGACAATCATTCTCAAGGCGTTAATAAAATTTTCTGTAATGCATTAGGTTTAGTGAATACCAAAGTTTTAGTTCCAAAACAGAATTTCATTCAAAAACTAATTACTTATACCGTTCCAGATAATGCAGATAAAGTTCGTAAGGCCTTATTTGAAGCTGGCGCAGGAACAATTGGAAATTATGAAAATTGCAGTTTCAACTCAAACGGAATTGGAACATACAAAGGAAATTCTGAAAGTAATCCTGTAATTGGTGAACGTCATGAACTAACCGAAACTGAAGAAATAAAAATTGAAGTTACTTTTGAAAAGCACTTGCAATCCCGAATTTTAAAAGCGCTTTTTGCCAATCATATTTATGAAGAAGTCGCTTATGAAATTTATAATCTTGAAAATTCTCATCAGAATATTGGTTTAGGAATGATTGGTGAATTTGAAACTGAAATGGATGAAAAAGATTTCCTGTATTTCGTAAAAGAAAAAATGATTTCCGACGGAATTCGCCATTCTGCTTTTTTAGGCAAAAAAATAAAAAAAGTTGCTGTGTTAGGAGGTTCTGGAAGTTTTGCAATTAGAAACGCAATAAGTGCTGGAGCAGATGCATTTTTGACTGCTGATTTGAAGTATCACCAGTTTTATGAAGCTGAAAACAAGTTACTTTTGGCAGATATTGGTCATTTTGAGAGCGAACGCTATACAAAAAATTATATTGTTGATTATCTTCGAAAAAAAATTCTTAATTTTGCAATCATTTTATCGGAAGAAAATACAAATCCAGTTAAGTACTTATAAAATATGACGAATACGAAAGAATTAAGTGTTGAGGACAAGTTAAGAGCAATATACGATTTACAGCTTATTGACTCTAGAATTGACGAAATCAGAAACGTTAGAGGAGAACTTCCTTTAGAGGTTGAAGATTTAGAAGATGAAGTTGCAGGTTTGAGCACTCGTTCAGAGAAACTGAAAGGTGAACTTGAAGTGATTGAGGAGCAAATCAAAGCAAAAAAAATTGCTATTGAGGAGCATAAAGAGGTTATCAAGAAGTACACAAAACAACAAGAATCAGTACGTAACAACAGAGAATTTAATTCTTTGACAAAAGAGGTTGAATTTCAGGAATTAGAAATTCAATTGGCTGAAAAGCAAATCAAAGAAATGAAAGCTTCTATCGAGCACAAAAAAGAAGTTATTTCTAATTTAAAAGAAAAACTTGATGCTAAAAGCTCTCATTTAAAACATAAAAAATCTGAGTTAGATGCTATTATGGCTGAAACTCAGAAAGAAGAAACTTTCTTAACTGAGAAATCTGCTGAGTATGCTGCACAAATCGAAGATAGATTATTAGCTGCTTACAACAGAATCAGAAGCAGTGTTCGTAACGGATTGGCTGTTGTTTCTATCGAAAGAGGAGCTTCTGCTGGATCTTTCTTTACAATTCCACCACAAACTCAGGTTGAAATTGCTTCAAGAAAGAAAATCATCACAGATGAGCACTCTGGAAGAATCTTAGTTGACACTCAATTAGCTGAAGAAGAAAAAGAAAAAATGGAACAATTGTTCGCAAAATTCTAAATATCAAGTCCCGATTAAATCGGGACTTTTTTTTGCGTTTATTTTTTTCTCTCCCGATAGCTATCGGGATAAAAGGATTAACTCAGATTAAATTATTCTTATGCTTAATAAAATCTTTTAATCCTTTATCCCGATAGCTATCGGGAGTGGCAAAACATTTTTTACCTTTAGAAAAAATTTAAGTTTTGGGAATTAAAAAAGGAATTCGGTTCATAACATTAAAATCAGTTGGATCTTACATTAATTTTTTGAGCTATGTTCGTCCGCAAAAAGCGATGGAACTTTCTTATGCTCTTTTTAGCCAGCCTCGAATTGGCCGATTAAAAAAAGAAGATCTACCAAAAGTTTTGCGACATACAGAAACAGAAACATTTCATCACAATGAACATCATTTTCAAACTTACATCTGGAAAGGAAATGAAACCAAAATTCTATTAGTGCATGGCTGGGAAAGCAATGCTGCACGATGGAAAAAAACCTTACCGCATCTTCAAAAATCTGGAAGCACTATTATTGCAATTGATGCGCCTGCACACGGACAAAGCAGCGGAAAAGAATTTAATGTGCCTCTTTACGCCGAATTCATCAACAAAGCTGTAGAAAAATATCAGCCCGAAATTATAATTGGGCATTCTATTGGTGGAGCTGCCTGCGTTTATCATCAATATTTGTTCCCGAATACGAGCATTAACAAAATGGTTGTTCTTGGCGCTCCTTCTGATTTAAAAACTTTGATTAACAATTACATTTCGATGCTTAGTTTGAATAGAAGAATGCTGCCTCTTTTGGAAAGCAAATTCGTCAATCGTTTCAATTTTAAACTGGAAGATTTTTCGGGACAAAAATTTGCCTCTCAATTTACTATTCCAGGTTTTATTGCTCATGATACGACAGATAAGATTGTAGCTTTTGAAGAAGGAAAAAAAATAGCCAGCAATTGGAAAAACAGTCAGTTTATTGAAACCAGCGGTTTAGGTCACGGAATGCATGATGATGAATTGTATGATAAAGTGATTGAGTTTCTGTTTTCTGAAGTTTCTAAGCCACTAAGTCGCTAAGACTCTAAGCTTTTTTAATCTAAAATCCAAAATCAAAATGATTGCCGTAATTTTTGAAGTAATCCCTAACGAAGGAAAAAAAGAAGAATATCTGGATATCGCAGCGAGTCTGCGTCCAGAATTAGACCATATTGAAGGATTTATTTCGATAGAGCGATTTCAAAGTTTTACTAATCCTTCAAAAGTGCTGTCTTTATCTTTTTGGAAAGATGAAGAAAGTATCCAACAGTGGAGAAATCTAGAGATGCATCGTGCAGCTCAGGCAAAAGGCAGAAATGAAGTTTTCAAAGATTATCATTTAAGAATTGCATCTGTGGTTCGTGATTATGGAATGTTTGATCGAAAAGAAACTCCAAGTGATAGTTCTGAATTTCATTCTTAAGATTCAAGCGTAAAAAAAGACAAAGGTTTTGCACAAACTTGTCATCCTGAGGAACGAAGGATCACACAAGAAACTCCGCAATCAAAATCGCCAATCTTTGTCGAGTTACGAGTGTGATCCTTCGTTCCTCAGGATGACAAAACAGTATGAGATTCAAAACAACCCAATAATCTAAAGTCTGAAATCTAAAATCCCAAGATGTCTAAACTTTTGTCTACTTTTGCAGTATGGAAGAAAATTTAAAACGTCTTAATAAATTTATTGGTGAAACGGGATATTGCTCTCGTCGTGAAGCTGATAAATTGATTGAAGAAGGACGCGTAACGATAAATGGCGCTGTGGCTGAAATGGGGACTAAAGTTTCGCCAGATGATGAAATACGCATTAATGGTAAATTAATCGTAGAGAAAAATGAAAAATTAGTTTATTTGGCTTTCAATAAACCTGTCGGAATTGAATGCACGACTAACCTTGAAGTTAAAAATAATATTGTTGATTATATTAATTACCCGAAACGTATTTTCCCAATTGGAAGATTGGATAAAGCCAGTGAAGGATTAATTTTTATGACCAATGATGGCGATATCGTAAACAAAATTCTTCGTGCTAGAAATAACCACGAAAAAGAATATACGGTTACAGTAAACAAACCTATTACAGAACGTTTTATTCAGCGTATGGGAAATGGCGTTCCGATTCTCGATACGGTTACTAAAAAATGTAAAGTCGAACAAATTAGCAAATTCACTTTCAAGATCATTTTAACGCAAGGATTAAACCGTCAGATTAGAAGAATGTCTGAATACTTGGGTTATGAAGTTACAGCCTTAAAACGTATTAGAATCATTAATATTTCTTTGGATATTCCTGTTGGAAGATATAGAGATTTAACCGATGCTGAGATAAAAGAATTAAACCACTTAATTGAACCTTCTAGCAAAACAGAAGAAGCTAGTCTTCCGAAAGTAGAAAATCAGAATAGAAATTCAAACAGAAGTTCAACTCAAGGTTCGACTCAAAATTCAAGTCGAAGAACAACGTTTATTTCAAAACATGATCCTCGCTTTAAAAAAAGAGGAGATGATAAATAAAAAGAAATCCCATTCAACTGAATGGGATTTCTCATTTTATTCTATTTCTTTTCTTTATTCAAAAATTCATAATACAACGCTTTAGATAAAAAACTGGCGTCTTGATAATTCCAAATCAATTGTTCTCGCACAGCTTCTGCATATTTTCCGTTTAAATTATTTTTTTCAAAATATTCACGACGTGCATCATCATTAAAATTCAAACCGCTTAAGAAGACAGGTTCTACTCCTTTGTTAACTGAAATATTATAATTCGTAACAAGGTTTCCCCAATTGATATAACTGCATAAAAGAATTGTTCCGTAGAAATACCAAACCATCTGGTTAAAAAGATAAGCATTGGTTTTTTGCTTTTTTATTTTCTGAAATGAAACTGCCAAACCGATAATAGCTAAGATTAAAAAAGCATAAACACCAAGACGTTTGTATGTTAAACCATAAAAAGAAACATATTCTGTATTCTTAATCACAGCACTTACAATTAGAATGACGTTTAGCGCAAGCCAAACTTTTGCTAAATTCTTTAAAGTTTTGGCTTTTTCATCAAAATTAAAACCTCCTTTAAAGTAAAATAAGATTACGCCAACTGCCATTAAAATTGAAAAAATTACTGCGTTTACACGTTCATGTGTGTCTGCGCTTAAATTTGTTTTTTTGACTACTTCAAAAAATTGCTCATAATTGTAAGTTCCAATAAAAACTAAAAGCATGATGTTTAAAAGAAATAATGTAATCTCACCGCTTTTTCTTTCGAAATCAAGATCTAAAAAAGAAAAAGTGCTTTGATTTTTTACTTCAGAAACATTTGTGAAATCATTGTTCAATTTCGGATTGTATTCGTAACAAACATCAGGAACCCAATAATTCCAGAAACTAAACGAGATGTAAAATCCTAAAACACACATTGCAATTAATTGCGGTAAATTGATATCTAGTTCATAATCTGTAAATAATGAAGAGAAATGATCGCTTCCGAAAGAGTAAACAATGAAAAACAATCCGAGAAAGATAACCGGAATAAGAACAAATGCCACTAGTTTTTTTGCAAAATCATTATGGATTTTTCGTTCTGGAAGCCATTGTTTAAAGATGAATATTCGGCCGATGGAAGTAAATCCGTTTAAAAATATTAAAGGAAAAACCTGGATTATTTTGAGTTCATCATTTTGTGTTTTGAATTGCAAAAATAAAATTGATAGTGCTAAAGCAAAAAATGATGCCGCATCTCCGTACCAAGCAAAAGCAAAACAAGACAAAATAGAGGTCATTACAAGAACAAGATGTGATCGCTCTACCATCTTTTCCTGAAAGAAATAACTAATTAAAAGCGTGAGTAAAACGCCAAAAATAGAAATATTGATTCCAACAGATTCGTTGTAAAAAAGCAGTATAAAAACCGCTGTACAAGCTAAGATAATTTGATGTTTTTTCATGATTGACAAATTTAAAAGTACTTTGTAATTCAAAGTTTTTAGATAAAAAAATAGCGTTATTACGATTTCATTAATTTTTCGAGATAAGACAAATGCTCTTTGAAGGCAGCACGCCCCAAATCGGTTACTTGATAAGAGGTTTTAGGCTTCTTCCCTACAAATTCTTTTTTTACTTCTATATAACCTGCTTTTTCAAGCGCAGAGGAATGACTCGCTAAATTACCATCGGTGATATTTAAAAGCGTTTTCATCTCGGTAAAATCTACCCAGTCGTTAACCATCAGAACGGACATAATACCCAGTCTGACACGGCTTTCAAAATCTTTATTTAGTTTATCAATAATTCCCATTGGGTTATTTATTTGTATTTTTTGAACATCACTAATCCATATATGATATGCAGAATTCCGAATCCTAAAATCCAGAATATCAATCCATACCCTATATTAAAAAGTGCAATACATCCTAAAATCAGTTCCGAGAAACCAAGATATTTTATGTCCGAAAATGTATATTTTTCAGCGTTTACAACAGCAAGTCCGTAAAAAATTAATGTTGCAGGAGCCACTAAACCAAAGTTCCCATAATGTATTAAAGCCAGACAAAATATCCCGCCAGTTATAAGTGGCACTGATAAATGAAACAGCATCTTTTTTGTTGCCGAAGTCCAAATTGGCAAATTGTATTTTCTGCTTTTTCTAATGGTAAAAAAAGCAGCAAATACCAACGCAACGACCATAATTATGATGCCGATCCAGAATAATTCTGAAACCAGATTGGTAGAATATAATCTATGCCCATCGTTTAAATAATCGATACCGTTTACTTTGAAAAGCTGATATACATAGATTCCGCCAATTAAAGCTGAAAGACCAGCGAAAACTCCTGAAAGTCCGCTTAATGATATAAATCTTGAAGAGCGCTCCATCATGGAACGAATATGTGCTAAATCTTCTTGGTGCTTTTGATTCATAATTAAAGTACTTTGCGTTACAAAGTTATTATTTATTTCGAATTGACAAATAAAAAAGTGATTTTATTTTTAATATTTCAACCCTCTGGGATTCTGCAAACTTTTTAAAAACGAAACTTTCTTATGAAAATGATTGCGTGATGGATAGAAGCTAGCTACCGAAGTAGCGCGGATAGCCCGACCGTATCGAGATAAGAAGGCGTATATGAGTAAAGTATGTTTGCCTTCTTATCTCGATACGGTCACGCCCAAAATATAAAAACGAAAAAGCCCATTCTTAACGAACAGGCTTTTATTATTACGAGATTTTAAATTAAAACCATCTTCTTCTTTTGAATAAAAATACTCCAAAAGTGGATAAGATTATTGAAACTAGAAGCAGAATCCAGATTCCGTATTTACTTTCTTCTAATCCGTTTGGTACGTTCATTCCGTACAAACTGGCGATTAGGGTTGGAATCATTAAAATGATCGAAATTGATGTCATCTGTTTCATGATATTATTCATGTTGTTTGAAATTACAGAAGCATAAGCATCCATCATTCCTGTTAAGATGTTGTTGTAAATATTGGCTGTGTCTTGTGCCTGATTTAATTCGATTTCAACATCTTCCAATAATTCTGGATCGTAACTAGCTTTGTGAGCCTTTAGATTTTTGATTCTTTGAAACAAAACGTCATTTGCTTTTAAAGAAGTGATGAAGAACACAAAGCATTTTTCGATTTGAAGTAGCGCTTGCAATTCTTCATTTTTGATCGATTTCTCTAAATTATCTTCTGCCAGTTTTATTTTATGGTTGATTTGTTTTAAATATTTCAAATACCAAACGCTTGATGACAAAAGCAATCTGAGCACTAAATTGAAATTATCTTCGATTTCGATGTTTTTGCGCTGCGAATAGGCGACAAAATCTTTTATTATTTCCGTTTTATAAAAACTGATGGTAACACAGATATCGTCTTTAAATATGATTCCGAGAGGAACGGTATGGAACGGAATTTTGACATCTCCGCTTTTAATCGGAATACGCATAATGATAAGCGTCCAACCGTCTTCTATTTCGATACGAGGTCTTTCGTCGATATCTTCGATATCATTGTAAAAGGCTTCAGGAAGTTGAAGTTCTTCTAATAAGTAATTTTTATCTGATTCTGTTGGAGATTCGATATGAATCCAGCAATTTGAAGTCCATTTTTGGATTTCTACTAATCCGTTGTTGTTTGTGTAAAAGGCTTTCATTTCAAAATACAGGTTTTTAGCGCAGCATTTTGAAATTTTCAAAAGCTGCTTAATTTAATACTAACGAATAATAATCGTCCATTTGGAGAAGTGTTTTTTAAGTGGTGCAAAAGTATCCTTTATTTTTAAGAACCAAAACTTTAATCTATTAATAATATATTAAAATGGCACTTTGAGATGATTTTAAACACATAGAGACATAGATATTGTAACTGTAGAAAAGGCGTTTCACTTTTTTAAATAAACATAGTAGAAGTCTGGGTAAACTCTGTGGAAGAAATTTGTTTCTCTTTTGCATTCTTTTTAAAAAATTAAATTCTATATTTCTATGTGTTAAAAAAATAAAAAGCCTGCTCAATCGAACAGGCTTTATAATATATTTTGACGTAATTTTATTTATTTCTTGCGCTTCTCATTTTTCTTGCTAAAAGCGTATTCTTAAGCAACATTGCAATTGTCATTGGTCCTACTCCACCTGGAACTGGCGTAATGAAAGATGCTTTTTTGCTTACTCCGTCAAAATCAACATCTCCTTTAATAACGTATCCTTTTGCGTTTGATGCATCTTCTACGCGCGTAATTCCAACATCGATAACCGTTACTCCTTCTTTTACCATGTCTGCTTTTAAGAATTCTGGAACTCCTAAAGCTGTAATGATGATATCAGCATTTTTAGTGAATTCTGCTAAATCTTTAGTTCTGCTATGAGTTAGTGTAACTGTCGAATCTCCAGGATTTCCTTTACGGCTCATTAAGATACTCATTGGGCGTCCTACTATATGGCTTCTTCCTATTACAACTGTGTGTTTTCCTGCAGTTTCTACTTTGTAACGCTCTAACAATTCCATAATTCCGAATGGGGTTGCTGGAATAAAACTTTCCATTTCAAGTGCCATTCTTCCAAAGTTAGTTGGGTGAAATCCGTCTACGTCTTTGTCTGGATCGATTGCTAATAAGATTTTTTGCTCGTCGATATGTTTTGGCAAGGGTAACTGAACGATATATCCGTCTAGATTGTCATCTTCGTTTAACTCTTTAATTTTAGCCAATAATTCGTCTTCTCTAATGGTTTCTGGTAAAGCAACTAAAGTAGAATCAAATCCGATCTCTTGGCATGATTTTACTTTACTTCCCACGTAAGTTAAACTTGCTCCGTTATTACCCACTAAAACTGCTGCTAAATGAGGCACTTTTCCTCCAGCTGCTTTTATAGATTGAACTTCGATTGCAATTTCGTTTTTAATGTCGTTAGATGTTTTTTTACCGTCTAGTAGCTGCATTGTGTGTTATTTCAAGTTTAAAGTTTGCTTCGCCAATTCGGCTTTAGCCTCGGGTCATGTTTCACGTTACTTGCGAAACTTAATTTTTATTGAATTAAAAAAGTTTCAAGTTTTGGTCTCTTAATTTGAAACCTTAAACTTGAAACTCTTTTTATTATTTCGGCATTCCTCCTGGCATACCACCCGGCATCCCTTTCATACCTCCCATCATTTTCATCAGATTTTTTCCGCCTGGGCCTTGCATCATCTTCATCATCTTGCTCATTTGGTCAAATTGTTTCATCAGCTGATTTACTTGCTCGACTTTAGTTCCCGAACCTTTAGCGATTCTAGCTTTTCTTTTTACGTCGATAATAGCTGGTTTGCTTCTTTCTCCTGGAGTCATCGAATAAATGATCGCTTCAATATGTTTGAAAGCATCATCTTCAATTTCCACATCTTTCATGGCTTTTGAAGCACCTGGTATCATTCCAACCAAGTCTTTCATGTTACCCATTTTCTTTACTTGTTGAATTTGCGTTAAGAAGTCATCAAAACCAAATTCATTTTTAGCGATTTTCTTTTGAAGTTTTCTTGCTTCTTCTTCATCAAATTGTTCTTGAGCTCTTTCAACAAGAGACACAACGTCTCCCATTCCTAAGATACGCTCAGCCATACGTTCTGGATAGAAAACATCAATTGCTTCCATTTTTTCTCCAGTACCAACAAATTTGATTGGTTTGTTTACAATCGATTTGATTGAAAGTGCAGCTCCACCACGAGTATCACCATCTAATTTGGTTAAGATAACTCCATCAAAGTTCAAGATATCGTTGAACGCTTTTGCTGTATTTACAGCATCTTGTCCTGTCATAGAGTCTACAACGAACAATGTTTCTTGTGGCTGAATTGCTTTGTGAACACGTGCAATTTCGTCCATCATTTCCTGATCTACTGCTAAACGTCCTGCTGTATCGACGATAACAACATTGAATCCGTTTGCTTTAGCATGCTTAATTGCATTTTGAGCAATTTCTACAGGATTTTTATTTTCTGGTTCTGAGTAAACCTCAACACCTATTTGATCTCCCACAACATGTAACTGGTTGATCGCCGCAGGACGGTAAATATCACACGCTACAAGAAGTGGTTTCTTGTTTTTCTTCGTTTTTAAGAAGTTTGCTAATTTTCCTGAGAAAGTAGTTTTACCAGAACCTTGAAGTCCTGACATCAAAATAACAGTTGGATTTCCTGATAAGTTAACACCAGCAACATCTCCACCCATTAATTCTGTCAACTCATCTTTTACCAGTTTTACTAATAATTGTCCTGGCTGTAAGGTTGTCAATACGTCCTGTCCAATAGCTTTGTCTTTTACTCTAGCTGTAAAATCTTTAGCAATTTTAAAGTTAACGTCGGCATCAAGTAAAGCACGACGAACTTCTTTTAAAGTATCGGCAACGTTTACTTCTGTAATTTTACCGTGTCCTTTTAATATATGGAACGCTTTATCTAACTTATCACTTAAATTATCAAACATATCATTTTCTTTATTTGAAGTGCAAAGATAATCTAATTAGATATTTCAGGCAATTTTTATTTCCACCCAATTTTGCCACGAAGGCACTAAGGCACAAAGTTTTTTGTTTCTCGCAGATTTAGCAGATTCAAAAGATTATTTTTTAAATTGGGTATGAGAAATATCACCTAGATCAGCAAAATCTGCGAGAGAAAAAAGGCGCAAAGAATAAAACCTTTGCGCCTTTGTACCTTTGTGGCTATGAACCTTTAAAATTGAAAGTAAATAAATGGCTGTGAACCTGCAACAGCAGTTGCATAAACAATCCAGTAAACAAAACCTAGAATTATCGCTTTTACTAATAATGGTGTTTTGTCAAAAATAGATTTCATTCCGTTGGTGAATGATTCTGGTAAGAAATGCCAAACGTAACCGAATAGCATTAATCCGAAAACATTTTTATAACCTAAAACAATTGTTTTCCAAAGTTCTGGTTCAAATGTTAATTGACCGATGTTATTAATTACTTGTAATGCTGTTTCAAAATCTCTTGCTCTGAAGAAAATCCAACAGAAAACTACAAAATGGAAAGTGATTACGATTGAGAAAAATCTCCATAAGAAATTCGGACTTTTATCTTTCTTCGAAGGAAAGAATTCCATAAATATTTTATGAACCGCTAATGCTAATCCGTGAAGTGCCCCCCAAACAATAAACTGTGCTCCTGCTCCATGCCACAAACCTCCTAAAAGCATTGTAGTAAACAGGTTGAAATTGGTTACTAAAGTTTGTTTTATTTTGCTTGAAAGTAAAAATGACAAAGCGAAAATTAAAATACTGACTCCTGCAATAATAAGCGGAATTACACTCTCATTATAACAAGACATTCCCCAAAGCAATAATCCGAAGAAAAATAAACTTGGGAATAAATATCCCGCGAAAGATCCATTACGGTTTCCTCCAATCGAAATGTATAAAAAATCTTTTAACCAAGTCGAAAGCGAAATATGCCATCTTCTCCAGAAATCGGTAATCGAAGTCGATTTGTATGGAGTTCTAAAGTTGACTGGCAATTTAAATCCAAGCAATAATGCAATACCAATTGCCATATCTGAATATCCAGAGAAATCACAGTAAATCTGAATGGCATATCCGTACGAAGCCATTAAATTTTCAAAAGAAGTATAACTCATCGGCGTATCAAAAACACGATCGACAAAGTTTACCGATATGTAATTTGAGATTACTGTTTTCTTAATTAAACCTCCAATAATCAAAAACAAGGCGTTGTTTACATCTTGTTTTGTCAGATTTAATTTTTGATAAATCTGAGGCAAAAAGTCTTTCGCACGAACAATTGGTCCCGCAACTAATTGAGGGAAGAATGATACGAAGAATAAATATTCGATGTAATTCTTTGTCGGTTTAATTTCTTCTCTATAAATCTCAATAATATAACTCATAGATTGGAACGTATAAAACGAAATTCCAACAGGAAGAAAAACATTATGAAGTTCAAAATTACCATGAAACATATCGTTGTACGTCACGATCAAAAAGTTCATGTATTTGAAATAGCCTAAAAGTGCTAAATTCAAAATGACACTAATTACCAAATAAAATTTCTTAACTCCATCTCTGCTTTCTCGGTAAATAATCTGGCTCAAACCATAATCTACGACTGACGAAAGCAATAACAGCAGAAAATAAATCCCGCTTGATTTATAGTAAAAGAATAATGAGAAGAGAATAACATACGTTAATCTCAAATAAAATGTTTTGCGTAAAAAACCATACACAAAATAGAAAACCAGAAATAAACCTAAGAATAAACCGGTATTGAATAAAAGTTTTTCGTCTTCGTTGTAAACAAACCAACTCTTAACTTGTTCTATTGTAATTGCACCAAAATTTTGAATGAACCAATTATTAATGCTATCTATTGTTGTCAACTTACTTCTTTAATTTAAAATTATCGTATGATCTTAAAAACGCCTGAGCAAACAGATTTCCTTGTTTCTCGTATCCTTTTTTTGAATAATGAACCCAATCTGGCCCTATTAATCCTTGAACTTTCAATTGTTTGATTCCGCTCATGCCTCCAAACTCATCGTACAAATCCCAAACAGCAAAATCATCTTTTTGGGCTATATCAATAATGTGATGAGTGTAATCATCGATATATGTATTTGGTTTTCTTCTTAGCAAAGATGGCGGTGGTGTCATTACAATTATTGGCGCATCTATTTTCTGTGCTCTTACATTCTGTATAAATTCTCGTAATTCTTTAATATAACCTCCAGCATCCAATTTCTCGTAACTTTCATTTGTTCCTAATGAAAAAACCAATAAATCTGGATGTAATGATTTTAGCTGTTCAAAAAATAAAGGATATTTATTGTAATCTGAATATTTAGCTCCGTTTACTCCAATACTGCTATAAATAACGCCTGGGGCATCTTTTTCTAAGATAATTCCGTTTAACTCGTAATCTTTTGCTTCTTTATTCGGAATCAAGAAAATTCGGCTTAAAGCATTTTCTGAATTATAATAATGTGAGAAAGAATCTGATTCGATTGCCAACGGAACAAACTCTGACATTGAAATGGTCTTTGGCCTTGTTTCATTTGTTGAGATTTTTAAAGTTCTTCCTGCACGGATATTATTTGACTTTAAACGATTTTCTCTTTTAATCTCGGCAACAGAAACATTGTATTTATCTGCAATACTTCCAAGCACTTCACCTTTTTTAATTTTATGCGTAATGACTCTTCGTTCTGTTGTCTGAATAGAATTGATCTTAGAAGAAATAGCCAAATCAAACATATTCTGATTTTGGGGCGTAATAATTTTTATTGTATTGAATTTGTACGCTGGATCTTTTATGTTCATCTCCATTACAAATCCGCCTGAATCTCTCCAAAGACCAATACCGCTTAATCCAATCGGGCATTGCTTTACTGGGTAAATATTTCTATAGCTTTCCCAAGTTCTGTTCGATTTGAAACGTTCGTTATAAGATCCGTTTGTTCTGGCTAATTGATACGGAAAAACCAGACCACGTCCTGCGTTGCCAAATTGCTGCTGCAGTTTTTTTCTGATTTCATTCGTCATCAAATCACTTTGAATATGCGAATCTCCAATATGTACAATATTGATTTTCTGATTTTTCTGATCTTCATTTTTTTCCAGTTTATGAAAAAAATCACTTATCGCTTTTGCGTTATAAATCTGACCATCAGAAGGCGCATCAATTGCTGCGGTATCCACTTTTTGAATCATGCTTTTTGGTATTGGCTGTACGTCTGTTTTTGGAGTTTTTTCATTTGTTGTAAAAAAAAGACAACAAAAGAAAACCATTAATTTATTTATCATACACTGTCTTTTGTTACTGATACGGAATCGGGTTTGGCTCTTTTTACTGGTTTTGGCTTAGTCCCTTCAGCATCTCTTTTTTGTCTGAGTTCCTTATATTCTTCGTATCCTTTATTTAACTGTCCATAAAGTAAATTACCGATTGCTTTTGCACCGCGCTGGTTAAAGTGTGTGTAATCTTTATTGGCTTTGGCTGGAGTTTCATCAACCCACTTTATCATAGAACCATCTCCTCCCATCAAAGTATAAAGGTTTACAAATCCTGCATGAGTTTCTAATGCATAATGCTTTTGTGCTTTCATTAAAGGAACTACTGCCGAATCGGTTTTCATTTCTAAATCATATTTTGTTGACTTGTCAGCAGTTGAAACAATTAGAATCGAAACGCCTGGAAATGATTCTTTTATTTTATTAACGGTTTTCGTCATTCCTTTTTCATACCAAGAATAATTTTTTGTTCCGTAATTTAAAACGTTGGTTCCATAGTGCAGAATGATCAAATCGTATCTTAAGCTATTATTAAAAGCCCTCATTACATCTGCATTAAACATCGAAATTGGAAGCCCTGAATTTCCTCGCTGAGAGAAATTATCAACATGAACTCCGCTTCCATTATCAAAATTAAATCCGTAAATCGGAATAGAATCTGCCTGTACAAAATTTGCTTTAAAGGCTTTTAAACTTCCTGATGAAACTTTTAGTGTGTTAACTAAACTATTTGGAGAAAGACTTTTCTTAAGGGTATCTTTTCCTATAATGAAATTCACTTTTCCAACCTTAGATGAACGTCCATAAAATAATGTTGCATTATCTAATGAAGTCGAATATTTATTCAATCCAGCTTCGTACTGAACCCAAGTTGAATTGGATCTATCATTGGCAAAAAACACATGTCCGTTAACTCCAAAAGGGCTCGTTGGTCTTTTTACATTTAAATAAGACTGTGTTTTCCAGTTTTTAGAATAAGTTGATTTTACAGATCCTCTCGATGCTGCCGATTCTGATGTAATAGGAACAAAACCAACACCGTTTCCTCCAAAACGTTCCTGATAATTGGTACGAACGTCCTGAACGATTAAATCTCCATCGGTCATAGAATCTCCGTAATAAGCAATTCTAACTTTGTTCTGCGGATTTTTTTCTAACTGATACAATTTCTCATAGAAAGAAATCAGATATTGATATCCTTTATAGTTTTCGAATGTTTCCGCAGGAAATTCAATTCCTTCTGTTTCATCAAAAACAATTTTCTGCCCACTTAATTCTTGCTCACTTTTTGCAATACTGTCTTTGTCTAGCGATAATGAATCGTCGGCAACAGATTCTAAAAGCATACTATCTATCAATATATTTTTAGAATCTAATTTAGTCTCTGAAAATATTTTATCTGGAAGGATTTGTTTAAACCCAATAAAAGCAACCAGCGCTAAAGCCACGATTGCAAAAGACTGAAAAAAATAAGACTTTGTATTCACTTAATAATTATAATAAAATATGCGGAACTGCATTCAAAAATTAAACCAATTCAATAATAGTTAACTTACTGCAGAAAAAATTTGTGCAAAGATAGAATAACATTTTGTTTCTATTTGATTTTAACAAGAAAGTAGAACAAAAAAAGAGGTTAGAAAAATTCTAACCTCCTTATCAAAAAAAAATAAAAAAAACAAAGCTAATGATTAACTAGATTTTTGATGTTTTTTATTTAAGAGTACACTTTATAAAATAAACTATTCTAGATTATTATTTTTTATTAGAATGTAGTAGTGCTGTTTGCTTGGTAAGCAAAATTAAAAGTATAGTAAGGTGACTCCGAAGTTTGTGTTGGACTTGCAGGTGCATCTTTATAATAACTTAATATTTCAAATTTTGCATATTTACCATCGTGTGTTTTTACAACAAATACTTTTCCTGCAATAGGAGAAATGATATGAGTTTCTGCATTGTAAGAATACCAGCCTTTTCCGCTTCCTGTTGGGATTGAATAAACAGTAGATGCATCTTGAGCAAAAGTACTAGAAGCAGGAAATGTTGTTACACCACCAAATGTTCCAGACACAATACTTACAGCACCAGATCCTGTTCTTTCTGGCTCATCTGTAAGACCAATTTTAGCTCCTCCATTTACAATAATTGTAGTACCGCGAAAAGCGATATCCCAGCTATTATCAGTTACTAATTTATTTTGAGAAAAACTAAATTTTGCAAATGCTCCTCCAGCTGGTTGTCCTTGACCACCTGTTTGTGGTGCAGCAATATTAGAAACTTTTGTAGTTACTACTGGTGCTACTTCATTTTTATCATCATCGCTGCTGCAAGATGCTGTAAAAATAAATAATGCTAAAAGCGAAAGTTTTAAGAATTTTGTTTTCATTTTGAAAAGGTTTAAATAAATATTGATTAAAAATTATATTGAATTCGTGCAAAAAACTGTCTGCCTGCCAAGTTGCTGATTTGGCTTGGATCTGTAAAATCAAATAAATTATTGGCTCCTGCCTGAAGCATAAATTTATCTCCGATATATTTTGAAATTGACAGGTTTGTTAAGAAGTAACCATCGACAAATGTGTCATATTTGTCAAGTATCTGATTACCGTTTGTATCAAACATTCCGTATTTGCTTCTGTAAAAAACACGTAAGTTGATATCGGTTTTTATCTTAGGGATCGTGTAAGCGAATTTAACATTGGCCGTATGCTTTGACCTGTTAAACAATCCGAAATAATCCGATTTTTTAATTTGAATTGTTTGTAAATCCGAGTTACGGATGTATTGGTAATCTTGAAAATTATCCAGAACTGATTTGTCTTTTGCTGTTAAAAACTGATAGCCAAATGATACTGATAATTGTTTTGTAAAATCATAAGTTGAATTAAACTCTAGACCGTAAGTAAAGATTTTACTAATATTAAAATAACTGAAGACATTCTGACCATTAGTTTTTTGGGCAACAACTCGAGTATCAATTAAATTTTCTATTGAATTATAGAAAGCATTCACGTCTAGTCTTAATTTGTTTTTTTTGTAAAAAGTTCCAAGGTTGACATTTATTGAACTTTCTGGCTTCAACGGTTCACCAAAATTTACTCCATCTACTCTAGACAAAAGTTGCCCCTGTTCTTCAAGTTGATTCAAACGATCTTCTGCAACATTATATCCCAAAACCGTATATCCAACCGATGGATTTGTAAAATCAAAGTACAATTGACGAAAATCTGGTGCTTTGTAGCCATAACCAACAGAAGATTTTAAAGAAAAATTCTCATTAACCTTATAGTTGACTGCTAATTTTGGACTAAACTGTGAGGCATACTCACTATGATTATCATATCTAAATCCAGCAAGAACATTCCATTTCTCAGTTGGATTGTAATCGTATTGCAGGTAAATATATTGCGAATTAAAATTTACTTGCTTTTCAAAATAAGTTCTGTCTAAAGTCTCATAATTTAATCCAACTCCACCTGTTAGTTTATCATTTTTTAATGAAAGCGTTGTTCGAATTTCTGGTCGAACTAACCATTGATTATAATAAGCACTTTCATATAAAGCGTTATTTTTATCATTTAAAAAGGAATCATTTTTGTAATTTGTGGTATAAAACTCATATTCAGAATACACTTTTGAGCTCCATTTATGCTCAAATTTAATTTGCGAATTCCATTCTTTTTCTTTTGCATCACCCTTATAGTTTTCAGAATCGATAATTGCCACATTATCCATTTTCATATCATAAAAACGATTATTTACAATTAACTTTAAATTCTCTGAAAAATCGTAATATATCTTAGGCTGGATTGTAAAATTATAAAATGGCTCCACATTTTTTAGTGGCGTACTTTTATCTAAATCATAACCATCTGTAGAATAAAAATTAGCAAAAAGATTAGCTGAAAACTTCTTCTTCTTCCACAACAAATTCGTGTTAGCATCATTGGTGTTAAAAGTCGCATATCTATAAGAAAGGCTTCCTGTAAACGTATCTTTCTTCGGTCTTTTTGTAATTACATTTATTACTCCACCCATTGCTTCAGATCCATACAATGCTGAAGAAGCCCCTTTAACAATTTCTATTCTTTCTATATTTCCCACAGAAACCCTTGATAAGTCCAAAACACCAGCACTTCTACCCACTAATGGCACTCCATCAATTAAAATCATAGTATAAGCCGCATCCAATCCTTGCATTTGAATTCCTTCAAAACCACTTTCGTCAGGAATTAAAATAATACCGGTTTGTTCACTTAAAATTTCATTTAATCTTGTAACACCAGACTTCATAATTGCTTCAGACGTAATAATTGTCATAGGCAAAGGCAAAGATGAAAGCACTCTTTCTGTTCTAGTTGCAGTAGTAACTTTTACTTCCGATAATTCATTTGTTTCCACACTGTCTTTTTTAACATTCTGAGAAACAGAAATTTGACAAAAAAGCACAACAGCAAAAAGAGTAATTTTAAAGTTCATTATTTTTATTCAGTCTTAATAATCGATGCAAATATATAACTATTTTTAATTGTTCTAAATTAAATTTATATATTTGCGAAAAATTTAAAAACAAAACAATAAGTTATGATTTCAAAAAGCCTTTTTTTGTCAGCCGCTATGGCTTTAACATGTGGTCTTGGATTTAGTCAGGACAAGAAACAACAAGACATAAAATCTATTAAATCGATGTGCGGTTGTTATGAGGTGAAATTCAATTTCACAGAAACTTTCTCGTACCCAAAAGATTCTCTTACTTATAAACCTTCTGAGACTAAACACGAATCTGCTTTAGAATGGGTTGAGCTATTAGAAGATACTCCAAACAAAATTGTAATGCAGCATTTACTTATTGTAAGTCCTGATATGATTATCAAACACTGGAGACAAGATTGGCTTTACGAAAACACAGATTTATATACTTTTGACAAAGGCAATTCTTGGAAATACAAGAAATTAGATAAAAAAGCGGTTAAAGGTCAGTGGACTCAAAAAGTATATCAAGTAGACGATAGTCCAAGATACGAAGGATCTTCAACTTGGGTACATGTTGACGGACAAGACTATTGGGCAAACGTTGCAGATGCACCACTTCCTAGAAGAGAGCAGACAAAGCGTAACGATTATAATGTTTTAAAAAGAAGAAACATCCACGAAATCACTGCTACAGGATGGAATCACGAGCAAGACAATGACAAATTGGTTCGCGATGATGCAGGAAAAGATGTTTTATTAGCGCAAGAAAAAGGATTTGATGTTTACACTAAAGTTCCTGATTCAAAATGTATTGCAGGGCAAAAATGGTGGAAGGAAAACAATGCTCTTTGGAAAAATGTTCGTGACAAATGGCAAACTCTTTTTGACAGACACCAAGACTTAAACCTAGAAGCTAAAGTTGATAGAAAAGCACTTTATTCTCTTTTATTTGATTTGAAACCAGATGCGTCAAAAGCAGAATCTGATAAAATCATTGACAAATTTGTTAAATAATTAGAATTAGTTGTTATAAAAAAGCCAGAAGTTTCTACACTTCCGGCTTTTTTGTTTGTAAAAGACTGATCTTTCAGCGTGAAAAGTTATTAATACTCATCTTCTAAGAAACCTGTTCTTCTATGACCTTCATAAAGAATATCATATCCGGTTTTATCATAATCGAAATGAGCCCTAAATGATATTTTATCTACTTTATGTCCACCTTTAGATAGTCCAGCTCCCTTTTCAATTTTACCATCAGTGATAGTAACTTTCGTTCCTTTGTCTAATACATTATCAGCAGAGACTGTTGAAAAAGTTCCAGTTTTAGTGTCTACTGTTACTATACATTTTATCACATATCCTTTTTTTGCATCATCAATCCACATCGTGTTGTTATTTGCCGCAGTATTATAAGTTGAATGCAAAGCGTGTTCTTTCACAATATGTCCATCTGAATCAGTAAGAGTAATATACCAACTTCCTGCCATAGCTTCTACTGATGTTCCTCCTGGATCAGTATTCCCAACTTCATCACAAGCCGTAAACGATACAAGCATCAGCATTGTTACAAATATGTATATTACGTTTAGTTTTATTTTTTTCATTTTTAGAATTTTAAAATTGCACTTGAGTTAATGTTGAAACAAAAGAATAAGGCGTACCGTCACTTGCGGTCCAATTAGTTGTCAATACTAATGTTTTACTTCCAGCGTTAACTGTTAATTTGGTTATGCTGGCTGTACCACCAAAATATTGATTGCTTAAAATACCCCCTGGAAAAGTAAAAGTATTTGTAGAAATAGTACCTGCAATCGTTCCTCCTTGAGTTGCAGAAGTTATACCAATATTTCTACCAATACTGTACCAGCCACCAAAGGCATCAGATACTCCATAAGTTCCATTACTATTTTTCCAGATATAGATATATTTCTGATCTACTGAACTTCCTTGAGAGGCAGGTAATAATGTGCCATTTCTAGTTGTTGTAGAAAGATAAACCCCTTCAATGCTGTTCACTAAATCACCAGTTTTATAAACAATTACTTTTCTAGTTGAATTTGTTTTAAAACCATCTTTATTCGTGGCAGTATAAGTCTGGGTATATTCATCTGCCTGATTAATATCTAATGTTTTAGCTCCTCTAAAATTTCCTGAATAGGTTACTATTGTAGGTATAACAGCTCCAGCTTCTTTTGCTACAACTCCAGGATCCGTAAAAGCTGTACCAATTGGTGTAAATACTGTATTAGCACCGTTTATTTCTATAATCGGATAATTGGTAACTCTCGACACATTTCCAGTTGAGTCTGTATCACAGGCAATAAAAAGCATGCTGCAAACTACCATAACTGTCAGTTTAATAAATATATTTTTCATTGTTTATTTTTTAATTATTTAACATCCCACCAAACTGAGTCAGTAATTAACTTTAAAGCTGGTGCATTTGGATTTCTATTTCTTACAGTACTAGGAAGTACAATTCTTTTTGGGAATAGATTACCTGTTTGATTGTTTACAGAAATAGCAAATTGCCCAGGAACATAAGAATCACTTGTTTGAGGAACAGCTGATATTTTTGGATAGCCAGTTCTATTTTGTTCTATAAATGATTCATAACCATTGCCAGGAAAACTGGCAATCCATTTTTGAGTAATAATTGCCTCAATTTGTGCAGTTACTCCCGCTGCTGGAAATTCATATTTCCCACCAGCCGTTAGAAACGCAGTTGCTGTTGCTCCAAATCTTGCCATGGCTGCTGTAACAGCTGCATTATATTTAGCTTTTGCTCCTGCTCCTCCATAATATCTCACAAGAGCTTCTGCCTGTAGAAAATTACTTTCTTCTTTACTAATAAAGAATACTGGTGTTGTGGGACTCAACGTAACTAACGAAAGATTAGTAGCAGTATTTAAGAAATCTCCCTGATTGTTTGGATTTCCAGCTCCATAGTATTTCGACAAACGCGGATCTGCATTAGTTTGCAAATAAGAATATAAAGTTTTACTTGCTCTTAAATTTAAAGTACTGTTTAATTTTCTTCTGTCAGTTTCGTATAATGGGTTACTTCTATCAGCTGCATCAATAAACTGAGTCATTCCCGCATCATCAGTATCTAAAAATGTTGCACCTGAATTAATTAAATTTGTAATCCCAGACTGTGCTAATGTTGGATCTACTTTTGTTAATCTCATGTAAAGTTTTAACAATAAAGTATTCCCAAACTTTGTCCATTTTGTCATATCTCCTTTAAAAAGAAAATCATCATTTCCTGGTCCATCTCCTACGGAAGCGCTTAAATCTTTTGATAAAGCTAATTTCAAGTCAGAAATCATTAAATCATAAGTTTCTTTTCCACTATTAAACTTAGGTTGTAATATATTTGGATTATTAGCTTCACTATATGGAATAGCATCATATAGGTCTGTTAATACCTGAGACCCTTCAACCTCAAGTATAGTTGCCATTAAATAGTATTTTGTATTTCCTTCTTTAGCAGCTTGCGCTTTTACAACTCTAATATCATTTAAAGCATCATACATTGCTGTATAAGCAGCTCCAAAATCATTTGTGCCTATACTATATTGATCGATAGTTTTATACTGGTTAGAAGTATTATTTTGCGTCCAAAATTGAGACCAAAAACCACCAATTATGGCGTAATATGACCCTTGTGCGCCTACCAGCCCTGTAATACCAGCAGGGAAAATAGTACTATTTGCCTGCCCTGAACCCAATGTGTCCGGATTTCTATTAATATCAAATGTTTCATCACATGACACCAATAAAAAAACAGCTGTTATTAATGTTATTATTTTTTTCATTTTTAAATACTTTTTTAGAATGATAATTTTAAAACTCCACCTAGTGATCTTTGTGATGGGTTGGCCCCAAATTCTCCCAAATCTGAAAGCACACCGCTTCCGTAAGTACTTACTTCCGGATCAACATACGGATTATCTCCTGGAGTCCACATGAATAGGTTTCTCGCATAAATACCAAGTGTTATCTTATTTAATCCTATGCTTTTGCTAATTGCAGAAGGAAAGTCATAATTCAAGTTTACCTCTCTCAATCTCACAAAAGTTTTATCTATAACATGGGTTTGTTCGATACCTAAATTACTTGACGTATTATAGTAATTACTTATATTATCCCAAGCAACCGGAGTAGTGTTCTCTACATATGTTACAGCACCTGTTGTTGCGTTTACAATCTCATTAACTGAGTTAGGAACTATAAATGGGTTTCTGTCATTATAAGTCGTTTCAATACCGTTCCCTACAAAATGCGATAGTCTTTTTGTATAAGAATAAAACTCTCCTCCCTGCTTCCAGTCTAACGACAGACCTAAATTGAAATTTTTATATTTAAATGTATTTTGTAAACCCATAACAAAATCTCGTTGAGAATTTCCGATAAGTTGCACATCGCTAGTTCCAACATTAATACCTGTTGCTGCACTTACAATGGGTTGACCGGTTGGGGTCGTTTTTGGTACTAAAGAATAATATGAGCCAATAGGCTGTCCTTTAGCAGCTCTATAAGTTACTCCATATGCAGTTGCGATATCAACATAAGACTGTTCTCCTTTTAATTCTGTTACTTCATTAAGATTCTTAGTAAATGTGTAATTTAAACTCCAAGTAAAGTCTTTATTTTTAATAGGACTTGCACTAAGCGAAAACTCTATACCTTTATTTACGAGATCTCCCGCATTAACAGATTTAGTTAAAAAACCGGTAGAAGGGTCTAACGGAGAACTAACTATTAAGTCAGAAGTTTTTTTGTAATATAAAGCAACATCGTAGCTAATTCTGTTTTTAAAAAATGATCCTTCTGCACCAACTTCATATTCAACAGTACTTTCAGGCTTCAATTCTGAATTTCCAAGTGTACCAGATGCTTCATAATAACTTACACCGCCAATTGGAGATAGGATGTTACCAAAATAAGCTGCTGCTGCGCCAGAAACGTAAGAATTTGCTGTCTTGTAAGGATCGGTATCATTTGCAATTTTAGAAATAGCTCCTCTTAGTTTTAGAAATGTATTCTCCGTATCAATTACATTAGCACCTAATGATAAAGATGGATAAAAATAGGCATTGTTTCCTATTGGTAAGGTAGAAGTTATATCTTCTCTACCTGTAATAGTTGCAAAGTATCTATTTTTAAAAGCAAACTCAGCCGATCCATAAACTGCTCCCGTCTTTCTTAAAGTATTAGTTTGAGTAATTGTAGGCATTATCGAAGAATTGGAAAGCTCATAATAGTTTGGAACTCCTAAATTCGTAATAGTATTAACCAATCGATCAGACTCTCTTTTATTGTAATTTATACCACCTAAAAGATTCAATGTCCAGTTTTCACTTAAATTTGTAGTGTAGTTAAGATTGAAAAATGTATCAAATTCACTATATTCCGATCTGCTTTCTGTAACTCCACCCACAACTTTACTAGCACCAGCCTTAGCTTGAGCACTTCCTGGCAGGTAATCAACAATTGCACCGTAACTCTTTAATCTCTCCTCTCTTAAATTTCCACCAATCTGAAAAGTAGCTATTAACTTATCTGTTATTTTATAACTTAAATTTACATTCCCAAAAATATTGTTACCGTAAATTTTTGTACTATTTTCATTAATTGTAAAATATGGATTCGCAGCATAAGGAGTAAAAAAATAGCTTGGTGAATTAAAAATATTGTTTTTATAATCCCTTAGATCAATTATACTAATATCTACAGGCATTTGTATTAAATTCTGCTGTAATGTAGTTCCTTGACCTGCATTATCACCCTGACCAGAATTCACAACACTTTGATCTTTATAGATATAGTTTAATGAAGTTTTTAAACTAATTCTTTTTCCTTTTAATCCGCCATTAAAACCTAAAGATTGCTTTTTATACAAATCAACATCTGTTGGCACTACTCCATCACTATTTACATTTGAAAATACTAAAGAGAAATCTGAAGCATCACCACCACCACTAATATTTGCAGATTGAGTAGATAATATTCCTGTATTATAAAAATCTCTAATATTATCCTTTAAACCTACATATGGTTTAATTTGTTGACTATTATTATAAACTGTTCCCCATGGCCTGATTTCTCCATTAAATTTTGGCCCCCAAGAACCATTTTCATTACTAGGTCCACCAGCAGTATATCCAGCTCCACTCCATCCTTGTCCGAACTCATTTTGCAAATGGGACACTCGTGCAACTTCGCTTAGCTCTGTTGAAGCTAACAAGTCAACCTTAATCCCTGAATTCGCTTTTCCTTTTTTAGTAGTTATAATAATTACACCTCCACCAGCTCGTGATCCATACAATGCAGAAGCAGCAGCTCCTTTTAGTACCGTCATACTTTCTATATTATTAGGGTCTAAGTCACTCACTCCATTTCCAGCATCATAAGATCTGTTAACAGATGCAACTCCGTTATTACTAGTACCTGTAGAGGTATTGTTTATAGGAGTACCATCAACTATGTAGAGAGGACCTGAATTACCAGTAATCGTATTTAAACCACGAATAACCACTTTTGTAGCAGCTCCCGGTTGTGATGGAGCTGTAATATCAACTCCCGCAATTTTACCAGAAAGTGTTTCAAATGGGTTAGTGTTAACAACCTGAGTAAGCGCATCCGATTTCAAAGTAGTTGTAGCATAACCGAGAGATTTTTTTTCTCTTTTAATACCAAAGGCTGTTACAACAACCCCTTCAAGTTCTTGTGCACCCGCATCCACCATTTTTACATTAATTATAGAAGAACTTGCAGCTACTTCCTGCGTTTTCATCCCAATGTAACTAAACACCAAAACTTGATCCGAGCTGGCATTAATCACATATTTTCCATCAAAATCAGTTTGAGCTCCTGATTTAGTTCCCTTGACCAAAACACTAACACCCGGCAAAGGGATTCCTGTATTGTCTGAAACTGTCCCTGTAATTTTTTTCTGTTGGGCAAAAGTAAATTGCAACGCAAACACAAAAAAAATCACTATTAATCCTTTTAATTTTTGTTTCATTATTTTTCATTTTGAGTTATTAGGTGGCGAACTTAAAAAATTAAAATAATTTTAACAAGAATTAATCACTAATTAACATATTAAATTGAAATATTTTACTTACAAAATAAAAAACCGCATAGATTATAAATCTATACGGTTTTTATTCCTTTATCACTTTTTTCTAAAAGCTTACTAATCCAAAATAGTTAAAAATAATAATAGGAAAAATATCTTAAAAAACTCATAAACAAAAAACTATACTATTACCGAGCATAGTTTAAGCAACAAACTATCTTTATAATCATTTCTACAGGAGCAAAATTAAAGAAGTATATTCTTACTTTTACCCCCTAAAAGCCAAAAAAGTAATAAAAAAAGCCAATAGTCTAAAACTATTGGCTTTTTTCACTGTTAACTGTTTAATCTTTTTTCCTACATTCTTTCTGGAACTTCAATTCCCAATAAGTGAAATGCAGATTTAATTACTTCGGCAACTTTTTGAGAAAGCTGTACTCTGAATATTTTTTTTGTCAAATCAACTTCTCCTAAAATATGCACCGACTGGTAAAAAGAGTTATATTCTTTTACTAAATCATAAGTGTAGTTGGCAATTAACGCTGGACTATGATTTTGAGCAGCGTTCTGAATCACTTCTGGGAAAAGTTCAATTTGTTTTACCAATTCTTTTTCTTTTTCATGCAATTCTTCAATCTCGATTTTGTTTGAGAAATCAAAATCGGCTTTACGGATTATTGATTGAATTCTTGCGTATGTGTATTGAATAAAAGGACCAGTATTTCCAGCAAAATCAACAGATTCTTCTGGATTAAACAAAATACGTTTTTTAGGATCTACTTTTAAAATGTAATATTTCAAGGCACCTAAACCAATTGTTTTGTACAGTTTTGCTTTTTCTTCGGCAGAATAGCTGTCTAATTTTCCTAAGTCTTCTGAGATTTGTTTGGCTGTATCGGTCATGTCCTGCATCAAATCATCAGCATCTACAACAGTTCCTTCACGGCTTTTCATTTTTCCAGATGGCAAATCTACCATTCCGTATGATAAATGATATAAACTTGAAGCCCAGTCAAAACCTAATTTTTTAAGGATTAAGAACAATACTTTAAAATGATAATCTTGTTCGTTACCAACTGTATAAACCATCCCGCCCACATCTGGCATATCTTTTACACGCTGAATGGCTGTTCCGATATCCTGTGTCATGTAAACCGCTGTTCCGTCAGAACGTAAAACAATTTTTCTGTCAAGACCTTCATCTGTCAAATCAATCCAAACAGAACCGTCTGGATCTTTTTCGAAAACTCCTTTATCTAAACCTACCTGAACAACATCTTTTCCTAAAAGATAAGTGTTGCTTTCGTAGTAATATTTATCAAAATTAACTCCAAGATTAGTGTAAGTTGTTGCGAAACCTTCATAAACCCATTCGTTCATTTTTTTCCAAAGCTCAATTACTTTTTCATCACCAGCTTCCCATTTTTTCAGCATATCTTGTGCTTCGATAATAATTGGTGCTTGTTTTTTAGCTTCTTCTTCTGTTTTACCAGTTTCTATTAAACCATTTATTTCGGCTTTGTAAGCTTTATCAAACTCTACATAATATTTACCAACTAATTTATCCCCTTTTAAACCAGAAGTTTCAGGAGTTTCTCCGTTTCCGAATTTCTCCCAAGCCAGCATCGATTTACAGATATGAATTCCTCTATCGTTGATAATTTGAGTTTTGTACACTTTTTTACCAGAAGCTTTTAAAATCTCTGCAACAGAGTATCCTAATAAATTATTACGAACGTGTCCTAAGTGTAACGGTTTGTTGGTATTTGGAGAAGAATATTCTACCATAACTGCCTTTTCTTCAGGATTTGGAGCTACAAAACCGAATTGTTTTTGGTCTTTTATTCCATTAAAGAAATCTAGATAATAACTATCTGAAATCACAATATTCAAGAAACCAGAAACTACATTAAAGCGAGCAACTTCAGAAACATTTTCTACTAGATAATTTCCAATTTTATTTCCCAATTCAGCCGGATTACTTTTAATCACTTTTAGCAAAGGGAAAATTACCATCGTAATATCTCCTTCAAACTCTTTTCTAGTAGTTTGAAACTCGATTTTATCAACAGTAACATCAAATAATGCTTGTATTGCTTTTTGTATAGAAGGTGTAAGAATTTGTGATAATGACATGTAAACTTATTTTAAAGTGAGCAAAGATACTGCTTATTCATCAATTAGAGAAAATCAAAAACATATTAAATTCAAGAAAAGAGTTTCAATTTGACAAAAAGATATAGTTATTAATTATTAAAATTATCAAAAAACCAAAAGCGTAATCTCTTACAAAACAGTCAATGAGAAAAAAAATATACTTTTTTATAGAATTTCTTGTAACATATCAACCGTAAAAGAGTCTTAATAGAGACTTTAATTTTTTTTTGAAGTCAGGAAAAACAAAAAAGAAAAAGCTAACAAAACGAAATCATCATCAATCAAATCAAAAATAATCAGTAAAAAATCATGAAATTAAAACTCTTTCTGTTTGCGTTATTAGGTATAATCGCAACAGCACAGGCCCAGAATGCTGGAAGTATTTCTGGAAAAATTACAGAAAAGTCAAACAACGCACCAATTTCTTACGCCACTGTTTCGCTTAAAGAAAATGGAAAAGTAGTTTCAGGCGTTAATACAGACGATAACGGAGACTTTTCATTTAAAAATATTGCTTTAAAAAGTTACACGATCGAAATTCAATACATTGGATTTAGAAAATATATCGGTTCTATCCTTTTGAGCGAAAACAAAAAAAATGCAACTGTAAATGTTTCTTTAGAAGAAGAAGCAACTCAGCTTAAAGGTGTTAACATTGTTAGCGAACGCTCTACTATCGAACAAAAAATTGACAGAAAAGTAGTTACAGTTGGAAAGGACTTAACAACTGCAGGAGCTTCGGCATCTGATATTATGAATAATATTCCTTCTGTAAATGTGGATCAAGACGGAAAACTTTCGCTTCGCGGAAATGATAATGTTCGTGTATTAATTGACGGACGCCCTACAAACATTGACCCTGCTCAGTTATTGAAACAGATTCCGTCGACTTCAATTAAAAAAATTGAGTTAATTACTAATCCAAGTGCAAAATATAACCCAGAAGGAATGTCTGGAATCATTAATATTATTTTGCATAAAAATGCTAACACAGGTTTTAATGGAAGCTACAGTGGCGGTATTACTTTTGGTGAAACTGCAAAATACAATCAGTCTTTAGATCTGAACTATAAAACAGGGAAAGTAAACTTCTTTGGAAACGTGGGACAAAACTTTGGAACATACCATAATAAAGGTTTTATCCAAAGATTTGATGAAGATATCACTCAAAATATAGATGTTTTGAATGATAATGAGTCTTATTTATACAAGATTGGTATGGATTATCTAATTGATGATCACAACACTTTATCTATTTATACCAACCAAAACAAATCTGACGGAAAAGGTTATGTAGATACTAATATTGATTACAATAATGTAACTGGTTCTGATATTTCAAATATTTTACAAAAATCAAAATATTGGGGACCAGACCGAGTTGGAACTTATAATTTAGCTTACAAACACATCTTTAAAAAAGAAGGCCATACTTTAGATTTTGAAGCAAATTATAGTGATAATAAAGAAACACAAAATGCTTCTTTTGATACGGAAACGACAAAAACAGACAATACTGCTGGAAATGTTTTCTATGAAGATTATTTAAAAGGAACCAGAAAATTAAGTACTGTAAACATTGATTACGTTAATCCATTAAACGAAAAAACAACGCTTGAAGCTGGAGCTGAAGCAAGAATCACAAGAACAGAAAACGATTATATTACCGGAAATCCTTTACTTCCTGTAGCAGATCAAACGTCTCACTATACTTATGACACAGATATTTATTCTGCTTATGTAACATTTGGACAGAAATTTAAAAAGCTAAGCTATCAATTAGGTGCACGTTTTGAAAGCTACAAAGTACAGGCAAATTTAAATTATGGAAAAGAGAAGTTTGATGATGATTACATCACTTTATATCCATCGGCATATTTGACCTATAATTTGACTGAGAAAAATACTTTGCAATTAAGCTACAGCCGTCGTGTAGACCGTCCGAGTTTAGAACAGACAAAACCTATTCGTGAGTTTGCTACTCCATTAGTAACTTCGATAGGAAACCCAGAATTAAGGCCTCAATTTACTAACTCTGTCGAAGTAAATTATACGAAAACTCTTGAAAAAGGAAGTTTTACAGCGGGTGTTTTTGTGAGAAGCATTAATGATCAAATCAGCAGAATTTTATATCCAGATCCTAACGATCCAAGTGAGCAAAAGCAAATTATGAGTTATACAAATTTTGATCATAATACTGCCTACGGATTTGAAATGTCATTCAATTATAAAATTACAAAATGGTGGGACATTCAGCCATCGATTGATTTTTCAAGCATTGATCAATCAGGAGTTATATATGCCTTTATTCCAGAAGAAAATAAAATTGGACCAACAAATAAAACCGTTACTGTTGCCGCATTTAATGGACGTATGAACTCTAATTTTAAAGTAAACAAACGCTTAAGCTTCTTAGCTTTCGGATTCTATAGAGGCGCTACTGACGGGCTTCAGAACAATAGCCACGAAATGTACAAAATGGATATTGGTACGCGTTATACGTTGCTAGACAATAAAATGAATTTAAGTGTTCGTTTCAACGATGTCTTCAATACTATGAAATATGCTTTCGACACATTAAATCCTTATCCTCAAGCAGGTCAGTTTAAATGGGAAAGCCAAACTGTTTATTTTGGTTTAACTTACAACTTTGGAGGCGGAAAAATCAAAAATTTACAGCGTAAACAAAGAGATGATAATACTAATAAAGGCGGGGGCGGAATGTTCTAATCTCACCTAAGAAGATTTTTTTAATACTATTTTAAATAATTTCTTGTAGAAAAAGTCTGGAGATTGCCACCTCCAGACTTTTTTATTTTTAGTTCTATAAAAAGTTACGCAATTCTTTTATTTCTTCTGGATTTGCCGTTTCTGAGTTATCTGTAATTGCAGACGAATGATAAAAAGTAAGATCTAATTTCTCTTGCAATAATTTTATATTTGAAGATCGTAAACCACCTCCCGGCATAATTTCTATTTGATCTCCTGCCAACTCCTGGAGCCTTTCTAAAGCCAAAATTCCTTCTTCTACATTTACACCTTGACCTGAAGTCAAAATGGTTTTGAAGCCACAGTCAATTACATCTTCAAGTGCTTTTTCAGGATTTTTAACGACATCAAACGCACGATGAAAAGTACACGATAAAGGATGTGCAAGATGCACCAATTCTTTATTCTGCTTTTTATTAACTTTTCCGTTTTCTTTTAAAATTCCGAAAACAAAACCGTCAACACCTAGTTTTTTATACTGTTTAATATCTTGTTTCATTTCGGTAAGTTCTTCATCCGAATAAACAAAATCACCTCCACGAGGTCTTATAATAACATGCATTTTTATATTTACGCTTTCACGAACTTTTACTACCAAAATAGAATTTGGAGTAGTTCCTCCAAGTTTCATATTTTCACATAGCTCAATTCTGTCCGCACCGCTTGCTTTAGCAATCAATGCCGATTCATAATTAAAACAAGCTATTTCTAGTTGATTTTTTTTCATTTAATAGAATAATTTCTTCGGTTTTGTTATTGCAAAGAACAACAAAAATTGTGCAATTTATTTTTCAATACTAAAGTATAAAAAAACCTGCTCCCAATAAGAAGCAGGTTTTAAATATAATGTAAGATGAATTAATTTACCATTTAATAATAGCGCTTGCCCAAGTAAATCCACTTCCGAAAGCTGCTAAAACTACAGTGTCTCCAGATTTGATTTTTCCTTGTTCCCAAGCCTCAGTCAAAGCAATTGGAATAGACGCCGCCGTTGTGTTTCCGTATTTCTGAATATTGTTGTGAACTTGATCGTCTGTTAATTTGAATTTGTTTTGAATGAACTGAGAAATTCTCAAATTCGCCTGGTGCGGAATCAGCATATCAATATCTGAAACCTGAAGACCATTAGCCTCTAATCCTTCATTGATTACTTCTGCAAAACGAACTACAGCGTTTTTAAATACAAACTGTCCGTTCATATATGGATAATAACTTTCATCATTCGGATCGTTATCTGCAATAATATCTGTTACCCAACGCGCTCCCATTCCTGGTGCTTGTAATGCCAATTCTTCTGCATGCTCTCCTTCAGAGTGCAAATGCGTAGATAAAATTCCTTTTGTCAAATCTTCTTCACGGCTTAAAACTGCCGCTCCTGCTCCATCTCCAAAAATTACAGAAACTCCACGTCCGCGAGTGGTCATATCTAATCCTGTAGAGTGAACCTCAGAACCAATAACCAAGATATTTTTGTACATTCCGGTTTTAATATATTGATCTGCAACAGATAATGCATAAACAAAACCAGAACATTGATTTCTAACATCTAATGCTCCAACTGTTCTTAAACCTAAATCTCTTTGAACCAAAACTCCAGGTCCTGGAAAATAATAATCTGGACTTAATGTAGCAAAAACTACAAAATCAATATCTTCTTTGGCAACACCAGAACGTTCTATTGCAATTTTAGCTGCTTTTACTCCCATTGAAGTCGTAGTGTCTTCTCCACGAATGATGTGTCTTCTTTCCTGAATTCCAGTTCTTTCCTGAATCCATTCATCATTGGTATCCATTATCTTAGACAAATCATCGTTAGTCACTACATTGGAAGGAACATAATATCCTAAACCAGCTATTTTTGAATGATACATAATCTATTATTATTTATTAAAAAATTGGATTGCAAATTTACGCATACTTTAAAATATACGTACACAAAATACTATTTTTTTCGTTATTAGCAATTTAATATATTTTAATTCTAAAGTGACTTATGATCATTTACTTCTTGAAAAGACAATATTAAGACACAAACATTGAAAAAAATTAAAAATAAGACCCAAGATGTAACAACATAAAAGTATTTTAGACAAACATTTTGAATACTATTACGAACCCATAAAATTTAAACTATGAAATTAAAGGTTACGCTGTTTTTATTTTTAAATATAAGTTTTTTCTCTTTTGCTCAAGAGAATCTAACTTATCAAAAACCTTCTAAATCCATTTTAGATTTGGCAGATTATCAAAGAGCACCTTCTGTGTCTATGGATACAAAAAAAGAAAACATGCTATTGATGTATCGCAATACTTATAAAACGCTCGATGATCTCAATCAAGACGAAGTTCGTTTGGCTGGTTTAAGAATTAATCCTGTTACTAATATTTCAAGCACTGTAACTTACCTAAACAATCTAAAACTAAGAAAAATAAGCGGAAAGGAAGAAATTCAGGTTAAAGGACTGCCTGAAAATCCAAAAACAACAAACATTCTTTGGTCGCCAAACGACAAAAAAATCTTATTCTCTCATACTACAAATTCTGGCGTTGAACTTTGGGTTTTGGATGTGGCAACAGCACAAGCAACAAAACTTACAGAGGCTAGAGTAAATGCAAATCTTGGAAATCCGTTTAGCTGGTTTTTGGATAGTGAAACTATATTAGTAAAAATGCTTCCTAAAAACAGACAGCCGCTTTTGGACTCTAAAAAGGATCTGCCTACTGGCCCAATTATTTCGAATACTTCGGGAGAAAAATCTCAAAACAGAACGTATCCTGATATGTTGAAAAACAAAAATGACGAAGCTAATTTTGAAAACTGCATAACTTCTGAATTATACAAAGTAAAACTAAATGGTGACGCTGTTTTGTATAAAGATGCTGCTATGTTTGCAGGAGAAAGAATTTCACCAGATGGCAATTACATTATGCTGACAACAATTCAAAAACCATTTTCTTATGTAGTTCCTTTGAACAGATTTCCATTCAAAACTGTTGTTTATGATTTAAGCGGAAGAGAAATTAAAACGGTAAATGAGGTTCCTTTAAATGAAATTATGCCAAAAGGTTTTATGGCTGTTCGAAAAGGAAAAAGAGAAATGGCTTGGAGAAACGACAAACCTGCAACATTATCTTATGTTGTAGCTTTAGATGAAGGAGATCCTGCTAACAAAGTTAATTTTAGAGATGAAGTTTTTCTTTGGGATGCGCCTTTCGACAAAGAAGCATCTTCATTAGCAAAAACACCACAGCGTTTCAGTGATATTACTTGGGGGAATGACAATTTAGCGGTTCTTTCAGAAGAATGGTATGATACTAGAAATACCAAAACGTTTTTAATAAATCCATCAAATCCAAGTCAGGAGCCAAAATTGATTACAGATAGAAATTCTCAGGATGTTTATTCAGATCCTGGAGTTTTCGAAACAAGAAAAAATGCCTACAACAAATATGTTTTAGCTGTCGAAAAAAACAACTTGTATAGAATTGGCGAAGGTTACACCAAAGATGGACAATTTCCTTTTGTTGACGAATTCAATCTGGAAACTTTAAAATCAAAACGTATTTATACTTCTCCATACAAAGATAAAAAAGAGGATATCTTAGAAATTGAAGATTTTAAGTCTGGGAAAATATTAGTTCAGATTCAATCAAAGAGTGAATACCCGAATTACTTTTTCAGGAATATAAAAAAACAAAACAGCCTAACACAAGTTACTGATTTCAAAAATCCATTTGAAAGCATTAAAAACGTTAGTAAAGAAGTTATTAAATACAAACGTAAAGACGGATTAGAACTTTCGGGAACTTTATATCTCCCTGCAGGTTATGATAAAACTAAAAAAGAAAAATTACCGCTATTAATCTGGGCATATCCTGCAGAATATAAAGATAGAAACAGCGCTTCGCAATCGACTCAAAATTCGAACGAATTCACATTCCCTTATTATGGATCATTTGTATATTGGGTTACTAAAGGATATATTGTTTTAGATGATGCCGCTTTTCCAATTATTGGTGAAGGAACTACAGAACCAAACGACAACTTCATTTCGCAATTAGTAGACAATGCGGCGGCGGCGATTGATGCTGTTGATGCTTTAGGATATATTAACCGTAAAAAAGTTGCTGTTGGTGGACACTCTTACGGAGCATTTATGACGGCAAATTTATTGACACATTCTAATCTTTTTGCTTGCGGAATTGCGAGAAGTGGTGCGTACAACAGAACTCTAACACCATTCGGATTCCAATCTGAACAACGAAATTACTGGGAAGCTCCAGAAGTTTACAATGCAATGTCTCCATTTATGAATGCAGAAAAAATGAAAACTCCGATTTTATTGGTTCACGGAGAAGCAGATAACAATCCTGGAACTTTTACTTTACAGACAGAACGTTACTTTCAGGCATTAAAAGGTTTAGGAGCTCCTGCAAGAATGGTTATTCTACCAAAAGAATCTCACAGTTATGTAGCTAAAGAAAACATTCTTCATTTGCTTTGGGAACAAGATCAATTTTTAGAAAAATATTTGAAAAACTAAATTCATAATTTGATTCCAAAAGTAAACCCGACAGGTTTTTAAAACTTGTCGGGTTTATTATTTTAACAATTAGAAATTATCTAATTTTCTAATTGACACATTCCCTAATTATAAATAATTTAAAGCCAGAAAAACTTCTTGCTCAAGCGGTAAATCTATTTCACTTTCAAAGAAAATCAATTGTCTTTTATAAACAGTTTCAATTAAATAGTGGCTTCCTCTAAAATAAGTTCTTCTAATTTTTACCATTAGTTTTGATTCTGAAACCATTTTAAATTGATGCGGATAAACTAGCGTTTTATGATTTTCGTCTTTGTACGATAATAATAAATGAGTTGGGATTTCATTTACTTCTCCAAACAAAGAAGCAACATATTTAATTTGCGGATCTTCATATATTTTTGCTGGATCATCTTTTACCAAGACTTCTCCATTTCGCATCACGATTGCCTGATCTGCAAAAGACAAAGCATCGGTACTATCGTGAGTTGCAATAATACAAGTGATTCCTTTTTGCTTTAGGTAACGAAATAAATTACGGCGCAATGCATTTTTTCTAAAAGCATCAATCTGGCTAAATGGCTCATCTAATAAAATTACTTCTGGTTCTAAAGCCAAAACTCTTACCAAAGCGACTCTCTGCTGCTGTCCTCCACTTAAGAATTTTGTCTTTACATTAGAAAACTGATCCATTTCTACCATCTCTAATAATTCCTGAACACGAAGTTTTTTCATGTTTGCAAAACCATTGGATAGAAATTTACCAACATTTTCTGCAACTGTTTCATAAGGAGACAAATCAAAATCCTGTGCCAGATATTTCATATAAGGCATTCCTGGAATCAAATTAAACTTTGGTCCTAAAACTGGTTTATCCCCATAAAAAATCTTTCCCTCATCTAGATCGTAAAGTCCATATATAAGCTTGAGCAGGGTACTTTTTCCGCAGCCACTCTCGCCAATAATGGCTATGTTCTGACCTTTTTCAATAGAAAAAGAGATGTTTTTGATAACAGGATTTTCGGTGTACGAAAAAGATATATTTTGTATGTCGAGCATGAGTTGTAATATGAGACGTCAAATTTACAATGTTTAATTTCTAAAGTCAAAAAAAAGCTGCCTCAATTATGAAACAGCTTTTTTTATATTTTATTTTATTGTGAAATTATTTTCCAGCTTCCGCTTTAGCGTCATTTACCATTTTGTCGTTTGCTGTAATTGAGAATTCAACACGACGATTTTGCGCTCTTCCTTCTGGAGTATCATTTGTTGCAATTGGATCTGCAATTCCTAAACCTGAAGTTTTGAAACGGCTAGCTTTTAATCCTTTAGCAACTAAATAAGCCTGAACAGACGCAGCTCTTTGTCCTGAAAGTGTCAAATTATATTCTGGTTTTCCTGTATTATCAGTATAACCAAAAATTTCAATATTAGTATCTCCGTACTCAGTGAATACAGGAATCAATTTATCTAAATTAGCTTTTGCTTGAGTAGTCAAAGATGATTTGTTAGTATCAAAACGAACTGCATTTTCGTTCAAAGTCAAGTGAATACCTTCACCAACTCTTTCAACATCAGCACCTGGAAGCGCCTGATCGATTTCACGAGCTTGTTTATCCATTTTATTACCAATCAAAGCTCCAGTTCCACCTCCAACAGCAGCTCCAATTACAGCTCCTAGTGCAGCGTTACCGCCTCGACCAATATTATTTCCTAAAATACCACCAATAACACCACCTGCTACAGCACCAATTCCTGCTCCTTTTTGCGTGTTATTTGCATTTTTTACTGAATCGCAACTTGTAAAAAAGCTAGCTAATACCAATAAACTACTTAAACCTAAAACCTTTATCTTTCTCATTTTTTATACCTTTAAAATATTAATTAGCTCTTTGAAATTGGTAGACCACATCTTTTACCTGACCTCCAACATTTATATTGTCTACTAACTGAAATGAACTCTCAGTCACTCCATCAACTTTTAGTAAATATCCATCTCTTACTTTTTTCGCTTTTTCACCTGCGTTAAGAATTTTAAGCACAAACAAACCTTGGCTGTTTATACTCCATACAATTGGAGAAGAAAATCCAGTACAACTTGGTGATGTTAAAGCCATATTTCCTTTATTATTATTAGAAATAAAACTCCAAGTACTTCCAATGAAACATTTAGAATCGGCAAGATCGAAAGAATTTACTTTGATATAATCTGAACCTGGATAAGATACGTTAGTTAGAACCCAATTCCCTTTTAGAGCTACCTGAGTTTTCTTGTCAAGTTTAGTTGAAAGTGTAGTAGCCTCAGAAGATGAAGCTGCAGTGGACGAAGATGATTTACACGCAAAAAACAGAGCGGCAATCATACACATTAAAATACTCTTCTTCATTTTGTACAATTTTTTTAGGATTAATATTTGTCTTTTTAACAATTATTGTACCACAAATATACGATTCGTTCAGTTATTTTTTGTTTTACAATCCATTTATTTTCTTTCAAAATTAACATTTGCGACATTTTGTCACCCAAAAAACAATTGGTATTCTATTTGAACAAATGAAAATCATCAAATTAAATCAAAAATTAAAAAATATGGCAACAGGTAAAATTAATGTTTCAGTAGAAAACATTTTTCCCTTAATTAAAAAGTTCTTATACAGCGACCACGAAATTTTCTTACGCGAGCTTGTTTCTAATGGTACTGATGCTACTTTAAAATTAAAACACCTTATCAGCATTGGTGAAGCTAAAGTTGAATACGGAAACCCGATTATCGAAGTAAAAGTGGATAAAGAAGGAAAAAAAATCCACATTATCGATCAAGGTTTAGGTATGACTGCTGATGAAGTTGAAAAATATATTAATCAAGTAGCTTTTTCTGGCGCTGAAGAATTCTTAGACAAATACAAAGATTCTGCTAAAGATTCTGGTATTATCGGACATTTTGGTCTTGGTTTCTATTCTGCTTTTATGGTAGCTGAAAAAGTTGAAATCATTACAAAATCATACAAAGATGAGCCAGCTGCACACTGGACATGTGACGGAAGTCCTGAATTCACTCTAGAACCAGCTGACAAAACTTCACGCGGAACAGAAATCATTCTTCATATTGCAGAAGATTCTTTGGAATTCTTAGACGATTCTAAAATCAGTGGCTTATTAAACAAATACAATAAATTCATGCCTATTCCGATTAAATTCGGAACAAGAACTGAAACGCTTCCAAAACCAGAAGATGCTCCAGAGGATTATGTGAATGAAACTGTTGAAATTGATAACATCATCAATAACCCAAATCCAGCTTGGACAAAACAGCCTTCTGAATTAACTGATGAAGATTACAAAAACTTCTACAGAGAATTGTATCCAATGCAGTTTGAAGATCCGTTGTTTAACATCCATTTAAATGTAGATTATCCGTTTAACTTAACTGGTATTTTGTACTTCCCGAAATTAGGAAGTGACATGCAGATCCAGAAAGACAAAATTCAGCTGTACCAAAACCAAGTTTACGTTACAGATAACGTAGAAGGAATTGTACCTGAATTCTTGACGATGTTAAAAGGTGTGATCGATTCTCCAGATATTCCATTAAACGTTTCTCGTTCTGGTCTACAGGCTGACGGTGCGGTTAAGAAAATTTCGAACTACATTACTCGTAAAGTAGCCGATAAACTGAAAGCTTTATTCAATGAAAACCGTGCTGATTTTGAAGCAAAATGGAATGATATTAAAATCGTTTTAGAATACGGAATGCTTTCTGAAGATAAGTTCTACGAAAAAGCGGGCGCATTTGTTTTGTATCCAACTGTAGACGATAAATATTTTACTTTAGAAGAATTAAAAGAAAAACTAAAAGAAAACCAAACTGATAAAGATGGTAAACTTGTAGTTCTTTATGCTGGAAACAAAGATGCACAGCACTCTTATATTGAAGCAGCGAAAGACAAAGGATACGAAGTATTGCTTTTAGATTCTCCGATTATTTCGCATTTGATTCAAAAAATTGAAAACGACAATAAAGATGTAACTTTTGTTCGTGTAGATTCTGACCATATTGACAACTTAGTCAAAAAAGAAGAAAATACGATTTCAAAATTATCTGATGACGAAAAAGCTGCTTTAAAAACTTCATTAGAAGCATATATTCCAAAAGCATACAGCGTTCAGCTAGAAGCTATGGATTCTCAGGCTGCTCCTTTCATTATAACGCAACCAGAATTTATGCGAAGAATGAAAGAAATGAGTCAGACAGGCGGCGGAATGTTCGGAATGGGCAATATGCCAGAAATGTACAATCTGGTTGTAAACACCAATTCTGATTTGGCCTCAAGCATCTTAAATACAGAAGACAAAACGCACCAAGAGCATTTGGTTAAACAAGCATTAGATTTAGCTAAATTGTCTCAAAACCTTTTAAAAGGTGAAGCGCTTACCGCTTTCGTAAAAAGAAGTTTCGAGATGATTAAATAATCATTCGAAAATAAATATTTCCAAAATCCTGCAAATTAAGTTTTGCAGGATTTTTTTTGCACTAAAATCACCCTTAAAAAAAGGGCTATTCTCCCCTTTTCTTGCAAAACATGATTGCATAATTTTGAAAGTCAATAAATTAAAACCAAAACAACAAATCTAAAATTCTAGAAATCATGGATAAAAGAAAATTCACAGAAAATGGAGAAATTCTAGCAATTATAAAGGATTTAAAAGAACAGATTAAAGGCAAAAAATTCTCTGACATTGTCGACAACAACAATTGCCAATATGTAGATCTTGTACAAGAAGGCGGCGGCGTGCTCGGAATTGCACTTGTTGGATATGTATATGTATTAGAAAAAATGGGAATCCGTTTTTTAAGTCTCGCAGGAACTTCTGCAGGAAGCATCAACACCATGCTGATGGCTGCTGCGGGAACTTGTGATATTGAAAAATCGGAATGGATTCTAGATTGTTTATGTAATAAAAATTTATACGATTTTGTTGATGGCGATCATGATGCGCGCGAATTTATTGATGCACTTTTAAGTGATGCCGGAAATCTAAAATTAATAATGAAAGGCTGTCAGGTTGTGGACAATTTTAAAGATGATTTAGGACTGAATCCTGGAAATAATTTTCATCAATGGATGACCAATCTCCTTTCGCAAAAAGGGATAAAAAATTATGCCGATTTGAAAGCTTTGAGAGAAAAAGGCGTTTCAGACAAAAATCAACTATATCGAATAAACAGATTAAATAATGGAGACAAAGAAGAATATACTCGGGTAGATCATTGGAGCCAAATGGCTATAATTACGGCCGATATTACTACCGAAAGCAAAATCATCTTTCCAAAAATGATCGATTTGTTTTACTCCAACCCAGATGTTCAAAATCCAGCCGACTTTGTCCGTGCTTCTATGTCGATTCCTTTATTTTTTACCCCTTTTAAAATTAAAAATATTCCAAGCGGAATAGATGCTTGGAACAAATGGAATGACGCAACTTGTCTTAGAACATCCGTACCTTCAGAAGTTATGTTTATGGATGGCGGTATTATTTCAAATTTCCCCATAGATATTTTTCATGAAAACATGAATGTTCCCGCTTCCCCAACTTTCGGAATCAAATTGGGTTATGACAAAAACGAAATCAATAAAAATGAAAAATTCTCCAGCTTAATAGGCTCAATGTTTGACACTTCACGCTATGGTTACGATTCTGAATTCCTTCAAAAAAATCCAGATTTTAAAAATCTTATTGGGTATATTGATACCGGAAACCATAATTGGCTAAACTTTAATCTTACCGATGACGCAAAAATTGACCTATTTATTCGTGGCGCTCAAAATGCTGCCGATTTTTTAAACCGATTTAACTGGGAAGAATACAAAAAAATCAGAAAGGCCAAAAGCAATTATTATAAATCTGTTTAAATTATTTCCAATAACACTTCCCATAATTTTTTCACCAAAAAACCGTTATAAAATCCTGTAACTAACCATTACAGGATTTTTTAATTGTAATTCGTTTTTTTATTACTTTTGATTGCCTTATTAATCTAATCCAAAACACCCCATTATGAAAAAAACAGCTATTTTACTATCAGCTATTTGCGCTACAGCACTTTTATACGTTTCTTGCTCAAGCGACAATCACGAAGACACAGTTTCAACAAACCTAACAAGCATTGGAGCCTCAATTGCTGTTGACACTTCAAATGAAATGGATCTTAACACTGGTCTTTCAATCTCGACAACCACCTCAACAACTGGAAAAACTACAGAGACAGCACCTGGAGTTTGTGCAACGATTACCATTTCATCCCCAAATGGCACAGAATATCCAAAAGTTTTTCTCGCAGATTTCGGAACAGCGGGCTGTACAGACAACAACAAACTTACGCGAAAAGGAAAACTAAAAGTCACACTTTCTGGACCAATTACTGCAACTGGAAGTAAAATGACAATTGAAAGAATTGATTATTCTATAAAAGACATCAAACTAGAAGGCACTATCGAGTACACCAATACTACAACTGTCGCTACTGTACCGCAATGGACTAGAAAAGTCACAAACGGCAAATTAACCGATTTGCAAGGAGGAGTTTATACCAACTCTGGAATTTACACTACCAAACAAACTGCTGGTGTAGATACTCCTTTTGTTTTATCTGACAATGTATATGAAGTTACAGAAGGCACGCATACAGTAACAGCTTCGAATGGCGAAACACTTACTTTGACTGTAAAAGAACCATTGATCAAAAAATATTCTTGCCTATTTATTTCTAAAGGACAATTAAAAGTACAAGGAGGCATTTTAAACGGCGTGGTAGATTATGGCAACAATGACTGTGACGCGCTTTACACTTATACGCACGAAAACGGCTCTTCATTTAATTTATCGATGTAAGACCTTTTATTGCACGACTTTAAAATCCCAATTTAGAAATAGATTGGGATTTATTTTTTTTATAAAAATAAAACATCTGCCTCTTTACATTTAAACTATTTTCTTTATTTTGCACCAAAATCTCAAAAACCAATGAAAAAAACATTAATTGCTTTTGTTACTCTTGCAGTATTAGCATCTTGCAGCAAAAAAGAAACAGCTGCTGATAATTTACACATCACAGGAAACATTAAAGGCTTAAAAACCGGAACTTTATATATCCAAAGAATTGTTGACACTTCCCTTGTTGCTATCGATAGCATCAAAATCGATGGAAACTCTGCTTTTGAAAGAGATATTAAATTAGAATCTCCTGAAATGTTATATCTATATTTAGACAGAGGCGTAACAAATTCATTAGACAATAATATTTTATTCTTTGCTGAACCAGGAAATATTAATATTGAAACCAATTTAGACAACTTCATCGCTAGCGCAAAAATTACTGGATCTAAAAACCAGGAGTTATACGAAGAATATCAAAAAATAAATACTCGTTTTAGAGATGAGAACTTATCTATGGTTGAAGCAAAGTTTAAAGCTTTAAAAAGACAAGATCAAAAAGCTCTTGATAGCCTTGAGGCAAAACAAGATTCAAACATTAAAAGAAAATATTTGTACGCTACAAACTTCGCCATTAACAATAAAGATCACGAAGTAGCGCCTTACATTGCTTTAGCAGAGATTTACGACATCAATATCAAATTCTTAGATACGATTCAAAAATCGATGACTCCAAAAGTAGCTCAATCACTTTATGGAAAAAAGCTTACCAAGTATGTAGCTGAAATCAAAAAAGAACAAAAAGCTCCGGCAGCTGCAACAGCTCCCACTCCAGCTGAATAAAACATAAAAAAACGCCCTGAATTATCAGGGCGTTTTTTTTATGCTTAAATCAATTAAATTTCCGCAAGGCATACAAAATATACCATTAGTAGTTTTCAACCTTTAAAACGCAAATAAATAATCACAACACGATTTATCCCTTCAATGTGTGTCCCGCGGTCAAAACAATGCTATAGTTTTAGAATTTTATTCTTGGATTTTTATTTTCGGGCATAAAAAAACCACCACATTTCTGTGATGGTTTTTGAGCCGATAGAGGGACTCGAACCCACGACCTGCTGATTACAAATCAGCTGCTCTAGCCAGCTGAGCTACATCGGCCTATTTTGCGAGTGCAAAGATATAAATGTTTTTTAATATTCCAAAAAAAATTTCACACCTCTCTCTATAATTAAAAAAACCATCACATTTCTGTGATGGTTTCCGTTTTTTGAGCCGATAGAGGGACTCGAACCCACGACCTGCTGATTACAAATCAGCTGCTCTAGCCAGCTGAGCTACATCGGCGTCATTACGGGTGCAAATATAAAGCGGTTTTTCAATTTCCCAAAATATTTTTGCACTTTTTTACACTTTTTTTTGCTTAAAGCGCGTTGATTTTTTCAATCAATTGATTAGCAGTTTGTTCTAATTCAACATTGATTTGTTTGAAGTGTGCTTTTTTATTTTCAACGTTCTTAGCGTTCACTTTTGTAATCAAAGTATCAAATGCAGCGATAGCTTCATCGATTAAAGCATTCGTTTCTGGAGTAGGATTTCCTGTTGTAGACATCTCAAACAAGTAAACTGCCTCAATAATATCTCCTAATACAAAATTGATGTCTTTCTTTAAATTTTTAACGTTTGCCATTTTTATTTTAATTTTAATTTGCGTCTGCAAAAGTACATATTATCTTTAGAATAAGCGCTAAGAAATGTAAATTTCTAAAATTGAAGCTTTTCCGCTCAAATTAAATGCATTTATTGCAGCCGGAACTAAGACAGTATCACCTTTAATGTAGGTATGTTTAAAACCGTCATATTCGATTTCAAAGCTTCCTTCAATACACATATAAACAGTAAATGTTTCTCCAGATTTCGAAACTTCTACTTTATCTTCTAACGGAATAAAGTTTGTCGTGAAATAAGGACAATCTACCACAACATTTGATGTATTGGTTTTTGAATCGTATTTCTTTTGTGTATCTACTTTATTGTAGTTTATAGCATCAAGAGCTAAATCTACGTGTAATTCTCTTTTATTTCCTTGTGCATCTACACGGTCAAAATCGTATAATCGATATGTGATATCAGAAGTCTGCTGAATTTCGGCAACAACCAAACCAGCTCCAATTGCGTGAACTGTTCCAGTTTCTAAAAAGAAAACATCTCCAGCTTTTGCTTTTACGTCATCTAAAATAGAAACTAAGGTATTATCATGTAAATGTTTTAAGTATTCTTCTTTACTAGAATCTTCTTTAAAACCAACAATAATTCTAGCATCAGCATCTGCCTGCATTACATACCACATTTCGGTTTTACCAAATGAGTTGTGACGTTCTTTTGCCAATTTATCATTTGGATGCACTTGTATAGAAAGATCTTCTCTTGCATCTAGATATTTAAAAAGCAACGGAAATTGCTTTCCAAATCTTTCATAAACTTTAGTCCCTAAAATAGCATCTGGCGTTTCATCTATTAAATCCATTAAAGATTTTCCTTTTAAAACTCCATTTGCAACCACACTTACATCTCCTTGAACAGTAGACAATTCCCAGCTTTCGCCAGTAATTTTAGAAACGATTGGTTTGTTTAAAATTGTTTTAAGTTTTTCTCCTCCCCAGATTCTTTCTTTCAAAATCGGTTCAAATTGCAAAGGGTATAAATTCTGACTCATGTTTTTAGGCTAATATATTTGTTTAATTAATTCTATTCTGATACTATTTTGATAATCTATAATACTAATTCCTTTACGGTTTCTAATGCTTTCGGTATATGTTTAGCTGCATTTGCACTATCAAATATCGAAATTACCAAACCATTTTTATCTATTATATAGGTAACGCGTGCAGGCAGAAGTCCAAATAAAATATTACGGACACCAAAAAGTTTTCTTAATCTTTTATCCTGATCTGAAAGCAAAATAAAAGGTAATTCATGTTTCGCAGCAAATTTATGATGTGACTTTACACTATCGCTGCTAATACCAATTACCTCAGCTCCCAAATCTTTAAAATCTTCGTATTGATCCCGAAAACTGCAAGCTTCGGTAGTACATCCTGGCGTATTATCTTTTGGGTAAAAATAAATCACCAGCGGCTTTCTTCCTAAAACGCTTTGGCTTTCAAAAAGTTCACCATTGTTGTCTTTCGCAGTAAAATTCGGAACTATATCTCCTATTTTTAATGACATTTTTTATTCTCCTTTATAAGTTACAAAATTTCGGTCCGTTTCGTTCAGCACGACTTCAAGATCAAAGTCGGCATGAATTCGTTGTCTAATTTTATTCCATATCACAACAGCAATATTTTCTGCAGTTGGATTCAAATCTGCAAATTCTGGAACATCCAGATTGAGATTTTTGTGATCAAACGGAATCTCTACTTCTTCTCGTATAATATCCGCCAATACTTTCACATCTAAAACAAAACCAGTTTCCGGGTCAATCTTTCCTGTAACACTTACTGTTAAACCATAATTATGACCATGAAAGTTAGGATTATTGCATTTTCCAAAAACAGCATCGTTTTTTTCAAATGACCAATCTTTTCGATAAAGTCGATGTGCAGCATTAAAATGTGCTTTTCTTGATATGGTTACTCTCATTTATGTTTTTGGTTAGTTTGGCTATAATTTATGGTCTTCTAGATAATGATCAAATTCGTCAAAAATTATCTTAAACCACACAGTATAAATTTCGGGCTGTTTTTCAATATCTGCTTTAACATCTTCAATACTCATCCATTTCCAGTCTTCTACTTCGTCTGGATTTATGTTTGGTTCGTCGTTATAGTAACCAATCATAACATGGTCCAGTTCATGTTCTGTCAAACCGTTATCAAAAGGTGCTTTATAAATAAAATGAAATAGCTCTTTCAATTCCGCTTTAAAACCCATTTCCTCAAACAATCTTCGGCTTCCTGCCTCGATGTTTGTTTCTCCTTCTCTCTGATGGCTACAACAAGTGTTTGTCCAAAGCAAAGGAGAATGATATTTATGATGAGCACGCTGCTGCAGCATAATTTCGTTTTTACTATTCAAAATAAAAACCGAAAAGGCACGGTGCAAAAGCGCTTTTTCATGTGCTTCCAATTTTGGCATTAAGCCAATCTGTTCATCGTTTTGATTAACTAGTATTACGTTTTCTTCTGTCATAAGGCTTCTTAAGCAAACAAAAATACGAAAAAAGAAATGGCTTAAAAATGCTAATTAAGCTTGCTCAAAACTAAGCTTTTTACCTCGATTCTATTTTCCTGATTTACAGCATTATAATTTATATTAAAAATTTAAAAGCTGTTAAAATTAAGACATAAAAACTACATTGCCTTCTTTTACGTAACTAATAAAAAGTTAAAACACACTTAAAAAAATCTCAATAATAACAAACACTGTAATTTGAAGCTAATTCTCAACGTATCTTTGATATACAGATTAATGCATCCAAGAACTTATGAAATCTAAAAATTTAATTTTCAGTCTCTGTTTTCTAATGCCACTTTTTATTTTACAAGCGTGCGGACAAAACACAAAACAACAACCTGTAAAAACAGCTGTTATGGAAAATAAAATCAGTAAGCCCGGAAATCCTTATTATTCAAATACCGACACCACAAAACTTAACGTAAGCAACGCCGAATGGAAAAAGGTTTTACCTGAAGATGTTTACGCCGTAATGCGTGAAGCTGACACAGAAAGACCTTTTACGGGAAAATATTGGAATACCGACGAAAAAGGAACTTATTACTGCGCTTCTTGTGGTAACTTGCTTTTTAGATCTACTGCTAAATTCTCTAGCAGCTGTGGATGGCCAAGCTTTTTTGAACAAGAGAATAAAAAAAGCATTGTTTTTAAAGAAGATAATTCTCTTGGAATGGAAAGAATCGAAGCACTCTGTGGACGCTGCGGTGGACATTTAGGACACATTTTTGATGATGGTCCTGCTCCTACAGGAAAACGCTACTGTATGAATTCGATTGCCCTTGATTTTATTCCTGACAATAAATAATCCCAAAATGAAAAATATACTTTTAATATGTCTTTTTGCGCTTTCGCTAAATGGCATTTCTCAAAATAAAAAAGCAAATCTAGAAACTATAACACTTGGAGGAGGCTGCTATTGGTGCGTTGAAGCCGTTTATGAAAATCTAGACGGAGTAAAATCTGTTGTTTCTGGATTTTCTGGCGGAAAAGTCGCAAATCCGACTTATGAAGAAGTTTGCACAGGAGAAACAGGTCACGCCGAAGTAGTACAGATTACTTATGACAAAAATATAACTGATATTAACGAGATCTTCAAAGTCTTTTTTACAGTTCACGACCCTACAACTTTAAACCGTCAAGGAGCAGATGTGGGAACACAATATCGTTCTGTTATCTTCTATAAAAATGAGGAACAGAAAAAAGCCGCCCAAAGCATTATTGCTGAATTGAATAAAGCGAAGGTTTACAACAGTCCAATTGTAACAAAAGTAGAACCTTTTAAAGTTTTCTATAAAGCCGAAGATTACCATCAAAACTATTATGCCAACAATAAAAATCAGCCATATTGCAAAATGGTGATTCAGCCCAAAATAGAAAAGTTTGAAAAAGTTTTTAAAGATAAACTGAAAAAGAAATAAATAGTAACAATTGGTATTGTAAAGCTTCGGAGAAGCGAAATATTTATAGCAAGAATGTTTCTGCCATACAAAGCTCCAGAGGAGCTTTTTTTATTTGTTTATATAAAATTCTATAAATATTTCACCCCGCTGGGGTTTATTGATAGAATAATATTAGAAACTTCCTATTAACCAACGAAGACTGACTTCAAAAAGGCAACTTTTTTTATTTTACAAACCCTTGTAAACACTAGGATTTTCTTTTAACTGAAAAATATTTTAATTTTTTTTCTCTTTTTTTGTCCAATCCTGAAAGTTCGATTGTTATTAGGGTATAAACAATTAAAAATTATACATTATGGAAACTAGACTTAATTTATTCGAACAAGGTCAAAAAGCAGTTAGCACATTATTTGGAATCAGCGGTTACTTGAAAAAAGGAACAATTGAAGCATCTCTTATGGAATTAATAAATTTCAGAGTCTCTCAAATCAACAACTGCGGTTATTGTTTAGACATGCATTCAAAAGAAGCTTTAGCCGCTGGAGAAACAGCACAGCGTTTATTTGGATTAAGTGTTTGGAGAGAAACTCCTTATTATACAAAAAGAGAAAGAGTTGCTCTTGCTCTAGCAGAAGCAGTAAATGCCTGCGATGTTCCAGACGAAATCTACGAAATTGCAAAAGTTGAATTTACAGAACAAGAATTAATAGATCTTACGCTTGCAGTTGCTGCAATCAACGCTTGGAATCGTCTTAACATCACTTTTTCCAATGTGCCTGGATCTTATAGAGTTGGACAGTTTGGATAAACAGTAATTGATTTTTATTTTCTAAAAAAAATTAACTTTATACAACTCAAAAACAAATTATTCAATTTAAAAACATAAAAAATGAATGAGTTTTTATTGATTTTCAGAAGAGATTTTAAAACAAAAGAAACACAGCCATCTCCAGAAGAACTGCAACAGCATTTACAGCAATGGCAAAACTGGTTTGGAAGTCTTGCCGCTCAAGATAAACTAGCAAGACCTTTACAGAAATGGGACGGCCAGGGAAAACTTGTAAATTCAAATAAAGGAATTACTGACGGCCCTTTTGTTGAAATTAAAGAATCTATTGGCGGACTAATAATCATCAAAGCTAAAGATTATGATGAAGCAGCCGAAATTGCACAAGGATGTCCGGTTTTAAATTTTGGCGGAAATGTCGAAATTAGAATGGCTGTTTAGATTTTAAACCAACATATAAAAATGCCTTTGTATCTTTACTTAGGCATTTTTTTTCTTAAAAATATGGAGCAAAAAGAACTTATACCCAATTTATTTCGAACAGAATATCAAAAAATAGTTTCGGTTCTCTGCAGTTTGTTTGGCATTCATCATATCGAAATTGCCGAAGATATTGTAAGCGATACTTTTCTAACAGCCTCAGAAACTTGGGCAATTAAAGGGATTCCCGAAAATCCAACTGCTTGGCTGTACACTGTTGCCAAAAACAAAACCAAAAACTACCTGAAAAGAAACAACGTTTTTGAAACCAAAATCGTTACCGAAATAAAACACAATACTCCATTAAACAATCCAGAAATCGACATTGATTTGTCTGATCAAAATATTGCCGATAGCCAACTGGCGATAATATTTACGGTTTGCAATCCTTGTAATTCTGAAGAAGCTCAAATTGCTCTTGCCTTAAATTTATTATGTGGTTTTGGGGTAAATGAAATATCTGATGCTTTCTTATCCAACAGAGAAGTTATTTATAAAAGAATTAATCGCGCGAAAGAAAAGCTCAAAGAAGAAAACATTAAAATTCAGCATCCGAACAATTCTGAAATAAAAGATAGAATACAAACAGTTCTCAAAACCATCTATCTGCTTTATTCTGAAGGCTACTACTCTATTTCGCAAAACACCACTTTACGAAAAGATCTTTGTACCGAAGCCATGCGTCTGACGTATTTATTAATTCAGAACGAAAGTACAAATCTGCCGCAAACCAATGCTTTGATGGCTTTGATGTGTTTTCACTCGTCAAGGTTTGATGCGCGAACTGGTTCAAATGGAGAAATTATTTTATACGAAGATCAGGATCAATCGCTTTGGAATCAGGAATTAATTGATAGAGGAACTTATTTCCTAAGTCAGTCTTCAACCGGAAATACACTTTCAAAATATCACTTAGAAGCTGGAATTGCCTATTGGCACACCATAAAAACAGAAACTGTAGAAAAATGGGAAAACATTCTGGAACTCTACAACAATCTAATCATTTTAGAATATTCGCCAATTGTAGCTTTAAACAGAACTTATGCTCTATCTAAAGTAAAAGGCAAAGAAGAAGCAATCAAAGAAGCCGAAAAATTGAATTTAACTGATAATCATTTTTATTATTCTCTACTAGGAAATCTCTATTCTGGAATTGACACAAAAAAGGCGTTACAAAATTTTGAAACCGCATTTGGTTTAGCCAAAACGCCTTCCGACAAGAACATTATCAGTAAGAACATAATGCAGTTGAAGTTGGAAACAAATTAGCTTTGGCATAAAAAAGAAACTGTCTTAAAATAATTCCATTTTTTTTTCAAGATTCGGAGAAGCGAAATATTTAGGTTGCAAAAAAAACATGTCGCTCCTCTGGAGCTTCTTTTTATTTGTATTATTCTAATTCTATAAATATTTTACCCCGCTGGGGCTTTAACAGATAAAATAAATTTCCCAAATATTTCGTCCAATAAAAAAGCTGTCCTTTTGAGACAGCCTATTTTCCTTATTTTGATTCTGAGTACTATTGTTTAGCTACTTTTTTAAATCGCATTACTGGTACATTATCATGAATTAAATTTAGTTTTCCGTCTTTATCTACAGAATAACTTGTCACTAATTTAATTTGTTTTAAGAATTCCTGCTCTCCACCACCTTCACAAAACATCATTGTAGTTGGTCCTGCTTCTCCAAAAGTCAAAGACTTTCCTTTTAAAGTATAAGGCGCACTGTAACCATTACATCCATTATTTCCATATACTTTTGTTTCTTTTTGATCGAAAGTAAGTTGTGGTTTTTTATGCGGATATAATCCTTGAAAAGCAATTCTTGGTCCAGAGATATATTCTAATTCCCAGGTTGTACCAAATAAATCATCGGCACTTTTATCTGTTTTTGATGTCTTGCATGAAGCAAATAATAACGTTAAAACTGAAAGGACTGCAAATGCGTATTTTTTCATAAAAATGTTTTTTAAAGATTTATAATTTGTTTTGTTTTTTGAACTAAAATAATTCTATAAAATCCTATTCTCAATATTCATGCCCAGTTACAGCATTTCTTAAGTTTAAATCTAACCCGAAGCTGTTATTTTCTATCTCTAAGTTACTACAAATTATTTAAAAATTTATCAATCAGATGTTTAAAATAAAACAAGCGAGGATCTTTTTTTGTACTTTGCATCGATCAAAAAACCAAAATCATCAATAAAAAACCAAAAAATGAAACAATTTCTATTTTTGTTTGTGTTTGCATTGACAACTCCGTTTGTTCAATCGCAAGAAAACCTTCCAACAGATTACCTAACAAAAGAATTTCATCAAGGACGTCGCGAAGCTTTTAGAGCTTTAATGCCTGCTAATTCTGTTGCCGTTGTTTTTTCTTATCCCGAAAGAGTTTTTTCTAGAGATATAGATTACAATTACCACGCAAATCCTGACATGTATTATTTATCTGGATATAAAGAACCAGATGCTGTGTTGTTAATTTTTAAAGAAGCGCAAGGAACCGAAAAGTATAATGAAGTTCTTTTTGTTAGAGAAAGAAATGCAACTCGTGAAATGTGGACAGGCAGACGCTTAGGAGTTGAAGGCGCAAAATCGAAACTAGGTTTTACAACTGTTTATAATGGAAAAGATTTTAATGCGTTTGCCATTGATTTCTCAAAATTCGATAAAATAATTTATGACAAAATTCCAACAGATGTAGCAGAGAACAATAATCCTGATAATTTATATGCATTATTCAAATCATTTAAATCTAAAGCTGGAATTACACAAGCAAATGAAACTTCAACAGAATTATTCAATAAAATTACCAGTTCACTTCGCGAGATAAAAACTCCTGAAGAGCTTGTCTTGATGCGTAAAACAGTAAAACTTTCTTGTGTTGCACACAACGAAGTGATGAAAGCTGTAGGTCCAGATATGAGCGAAAACGAAGCTGACGGGATTCACGCTTATATTCACAAGCATTACGGCGCAGAAGGCGAAGGTTATGGCCCTATTGTGGGAGCTGGAGCAAATGGATGCATCTTGCATTATTGGGAAAACAACGCTACAAAAATTGACAATCAATTATTACTAATGGATGTGGGTTCTGAATATCATGGTTATTCTGCAGACGTTACAAGAACAATTCCTGCAAACGGAAAATTTACTGAAGAACAAAAAGCAATTTATCAAATCGTTTATGATGCCCAAGAAGCGGTTTTTAAAATATGCAAAGCAGGAACTCCTCTTGTTGCCCTAAATGAAACGGCAAAAGATGTAATAGCAAAAGGCTTAATTAAATTAGGAATTATTACAGATCCAAAAGATGTAAAATTATACTATCCTCACTCATGTTCACACTTTCTTGGCTTAGATGTTCACGACAAAGGAACTTACAACGGACCGCAAACTCTTATAAAAGAAAACATGATTCTTACTGTAGAACCTGGAATCTACATTCCAGCAAACAGTAAATGCGATAAAAAATGGTGGAATATTGGTGTTCGTATTGAAGACGATATCTTGATGTTAAAAGATTCTTATGAAAATCTTTCTGCAGATTCTCCAAGAAAATGGCAGGATATCGAAGCTTTGGCCAAACAAAAAAGCACTTTTAATGACATGAAATTCCCTAAAATATAATTTATACTTAATGGAAAACATTACACAATTAAGAAAAGAAATTGAAAACTATGTAAATATTGGATATACCCAATCTGAAACCATTGAACAATTATTAAGTAAAGGATTTTATTTAAATGAAATTAAAAATGAGATCTTTAATTATTATCCGAAAATTGAGAAAAGCGATATTTTAAAATCTTTACCATTTATATTCTCCTTTTCGATAATATTAATTCTTTCCTTATCACCATTAATGGGATATTTTTATACTATTAAACATGGTTTCGCAATTGGCTCAATATTACTTATTATAACCGCAGTTGGATATTACAAATTGTTTAGAGTGAGTTTCTTTTTATGGATGATTTTCTTTAGTATTCTTATTTTATATATGCTAGTAGCGCTTTACGTAAAAATTTCTGGAGCCTATGTAAATATGACTTTTTCGTATAAAAATATGATTGCCATTTTACTAGCATCAAGTGTCAGCTTGACAAGTATCTTCAAAACATACATAAGTTACCTTCAATACAAAAAACAATACAAATTTGAATAATCTAAAACCTCGTTTATTTAAAACGAGGTTTTTTTTGAAGTATAAAAAAAGCTTTCAAAACTGAATACGATTTTTCCCGAACTTTACATTCTTAAATCAATTAAAAATGAAAGCACTTACCTTTTCTTCTTTTGGAGAATCAGATGTTTTAGAATATATAGAAATCCCTAATCCGCAATTAAAAAAAGACGAAATTTTAGTCGAAATGAAAGCCATCGGGTTAAATTTTGCAGATGTGTACCGCCGAAAAGGTAATTATCATTTAAAAGGAAATCCGCCATTTATTGCTGGTTATGAAGGCGCAGGAATTGTGGTTGATACCAATAATCATTCGGAATACAAAGTTGGTGATCGCGTGGCTTTTGCCGATGCTCCTTTTGCCAATGCAGAATTGGTTGCCGTAAATGTGAACCACATTATTCCGTTATCTGAAAACATTTCTTTTGAAACTGCAGCCTCTGTTTTACTTCAAGGTTTAACAGCTCATTATCTTGCAACAGACAGTCACAAAACTATCAAAGGAGAAACCGTTTTAACACATGCGGTTGCAGGCGGAGTTGGACAGATTCTAACCCAAATCAGTAAGCTTCTTGGAGCAACCGTGATTGGATTAACCTCATCGGCTGAAAAAGCAAAAATTGGTTTTGAACAAGGTGCAGATCATGTTTTTCTTTATACCGACGATTGGAAATCGCAAGTTTTTAAAGTTGTTTCAAACGGCGTCGACGTTGTTTACGATAGTATAGGAAGTACTTTAATGGAAAGTTTTGAAGTTACCAAAGAATGCGGACAAGTAGTTTTCTTTGGGATGGCAGGCGGAGATCCAGCACCTGTAGATCCAAGAATGCTTATGGACGGTTCTAAAACTTTAACAGGAGGCGATTTATGGAGTTATTTAAATTCTAAAGAAGAACGAATCAAAAGAGCTACTCAATTATTCGATTGGATTATCGAAGGAAAAATCAAACTTTCAGATCCAACATCTTTTAAATTATCTGAAGGAAAACTGGCGCATGATTTCTTAGAAAGCAGAAAAAGCACGGGAAAAATTATTCTGATTCCGTAAAATGTTTTCGCCACGAATTCACAAGTTTTATTTAAAATCTATGCATAAAATTTTTAAATAAAATTCGTGAATTCGTGGCGATTAACCACACTTTACAACTGCGTAACCTCGATTTTGGTCAGTTCAGAGAATTCTAAAATTTTTTCTACTTCATTTTTGTTTGCAACAAAAAACAAATAGCTGTCTCCATAAGTTTCATAAGTCATCAGCTCCAGATTTGATTTTTCTAATTCTGACTGAATGTACGGGAACAAATCATGGCTATAGGTTTCTTCCGGATAATCGAATTTGAAATCTTCGCCAAGCATCTCAGAAATAAAATATTCTGCATCTTCTGGATCAAATTTCCAATCGCTATGCCAAGTATTTATTTCTTCAAAAAAACTAAAATGATCTTCTGTCGTTTCGTAATATTCTTTGGTTTCATCATTGAAGTTTTCAAAAAGTTTCTCTGCATATTTTTTTAGATCACTTTCTCCAATACTATTTCTTGAAATCAACTTTATAAATTCTTCAAAATCCTCTACAGTTATTTTTTCATCCAACAGTAAATTTTCTGAAGATTGAAGCTCTATATCAGCAGGGATTTCAATATTTAAATACTGACAGATTCCCTGTAAAACTTTTTTAAAGTCTTTAATTCCTATTTCTTCGGTTTCATTTCTAGGATTATTAAAATCTAGGTATTCTGAGTCTAGTAAACCTTTCGTGTAATCTGAAAAATGATTGCTAGAATATAATATTCTGAAATCGTTCACTTCTAAACTATTGGTACAGCAAAAGAAAATCATGAAATTATTAATAACGCTTTTAAAGTGTTTTTTCAACTCTTGACTTGGCTGTGAGTAAAACTGAACATGAATGAAATCAAATTCTAATTCTTCTTGAATTGTTTCTTCTGATAAGCCTCCAATATTGAGTTTCTTATATAATTCATTTAAAACTTCATAAGCATTATTGAATCCTGCTTTTTTAATTTCGGCTTTTCCTTCATCATGACCTAATGAAGAAGGAATAGAGTATACATTTACAGTAACCGTATCATGAATACCTTTAATTCTGAACTCTATACTTTTAGATTCATGATATAAACCGCTATAAATTGAATCAATAACATCAAAAGAAATGATTGATTTTGGATTATTGTTACGACCGAATAAATTGGAGAAAAAGCCCATGAGAAATATTTTATACTAAAGAATTAATCGTTTGAGTATTTAAAACTCTGATTCATTTTATCAAAAGGAATTACTTCATTGACAATAGATTCCAATTCGAAATCAGTTAATAATCCTCTTGCAGATTCTACTATTTTTGGAGAAACATGTATTTCGTAATCAATAATATTTCGCTTTAAAATTTCTGATAGAATAGTATTCTGACGATCGGTTAGGTATTTTTTGTGCGATTTAAAAACCGATTCGATATCATCTCTAAATTCTTCATCGGTCAGTTCATTGTATACATCTTGTTTCGACATATCAATCAATAAAACTTTGAAAATAAAATCCTGAAGGTTTTTTGCCAGATAATTCACTTCATTCATGTCGTGCCAAACAAAAACAATCGGAACATCACCATTATTTTCTTCGTTTAAAAAGAAACAATAATGATCACCTCCACCACTTTTGGCAAACGGAATAAATTTAAATTCTGGATTTATATTTCGATAATCCTCAGGATCTCTGAGCTCTTCTATTTCTTCTGCAACCGATTTCAAATTCAACGATTCAAAATCGTAGGAATGCAAAAGCAAAGGCGGATTATCTTTTAAGGTTGGATAAACTTCTGTATACCAATTCGGGCCATATTCTCCGACATCCAACATACCGTCGGCGTCTAATTGTTTGTATAAAAGAGGGAAATGGAATCCGTATTTTTTTTCTATTTCTTGTATTGTCATCTTTTGGGGCAAATTCTATTACAATCAAACCACTAAGATAGCAATCTTTTTACTACAGCAAAAAACCTGAGGCCAATTATTTCAAGGACTCCGCAATCATTAAAGCACATTTTTCACCATCAATTGCTGCTGAAATAATTCCGCCTGCATAACCAGCACCTTCTCCACAAGGATATAAACCTTTGATTTGCAAATGCTCCAAAGTCATAGGATCTCTCGGAATTCGAACTGGTGATGAAGTTCTGCTTTCTGGCGCATGCAAGATTGCCTCGTTAGTTAAATAACCTCGCATTGATTTTCCAAAATCCTGAAACCCCTGACGCATAATCTGAGTTAGAAATCCTGGAAAAACTTGTCCCAATTCTACCGACGTGGTTCCTGGAACATAAGAAGTTTTCGGGATATCTGCTGAAACTTTACTTTTGGTAAAATCAATCATTCGCTGTGCAGGAACTTTTTGGGTTTCTCCAGCCAAATGCCAAGCTTTTTGTTCGATGCTTTTTTGAAATTCCATTCCGGCCAAAGCTCCGAATTTTGCAAAAGGCTTAAAATCTTCCAATTTTAATTCGACTACAATTCCAGAATTTGCTGTTGACTGATCTCGCTTAGAAGGTGACCACCCATTAGTAACCACTTCTCTTGGACTTGTCGCACATGGCGCAATTACTCCGCCTGGACACATACAGAACGAATACATTCCGCGACCGTTAACTTGTTTTACAATAGAATATGGTGCTGGAGGCAAATGTTCTCCTCTAAAATCACAGCTGTACTGAATACTATCAATTAGTTCTTGCGAATGCTCTGCACGAACTCCCAAAGCAAAAGGTTTTGCTTCTATAAAAATTTTCTTTTTATCTAATAATTCAAAAATATCACGAGCCGAATGTCCTGTTGCTAAGATTAATTTATTGGCGTGAATTTTATCTCCGTTTTGCGTTACGATTCCTTCAACTTCATTATTCTTTACCAAAATATCGCTTACACGGGTTTCAAACAATACCTGACCTCCAAACTCCCTAATTTTATTTCGAATATCTTCAATAATTTTTGGAAGTTTATTGGTTCCGATATGCGGATGCGCTTCTACCAAAATATCTTCAGAAGCTCCAAAAGCAACTAAAAGTTCTAAAATTCGAGTTACATCGCCACGTTTTTTAGAACGAGTATATAATTTTCCATCAGAATACGTTCCTGCTCCTCCTTCACCAAAACAATAATTTGAATCTTCGTTTACAATATGTTCACGATTTATCGCTTTTAAGTCACGACGACGGCCACGAACGTCTTTTCCTCTTTCGAGTACAATTGGTTTTAAACCTAGTTCAATTAATTGCAATGCCGCAAAAAGTCCAGCTGGACCAGCGCCAACAACAATAACTTCCTGTGCATTGGAAACGTCCTTATATATAGGAAGCTCAATTTTGGTTTCCTGAAAAGGTTCGCCTTTTAAATAAATAAGAACTTTCAAATTAATTTTAATCGCTTTCTGACGTGCATCAATAGAGCGTTTTAAAATTGAAACATGCTGAATTTCTTGGGCAGAAACTTTAATCTGCTTAGACAAATAGTCTTTTAGCAATGATTCGTTTGCCGCAATTTCTGGTGTAACTTGAAGTAAAAGTTCTTTAGGCATTTTATCTTTTTTATTCTATTAGCTTTTCTTTCTATGAAAAGAACATGCAAAAGTACTATTTTGAACTGACTTTATATAATTAACCGCAAAGGTCGCTAAGTTTTTTTACAGGTATGGTTGTAGAAAAACACAAAGTTCGCAAAGCTTTGTATTGATAAAGCTTTGCGAACTTTGCACTTTTCATAAATAAAATTAAATCTTAGCGCCCTTTGCGGTTAATTACGCAGCAAATTTCTTCTTCCTAAAATCTTTACTATTTATTTTTAGCCACAGATTAATTGGATTGAAAAGATTTCTTCAAAAAAATTTAGACGCACTGCAGTGCGTCTCTACAGAAAAAAACTCAGAACCTTAGTATCTCAGAACCTTAGATCCTTTAAAAAAGACTTTGTACCTTTGCTACTCAGAACCTTTGCGCCTTTAAAAAAATGTCACGAAAAATAAAACTAATCTGGGATTTCCGTGGGCCAGCTTCTGCAAAAACAGCAGAACATCACGAAATTCATTTGAAAGAATATATTGCAATAGAAAAGCTACCTTTAAATATTACAGGATTTAAAATCATAGACGAAATGTACGCCATAGCTTTTATGGTAGTAACAGATGAAAATATGATTCAGGTAAGAGATGCTTTGAAACCGCACCGAGGAGAAATTTATTCTGAGTAAGATGTAAAATGAAAAAAGTGAGATGTTTGTGTATCAAAGAACACATTTCACATCTCACTTTTAACTTATATCTAATTAGCTACTTCACTTATAAATTTAATACGCATTAAACGCAATTCATCAATATCGTAGTCGCCATCAAATTCTTTAAGAGCATCTTCGATTTTATCAGATTCAGATTCCATGAAGTAATCGTGGATTTCTTCCTGCTGGTCATCATCTAAAATATCATCTAACCAATATTTGATATTTAATTTTGTTCCAGAATAAACAATTTGTTCCATTTCTTTGATCAAGGCATCCATCGTAAGTCCTTTCGCGGAAGCGATATCATTTAATGAAAGCTTTCTATCAATATTTTGGATAATATATAATTTGTTGGCAGAATTTACTCCTGTAGATTTAACCACTAAATCGTCTGGACGAATAATATCGTTGTCTTCTACATAACGGCTGATTAAAGCAACGAATTCGCTTCCGTATTTTTTAGCTTTTCCTTCACCAACACCATGAATATTATATAATTCCTGTATTGTTATCGGATATTTTAAAGCCATATCTTCGATTGAAGGATCTTGGAAAACCACAAACGGAGGAACTCCAAGTTTTTTTGCTACTTTTTTACGAAGTTCACGAAGCATTCCCGTTAGAACTTCATCTGCAGTTCCAGAAGATTTACCTCCTGTTACAATAGTTTCATCATCAGCTTCAGTGTATTCATGATCTTCAGACATCATAAACGAAACTGGCTTTTTAATAAAATCTAAACCAGCTTTTGTGATTTTGATTACTCCATACGTTTCAATGTCTTTAGACAAATAACCAGAAACCAAAACTTGTCTTAGCAATGCCATCCAGTATTTTTCGTCGTGGTCTGAACCCGAACCAAAATAAGGTTGTGTATCTGTTTTATGCGCTTTAATAACCGCATTAATACGCCCAATTAAAGTAAAGACAATTTCTTTTGACTTATAAATATGCTTGGTATCGCGAACAATTTCCAGCAATTTAACCACTTGTTCTTTGGCTTCAACTTTGTGTTTTGGATTACGAACGTTATCATCCATATCGGCTCCTTCACCAGTTTCGCTGTCAAATTCTTCCCCGAAATAATGAAGAAGAAACTTTCTACGCGACATTGAGGTTTCGGCGTAAGCCACAACTTCCTGCAAAAGTGCAAAACCAATTTCCTGTTCAGCAACCGGTTTTCCAGACATGAATTTTTCCAGCTTTTCTACATCTTTATAAGAGTAGTACGCGAGACAATGTCCTTCTCCACCGTCACGACCTGCACGACCCGTTTCTTGATAGTAGCTTTCTAATGATTTTGGAATATCATGGTGAATTACAAAACGAACGTCTGGTTTATCAATTCCCATTCCAAATGCGATTGTTGCTACAACGACATCGACATCTTCCATCAAGAACATATCCTGATGTTTGGCCCGCGTTTTGGCATCTAAACCTGCATGATAAGGAACAGCACTAATTCCGTTTACTTGTAAAACTTCGGCAATCGACTCTACTTTTTTACGGCTTAAGCAGTAAATAATTCCAGATTTGCCTTTATGCTGTTTGATAAATCGAATAATATCCGACTCGATGTTTTTTGTTTTTGTACGAACTTCATAATACAAGTTCGGTCTGTTAAATGATGCTTTAAAAGTATTAGCATCAGCCATATCAAGATTTTTCAGAATATCTTCCTGAACCTTTGGCGTTGCAGTTGCGGTAAGTCCAATAATTGGAACTTTACCCAGCTGCTTTATTATATTTCTCAGATTTCTATACTCTGGTCTAAAGTCATGTCCCCATTCTGAGATACAGTGCGCTTCATCGATAGCAACAAAAGAAATAGGAACACTTTGTAAAAAGGCTACGTATTCTTCTTTTGTTAATGATTCGGGGGCGACATACAAAAGTTTGGTCAATCCAGACGTAATATCTTTTTTAACCTGAGCAATTTCTGTTTTGGTTAGAGAGGAGTTTAATACATGTGCAATTCCATTTTCAGACGAAAGGCTTCGAATTGCATCAACCTGATTTTTCATCAAAGCAATTAAAGGAGAAACAACAATTGCTGTTCCTTCTTGAATTAAAGCTGGCAGTTGATAACAAAGAGACTTTCCTCCGCCAGTCGGCATTATTACGAACGTATTCTTCTCGTCTAAAATACTCGTAATGACTTGCTCCTGCAAGCCTTTAAATTGGCTAAAGCCGAAATACTTCTTTAATTCTTTATGTATTTCAATTTCATTTGAATTCATTCTCTATATTAACTGTATTTTGTATAAATTTGCAACACATAAAGATACAACTTTCTTTTATACATACAAATTTTAAATATTCTGTTTTGATCACAAAAGAAAATATATTGGCGATTGCCAAGAAAACAATACTCTCTGAAAGTGAAGCAATTACAAAACTAATTGATTTTTTGGACGAAAATTTTTACGAAGCTGTCCAACGTATATACGAATCTAAAGGTCGTCTGATCGTTACAGGAATTGGAAAAAGCGCGATCATTGCACAAAAAATGGTGGCTACTTTTAACTCAACTGGAACTCCTTCCATGTTTTTGCATGCAGCAGAAGCTATTCACGGTGATTTAGGAATGATCCAAAATGATGACGTCATTATCTGCATTTCTAAAAGTGGGAATAGTCCAGAAATTAAAGTCCTTGTTCCTTTATTAAAAAGATTCGGAAACACTTTGATTGCCATTACAGGAAATACAACTTCATTTTTGGCAAAAGGCTCTGATATAGTTTTAAATACAACTGTTGACACAGAAGCCTGCCCTATCAATTTAGCTCCTACAAATAGCACAACAGCACAGCTTGTAATGGGTGATGCTTTAGCAGTTTGCTTAATGGAAATGCGTGATTTTAAACCAGAAGATTTTGCGGTTTATCATCCAGGAGGCGCTTTAGGAAAAAAATTACTGCTTCGTGTAAAAGATATGATCGAGCATTCATTAAAACCAGCTGTCACTCCAGAAACTTCTATCAAAAAAGCAATTTTTGAAATCTCTGAAAAAAGATTAGGAGTTACTGCAGTAATTGAAGACAATAAAATTGTTGGAATTATTACTGATGGAGACATCCGAAGAATGCTAAATGACGTAGATAGTATTGCCAACTTAACCGCAAGGGATATTATGTCTAAAAATCCAAAAGTAGTTTCGTCTGAAACTATGGCTATCGATGCATTAAACATCTTAGAAGACTTTTCGATTACACAATTGATCGTTGCGGATAAAGGAGAATATAAAGGAGTTTTACATTTACATGACATTTTAAAAGAAGGAATCGTATAATGGCAAAGAAAAATCTTGGCGAAATGTCATTTTTGGATCATCTTGAAGAACTAAGATGGTTATTGGTTAGAAGTACACTTGCAACAATTATCATGGCAATTGTTACTTATTTTATTAGTGATTATTTATTTGATCAAATTATTTTAGGTCCAATTAGACCAACATTCTTTACGTATGTTTGGTTTTGCGACTTATCTCATTCATTAGGATTTGCAGACAGCATCTGTATTACAGAACTGAACTTCATTATTCAAAATACTGAAATGGAAGGTCAGGTAAATATTTTTGTCTGGATGTGTCTTTTGGCAGGTTTCATCTTAAGTTTCCCTTATATTTTATGGGAAATTTGGAAGTTTATCAGCCCTGCACTTTATGAGAAAGAAAGAAAAAATGCGAAACTATTCATCTTCGTATCTTCCTTACTTTTCTTCTTAGGAGTATTATTTGGATACTTTGTTGTAATTCCTATGTCGGTAAACTTCGTTGCTACTTTCTCTATCAGTGATGTGGTAAAAAACCAGTTTACATTAGAATCTTATATGGGAATGGTTAAAACAAGTATTCTTGGAAGTGCCATCTTTTTTGAACTTCCAATTGCTATTTATTTCTTAACAAAATTAGGATTAGTAACTCCTGAATTCTTAAGAAAGTACTGGAAATATGCTGTTGTAATTATTTTAATTATTGCTGCAATTGTAACGCCACCAGATGTTGTGAGCCAGACTATTGTTGCAATTCCGATGTTACTTATTTACGAGGTTAGTATTCTAATTTCGAAGATTGTTTATAAAAATAAATTAAAAGAAGAAAATGTCTGATATAGTTCAAGAATTTAACGACTATCGTTCTAAAATGAACGAAAAACTGCTTGCCGACAACAACAAAATTGTAAAGCGAATTTTTAATCTTGACACCAATGCGTATGCAGAAGGTGCTCTTGATGTAAAAACAAAAGAGCTTTTAGGTTTGGTAGCATCAGCCGTTTTAAGATGTGACGACTGTGTAAAATACCATTTAGAAACTAGCTATAAAGAAGGTGTTTCTAAAGAAGAAATGATGGAAGCAATGGGAATTGCTACTCTTGTTGGAGGAACAATTGTCGTTCCTCACTTAAGAAGAGCTTACGAATTCTGGGAAGCGCTTGAAGAGCAAGGCAAATAATTAGAAAATGTGTCAATTTGATAATTAGATAATTTCTCTTGAAATACGCTAATTATTTAATTTTGAAATACAAGTTCTAAATTTTGAAAACGCAATAATTTGTTAATTGATTCATTCTATTGAATATTTTACACTTATTTTGCCTTTCAAATCAAATTATAAAATTAATCATGATTTAGTTTTTTTTTTAAAAAATTATCTCATTTTCAAATTATCTAATTTTCACATTAAACAAATGAAGCTAAGAGCCGATAATTTAATCAAAACCTATAAAGGACGAAGCGTTGTAAAAGGAATTTCTGTTGAAGTAAATCAAGGAGAAATCGTAGGGCTTTTGGGGCCAAATGGAGCTGGAAAAACAACGTCTTTCTATATGATTGTAGGATTGGTAAAACCAAATCAAGGAAATATTTTTCTTGATGATTTAAATATCACCGATTATCCAATGTACAAACGTGCTCAGCAAGGAATTGGTTATTTGGCACAAGAAGCTTCTGTTTTTAGAAAATTAAGCATTGAAGACAATATCTTGAGCGTTTTACAATTAACTAAACTTTCTAAAGAAGAGCAAATTGCCAAAATGGAAAGTTTAATTGAAGAATTCAGTTTAGAACATATTCGCACCAACCGAGGCGATTTGCTTTCTGGAGGTGAACGTCGTCGTACAGAGATTGCACGCGCATTGGCAACCGATCCAAAATTCATTTTATTGGATGAACCTTTTGCAGGAGTTGACCCTGTTGCAGTTGAAGATATTCAAAGAATTGTAGCGCAGTTAAAAAATAAAAACATCGGAATCTTAATTACCGATCACAACGTTCAGGAAACATTAGCAATTACAGACAAAACATACTTAATGTTTGAAGGAGGAATTCTTAAAGCTGGAATTCCAGAAGAACTAGTAGAAGACGAAATGGTTCGTCGTGTTTATCTTGGACAAAACTTCGAGCTTCGTAAAAAGAAATTGGAATTTTAAAAAAAGTATTCAGTGTTCAGTTTTTTAATGATCAATTCATTAAAATAATTATGAATCAGTTTTTTAGTATTCAGTTTTGAACTGAAATTAAGAAACTGATTTTTTTGGCAAAAAACTGAACACTAAATAACTGAACACTAAATACTATCCTAAGAATGAAATCGGAAAAACCAACTCAGGAAGATTACGATAATTGGCATAAAGACCCAAAGAATTGGTATTTCTTCAATAGCTTTTACTATAATCCGAAAGACAAAAGATTACTTCCTCCCAAAAAAATTCAATGGATGGGCTATACAGTAAATTTTGCCAATCCATATTCTGTAATGCTTTTATTGCCTTTTATAATAATTGTCATTTTGGTTTTATCAAATACCCTCTAAAAACTGAAGACTTTTATTCCACTGTAATAAAATGCAATTGTTCTAAATCACCATTATAGATATTAACATCAACACGATGCTTGATTCCTGGCAAAGAAGCTTTTTCTGTAAACTGCCAAAACAGCCAGTCATCTTCAATTTTTTCTCTGTAGAAATTGTAATTGGCAATCCAGAACAAATAATCTCCGAATTCTTCTTTTAAAAAATCAGAATAATATCTTTCTCCAGAATAAATTATTGGGCGAACTTGATAGTGTTTTTCTACTTTAACAAGCCAACGCTTTAGTCCTTTTTTCAAACTGTCTAAAGATTGATTTTTAGGCAATTTCTCGATATCTAAAACAGGCGGAAGATCTCCCTTCTGCAATTTTACTGTTTTGATAAAAAGATCAGCTTGCTCTATTGAATTTTCGTTAGGACGATAATAGTGGTAAGCACCGCGCATTATTTTATTCTCTTTTGCGCCTTCCCAGTTTTTTTTGAATTGCCTGTCTACACGATCATTTCCTGCAGTTGCTCGAATAAAAACAAATTGAACGGGATATTTTTCGTCCAAAATTTCGACCTCTTCCCAATCTACTTTTCCTTGAAATTCAGATACGTCTATTCCAATTACTTTTCCTTTATGATTTTCTAGAACTCGAATATTTCGCACATCAGAAAGATGTTTGTCTACTTCATCTTCATCTAAAACTTTTTCTGTTTTAAAACCTAAGTAATAAGCAAGTCCTTTGCGATAATGATAAATTATCCCAATGAATAAAAGTCCGAAAAAAATCAATAAAAGTCCTCTAAAAAGTCTGCTCAGAAAAGATCTTCCTGCTGGTTTTCTTGAATATGTTTTACGATAAGTCGTTTTTCTTGCCATTAAACAGAATTACTTTTTCAAAAAAAGATTATTAATGATCGACAGCAATACATAAAAAGCAATAATTAATGGAATTGCCATATACTGAAGCAAAACAATCATCAATACAGAAATAATCAAAAACACAATTTGAAGTGCATTTTCTTTCAAACTGAATTTTTTAATTTTTAAAGCAAACAATGGAATTTCAGCATTCAAAATATAAGTACTGCATAATGTTATTACTAATAAAACCCATTGATTAGTTAAGATTTCTAAAACCATCAAAGAATCTGAAAATGAAATAACTAAAGGAAGACTTAAAATAAACAAAGCGTTCGCAGGTGTTGGCAGCCCGATGAAAGAATCGGTCTGACGCGTATCGATATTAAAATTAGCCAAACGGTAGCAAGATCCTAAAGTGATAATAAATCCTAAAAACGGAATTGCTGGATGTGTTCCAAATTCGTTAGCGCTATTAGTAAACATACTATACATCACGTATCCTGGCGTTACACCGCTAGTAACCATATCTGCAAGAGAATCCAACTGTAAGCCAAGCGGACTTGACACTTTAAATAATCTGGCAAAAAAGCCATCAAAGAAATCAAAAAAGATTCCCAAACAAACCATATAAAAAGCCATTAAATAATTGTTCTGAGAAACATAAACTATTGCGACACAGCCGCAGAAAAGATTTATTAATGTAATTAGATTTGGAATATGCTTTTTAATGTTCATAGCTTTAATTTTTGATAATCGCAGAGAACAAATTTAGCATAATAACTCGATGAAAAACGAGTTTTTTTGAGAGTTTTTTATTTCTAAGTAGGACTTTGGGAATATTTAAGTAAAGGAACTTATTAGATGAGTAAAATATTATATTTTTGATGAAAATTTTAAAACAGGCCTCGATCTGCAAAAACATATACGTTGAAGAAATATTTAGTGTTTTTATTACTTTGGAGTTGTACTTTTCAATATGCACAAACCGTTCGAAAATACTCGAATGAATTTATGAATATTGGGGTTGATGCCGCCGCTCTTGGAATGGCAAGTGCTGTAACTGCTTCTTCAAATGATGTAAATGCAGTTTACTGGAATCCGGCAGGCTTGACACATTTAGAAGATCATCAGATTGCTTTAATGCATGCCAGTTACTTTGCCAATATCGCACAATACGATTACATTGGCTACGCAAGCCCGATTGATGATAGAAGTGCTTGGGGAATTTCGATGATTCGTTTTGGAGTAGACGATATCATGGACACGACGCAATTAATCGATAACCAAGGGAATATTGATTACAATAGAATCAGTCTTTTCTCTACTGCAGATTATGGTTTTACTTTTTCTTATGCGCGTAAACTGCCTGTTGACGGATTTCAATATGGAGTAAATGCCAAAGTAATTCGAAGAGTAATTGGAAAATTTGCCAATTCGTGGGGTTTTGGTTTTGACATCGGACTTCAGTTTGAAAGAAATGACTGGAAGTTTGGTTTAATGCTTCGCGACATCACTACAACTTACAACGTCTGGAATATTGATGAAGAAGAATATCAAAAAATTGCCAACGCTATTCCAGGAGAAAACAATACTTTGCCAGAAAGCACCGAAATTACATTGCCAAAAGCGCAATTAGGAGTTTCAAAACGATTTGATTTTCATAATGAATGCAGCCTTGTAACTTCTGCAAATTTAAATATGCGATTTGAACAAACAAACGATATTATCTCATCAAAAGCTATAAGTATAGACCCAGCTCTAGGGTTTGAGTTTGGTTATACCGATTTGGTTTTCGTAAGAGCAGGTGCAGGGAATTTTCAGAATGTAATGCAGTTGGATAATACCGAAAAAGTAAATTTTCAGCCTAATATTGGTTTAGGCTTTAGATATAAAGGCATACAAATTGATTATGCACTGACTGATTTAGGAAATCAAAGCACTGCATTGTATTCTAATATTTTTTCGCTGAAAGTAGATTTAGGTATCTTTAGATAATTTAGAAACCATAAAACAATTAAAATTTTAAAATCATGAAAACTGTCATTTTCAAAAAAGCACTTTTTATTTTATTCTTTTTATCAAGCTTCATTGGCTTCAGCCAAAGTTTAGCTTTATCAAAAGAAGCAAAAATAAGTATTTTGACTTGTGGTCTTGGAAATGAAACTTATTCTTATTTTGGACATACCGGAATTAGAGTTTTAGATCCTATAAACAATTTTGACGTTGTTTACAATTACGGAACTTTTGATTTTAGAACTCCGAATTTTGTTTTGAAGTTTGCTAAAGGAGATTTGCAATATTTTGCAACTGTGCATTCGTTTGCCGATTTTTTTAATGAATACACTTACGAGAAAAGAAGCATTTATGAACAGGAATTACTGATTTCTCAAGATTTAAAACAAAAACTTTTCAATCAGCTAAATGCTGTTTTAGATTCTGAAGAGCGTTATTATACTTATAAATTCATCGATAAAAACTGTACCTCAATGGTTGTTGATGTAGTGAATAAAACTCTAGGTGGAAATGTAATTGTAAAAAAAGAAGACACAGACAAAACATATCGTTCTATCTTATTTCCATACTTTGATGGTCATTTTTACGATCAGTTAGGCACCAGCATTATTTTTGGAACTAAAGTGGACCAAATGGGAACTAGAATTTTTCTTCCATTTGAATTAAAAAACAGTTTAGACAAAACTACTTTTCAAAACAGACCTTTAGCCACCAAAAGCAAAACACTATTAGAGTTTACAAAGGAAACACCTAAATCTTGGTGGAATAATATTTACACGTATCTTTTTATTTTGCTTTTTGTAATCTTCGCTAAAAACAAAACAGTCGATAAAATCTATTTTCTGATTCTATCTTTAATTGGAATATTCTTCGTTATTATGGGATTTTATTCGTTTCATCAAGAATTGGCAATGAATTATAACGCATTACTTTTTAGTCCGCTTTTATTGCTTTTAATTTTGTTTTCAATTTTCAAAAACAAACTGTGGACTTATAGATTTTCGTTGATCAACTTTGTAATGCTTGTAATTTACTTTCTATTTTTAATCAACAAAGCACATTTCTTTATTACTTTACCATTAATCATTACAAGCGGAGTGGTTTTAGTACGAACAGCAATTCGCAACAAAAAACCTATTCCTATTATAATCTAAGTTTACTGACCTCTGTAAAATAAAACTGTGGTAATGGTTTTAAAAGTAATAATCAGATCTAGAAATATACTTCTGTGCTTGATATAATACAAATCATACTGAAGTTTAACCAAGCTCTCGTCTATTGATTCTCCGTACGAATAGTTAACCTGCGCCCAGCCCGTAAGCCCTGGCTTAATTACATGGCGGGTTTCATAAAAAGGCATTACAGCAGCAATTTCTTCAACAAAAAATGGTCGCTCAGGTCTTGGTCCAATTACGCCCATATCTCCTTTTAAAACATTAATAAATTGAGGAAATTCATCAATTCTAGATTTTCGCATAAATTTACCAAAAGGAGTAACTCTTTTATCATTATGAGCGGCAAAAACCGCCCCATTTGTTTCTGAGTTCTCAGTCATTGTTCTAAACTTATAGATCTTAAAAATAGCGCCATTTTTTCCTACTCGTTCTTGAGTGTAAAAAAGACTCCCTTTATTTGCAAAAAAATTACAAATAAAAATTATCGGAATAAAAACTAAACTGATTAAAAGTCCGAGAATAGAAAACATAAGTTCTATAAGACGCACGAAAAACAAATACAGTTTATTGCTATTGCTTCTGCTAAAGGGAAAAAATCTATAAAAATCTCGTTCTATATGATGAACTGGAATTCGCTGTGTTTTGGTTTCGTAAACTTGAGTATACTCACGTATACTATTTCCAGATTCTAATAAATGAAGTAATTGCTGATATAAATCGGGAGTAATACCATCTGTTTTCTGAGAAGCTATTACAATTTCTGACACATTATGCGTAGACACGAAACACTCTAAATCTTCTTTTTGGATCTCGTTCACATAATGAAAATCTAAATCTTCATCTGTACTCGAATCAGAATTAACAAATCCAATAATTTTATAATGCGGATCAACACTTTCCAATCCTAAAACTAAATCCTCGACTTCACTTTGATCACAAATCAAAACAACATTTTGAGAAAACCGATGAGATGCTAAGAAATAACAATAAAACAGACGCCATAAAAGCAATGTAATTAATATTGTAAAATAAAATATTGCAATTACTAATCGTTGTTTGGGCAATATAGGAGAAAGAACTGGTGTAAATAAATATGCTAAAACAGTGACCGTAGCAGTAAAGATGACATTCTGCAAAATCTGAAGATGATTGCTTGCTACCTGCAAGTTATAGATTTCGAAAATTACACCAAAAACATAAAGATAGCTCACTAACAAAAGTATACTGTACGAGCTATTTATGTTAAAAGCGAAATAATGATAATCAAATATCGCGCTTAATAGATATAAAGCAAATAAAATAAAAATAGCATCGAAAAAAAGGAGCAATATTTTCCTCTCCGAAATTTCGAAATGCATTCTAGACTTTGACAACATTATTTTTCAGTTTGTTAGGGGCGTAAACTTGAGGCAAATGTATTATAAAAAAAGAATTTAGCTAATAGAGTTTTCGCTTTTTTCAGGACTTTTTAGTTGAACCGAAAGAAGACACAATGCATATACGAAAGCTGGAGCCGCTGTTCTCATTGCGGCGTGATTTATTGTTAAAATCCAAAATATATAAAAAGAATATGCCAATATATTTTGTCGATCTTTCATAAATACAAATAAAGGAGTAAAAATCAAAATCAATAAATCAATAATTCCAATTGAGCCATGTTCTGCCAACATTCGGGTAATCTCACTATGGGTAGGTAAATCAATACCTGTTTGCTCCCTTCTTAACTCCTTATTCTTTCCAACACCCACTCCAAAAATTGGGTTATCTAAAAACATTTGAATTTCCGTTTCCATAAGTACTTCTCTTCCACCTAACCGACTTTTTTTTTCCCTTCCCAACGCATCTTCATTTGCATAACGTTTGTTAATCATTCCCTTCGTTTCAAAAGAACTATATGCCCAAACTCCCAATCCACTTAAAAATAACATCAAAATAATAAATCCTATTTTAGGTTTAACATTAGGCTTTGCTTGAAAATACAGTACCGTAGTAAGAATTAAAATCATTACAATTGCAGTAATTACTCCACCTCTTGAAAAAGTAACAATTCCTCTAAAAGCAAAAACAAAAACAAACCCTATATTAATCAATCTAATTAACTTATTTTTGGAATCAAAGAGCACTTTAAAAAAGAAAACGAACATTCCTAATCCTAATACAGTAGATACTTGATTTGGTCCAAATCCTCCTGATGTACTAAAATTCGATTCTGTTCCCCTAATAACTTCCCTTATACTTGGTGTGTACAAAAAAAGATAAATTACCATCGTGACTAACGGCAAAGCAAATGACGTCATGATTTCTTTTAACCTATCAAATGATATTTTTCTTTGATAACAATATATTGAAGAAATTGCTAAACAAACAGGTCCTAAAATATTAAAAGCAATTGCTTTACGCATATCTGTGTCAAAATTTAAGGAAACTGTTGACAAAATGATACTTGGAACAAGCAATAACAGAAAAATCCAATACAAAAAACCATTTTTGGAAAATCCAGAATAAACCATTCCAAGAAACATAAAAATTAACATCGAATACTTTCCAAATTCATTCAGAGTTCCTCCATTTGTCATTCTTAAAAGAACCTCCACTCCAACTATATATGCAGAAATAATTAAAACTTGATTATTTCTGTTTTTAGTTTTAACGATGTAGTAAAAACCAAATAAAAATATTAGCAGGGTATAAAGTTTTGGTATAAATGGCAATACAAATATCAACACTCCTAAAAGAGCATGACATATGAGTAGAAAAATATACGAAGAATCTTCTTTTTTCATTTTAACTTGCTTGAAGCCAATTTAAATAGTTCTTTATAATTAATTTTTTAGAAAAGTTTTTTGAAATAGTTTCAGATAACTTCTCTCCAAAAGACAGACGAAGTTCTACATTTTCAATACACTCGATTAGCGACTCATAAAAAAGTTCTCCATTCATGCTTGGAACAAGCATCCCATTAATTCTATGTTTTACAATGGAATGATTTTCTCCTACATCTGTTACCACAACTGCCATTCTATTCTGCCCATATTCCAAAAGGGTAACAGGTAATCCTTCTGATTTAGATGTCAAAATTGCGATATCAGCTTGATTCAAAATATTTGAAACATCATCCCTTGATCCGTATAGAAATACATTACCATGTAATTCATATTCATCAATTTTCTCCTTAATCTCTCTTGAATAATGATCTTCAAAATCTTTTCCCACTAGATGAAAACTCCAATCAGAATGAGATTGTTTTAGTTTTTTCGCGACTTTCAATAGCAAAAAGTGATTCTTTTGAGGCCTTAAATTAGCCAAAGATATAATTCTTTTCCCTTCAATACCGTTTAAGATTGTGTGAACCTCTACATTTACTTCTTCTGAGGGAAAATTTGAAAAATAAACTACATTTTTAGCCTTTAATCTAGTTTCTGACCAATTTTTGAGATTTTGATTAACAGCAATTATACCGTTGAAGAAAAAAGCACTAAGCTTTAAAATAAAATGAGGCCGATCAGCCAAAAATTCATTATTGCCATAGTGGTCATGCCAAATAATTTTTAGAGATGGTAATGTCAATTTCAAAAGAAAAGCTAAAAAAAAAGAAGTGCTATGGGCGTGAAGATGGCTAACCCTATTTTTTTTTACGTAAGAACGTAATTTACAAAAAGCTTTTCTATCCAACTGCTTTTTTTTGTTCAAAAATAAATACGAAACAGATTGATTAATTTGTTTTTGCAACGGGCCCTCTTTGCGTGTGGCAATAAGTCCAGAAAATTCAATTTCCTCTGCTAATGCATTCGCATAACTTACCGCCATACGCTCTGCTCCCCCAGCATCGAGGGAATCGATAATTTGGAGAATTCTCATTAATTTAAAATCCAATTTTTTAAGTCAATCCAAGTCCCTTTTAATGGACCAACAATATTAAAACTCTTTGATTGACTCTTTAGTCGATTACCATCATAAACATAATAGTAGCTATTATCATCTAATTTTTGAATATCAAACTGATGCATACCTGCGCTAAATTCTTTAATTTCTTTATGCGATTTTAAAAAATAAGGGGAAATTCTTTTTGTTGTATAGCTTCCGCCTTTAAAAGAAAAACGATATAAAGATAAACCAAACCCGTATCCATTAGTACAGTTTTGCACCGGTAAAATTAAACCTTTCTTATCTGCAAAAAAACGGCCTCCAGGTCTTGCTTCAGTTCCCATTAAAGCTATAGGTCGTTTATGTAACTTCCATTTACCAAAGAGAGAATCAGCTTGGTAAACAAACATATTTAATTTATCATCCGATGCTACCATAATATTTAAAGAATCAGACAAATAAATTGTAGGATCCTTTAACCTTACATTACTCAGTAATGTGTCACATACTTTCCACTTAAATGGAAAATTTTGCGCTTTATACAACAAAACTGCGTTAGCTTGCTTACTTTCAGGAATCATATAAAAATTGTTTTTATACTTAAAAACCTGTGGGTAAGATAAATGAAATTTTTGAGTTAATACAGTTCCTCTATATTGATAATTTTTCCCATCTGTCGAAGTCAATAAACCTACATCAGCATTTATTTTTGTCTTCTGATGTTCAAAAAACAAATAAAAAGTATCTTTTTCTTTTAAAAAGAAAGGATCTGCAAGAAACGATGTACTGTCATTTTCTGCTTTTAACTTTTCAATCGAATAAATTTTATTTTTTTTTACATCTATATTTTGAGGATAAATCTTGTCTTGACCATATCCTATCGACCAACCTCCACTATCATTTTGAAAGAAGGGTGTTCTATAATTTATAATCAAAATTGTTAAAATACCTAAAAACAAGAGTATGTAAACTAATCTCTTCATACATTATTGGTTTATTATCTTTTTTATTTCTGATTCAAAAACATTTAAAGTATATTTTCTCGACCAGTTTGATGCTTTTTCTCTCATTAAATGAAAATCCTCTGTGTTATTCAAAATATCCTCCAACTGCTGAATATCTCTTTCTATTTTTTTTTCTAATAAAAGACCTCTTTCGCCATATTCAAGCATAAATGGGACACAAGAAATAGAAGTTGCAATTGGGACACATCCCCAAAACATTCCTTCGGCTAGTGCTTTTGGCCAGCCTTCACTTTTAGAAGGCAGAATAACAAAATAACTATATTGAAAAGCTTTGGTAATAGTTTTCCTGTCTTGATTCCCTTTTAATATAACATAATTTTGTAACCGATTTGTAATGATATAATCTTCTAGAACTTTACGCTCTGGACCTTCTCCATATAAGTCCAAAGATACATTATATCCTTTTTTAAGCAGACCTTCAACTAACTGAATTGCATATAATGGATCTTTACCAAAGGATAATGTTCCAACAAAAACAAAATTAATGGTATCTTTGAAATCCATTTTTTTTAAAGGTACTTTTTCACTCTCAAAATAAGATGCAGTAAAGAAAGGTTTTATATTCTTGCTCATTTCTTCCCACTCTCCATAAACTAAAACTTGCATATTTCGAGTTAAGAAAGTATTATTCAAAATCCATTTTTGTAAACGATATGTAAATGGCTGGATACTTTTAGGATCCCAATTACCTGCATATTTAGCTGTTTTTCTTTTTTTAGGAAAAACAATTTGAACTAAACATCCGATTAAACCAACGTTTCCTGGACAACGCAAATGAATATGATCCGATCGTTTCATTGCCCAGAAAATTTTCCAAAAAATTACAGGAAATGCCAGTATTGATTTTACAATATTGTGTAAATTGGTAATATTAAAATTAGGAATCTGTTTAAAATCAATATCTTCAAAATCGTAAAAATCGTCAATTTCAGATAGAACTTTGTTGGATGCTAATGGCGCAACAATAAATAATTTATCGACGTATTTTAACCAAATATTCATTTCCTTCACATATGGTGAATATCCAAAATACCTGCCCTCTTTTTTAATATGCACAACATGAGTAATAATGGCGAATTTAATTGGCTTCAATCTTCGTTTTTTTTTACAATCGTTAGGATTCTCTATTTTCTAATTATCAGAAGTTGGCAAAGCAGGTTTAGCAAAGATCAAACTGAAATAGCCTACCATTCTTCCAATTGCTTCTGTCAATGGAACTTTCTTATTTTTCTCAGTCAAGACATTAACAAACCGAATTAAAGCCAATACAATAGTAATAGCATTCCATTTAAAGCGATCAATGAATTTTGGATTTGGATTTTTAATTCTCCAAACATACCAGCCATTTTTAACTACCATTTTCCCATACTTGTATCGATTTGGTCTCCCTGATGGGTCATGATAATGGTACAACTTGATATTTGTATTAATCACATTTTTGCCAAATTGTAAAACTCTTAAACTAAAATCAGCATCTTCATACAAACCATATCCTTCAAAAAATTTTGAGAATTTAATTTTATCAAGTATGTGCTTTTTAAAAGACATAGACATTCCAATCAGCAAATCCACTTCATAAGTTTTACCTGTCAAAGGAAAGCCACAAGTTCTTCCATGCGAATAAAGCGGCATTCTGCCTGGTCCTAAGTTCGAGGCTAAACCAAGAAAATTTCTTGCAACGTTTCTTAAACCTTCTTTATAAAAATATCCTTCAAACAAATAAAACTTCTTTTTATTGTAATTTCTGTTCTTCTCTTGAGGCTTCCATTTATTTTCATTAATTGCAATTCCTCCAACACCAACAACATCAGCATTATTTTTAAATGAATTACAAATTTCTTTAAAATATGAAGGTGTTAATACAGTATCATCATCCAAAAAACAAACAATTTCAGATTCTGGATCTATTTTTAAAATTCCGAAATTCCGCTGTTTAGTTAAACCTCTGTCTTGATCTAATACTTTGAAATATTTTAAATTATCATATTCATATTGCTGCAAAAGTAATCTAGTCTCATCATTAATAGATCCGTCAATAATTAAAATTTCATTTGGATAATTTTCTTGGGTTTTAACCGACTCAAGCAGTCTCTGCAAAGGCTTAGCCCTCATATAAGTGCAGATTATTAACGAAATTCTCATTTTTTGCTGTTTAATTTGTTCGCCCAATATAAACTCCTATCCCATTGAATGCTGTAATTGTTATAATATCTAATAGGATTTTTAATTTTTTGAACACGGTAGAATTTAAAAAACAGAGTCGTTTTATAACCTTTTAATTGTTGTTTGGTTACATTTAAAAGATTATACAACATCACTGTCGGAGATGGTTTTGGCTGAATTAAATCATTGGTCCAAGCTAAAATATGTTTTTCTCTAAAACCTCCAATTGGCGCTTTTAGATGGGTTATTTCTGGTTTGGGAGAAAATATAACATCAGAACCTTGGTTTCTAAGTTGGACTCCATAATCACTATCTTCACCATAACCAAATTCAAAACTTGTGTTATAAGATACAGATTCTATATTTTTTGATTTTACAATACTACAACCAGAGCCAAAATTACTCGATTGAATTCTAAATTTGATTTTTTTATTTTCAGAGTAATCAGGTGCATAACATCCAAATGTTATTTGTTCTGCTCCATCTTTTTTTATCACTTTAAAAGCATCTTCTAAAAAATTCTTTTCAATTCGGATATCATCATCCGCCATAAATACCCATTCACTTTCTATTTTTTCAAGAGCTAAATTTCTCGCATTACACGCTCCTGTTTTATGCGTAAAAATATGCTGTATGTAAAATGGCCAGTTATCACTTTCAATAAAATCAAGCTCTGAAACAGAACCAACAGAAGGGTTTTGCTCTACTACTATTACATTTTTTGGCAAATACGTTTGCAACGCTAAATCTTTTAAGAAATCGTACAAGTATTTTTTACGCCCAATTGTCGGAATTATGACATCTAGAGTCCCCTCTACTATTATTTTTTTTTGCGACTGGTTTTCTATAACTTGCAGTAAGTCATCTTTTAAATATCGTTTACGGTAGAATAGCGAGAAAAAGAGAGGCAAAAAAGCAAAATTTCTTTCATAAAGGAATAAATTGATAAATAACAAAAATATCCAACTTACTTTATAATGTTGCTTAATAAATCGAAATAAAAGAAAATTATCATCTTTGAATTTTGGAAATATTACATCCGTTTTTTCAAGTAAACTAGGTTCAGAGTAACAATACAACCCTAATGGCATAGCCAATTTTGCTATTGAATGTAAAAAATAATCAAAGTTTGAATCTTTAAAAATTTCATTATTTAAAGTATTTAAAACCTCTGCGTGAATTCCGCCAACATGGCTACTCATCATCCAAGTTGGATAACTAACTCCTTTTTTAATATTTAAAAATAGAGATAGATCTGAATATCCAATCGCTTCTGAAAAAAAAGAATTTGACGACAAATTATAAGATGCCATTATTTTTTTATGGTGAAAAATTTCGGCAAGTTTGGTACAATTTAAATTTGATTTTAAATCTAAATGACACCAAATAATAAGGCATTCAGGATATTGCTCAGCAATCTGAAATAAATTGTCTGCTATACTTTTTTGGGAAAATAGAATACTATTTCCATCAAAGTCAACTTCAACAACTTTATTGTTTTGATGATAAACTATTACTGGCATTAAATTGATTTTGAGTTTATTACTTTTAAATAAAATGCTATATTTTCTTTTGCAAGTTTGTTAATATCAAACTTATTCTCAACTCTTTGTCTGGCATTTTTTCCAATTTTCAAACTAAAATCATTACTTTTAAAAATATTACGAATTCTATCAGCATATTCATCATGATTTGAAGGATAAACCAGATAGCCACTTTCTCCATCAATAATCAACTCTTGAGCCCAACCTATATTACTATTCACGACAGCTTTTTGCATCGCCATAGCTTCTGTTGTTACCATTCCGAAAGTTTCTGCATAGGTTGGAAAAACACAGACATTAGCTTTCTTTATATAATTTTGGATTTCACTATATGGAATCTTACCTAGATAATTTACATTTTTCAAATCATCTACGTCAAATAACGTTTTCATTAACTCCCAAGTCGATTTGGATTTGGTTTTCAAATCTGATGTATCGCCTCCTATTAAAATCAATTTGGCATCCGAAAAATCATTACGGACTTTATTAAAAATTCCTGGCAGTTCTAAAACTCCTTTTTTTCTAATTAAAGTTCCTATGTAAAGAATTGTATTTTTTGCGAACTTTTCTGGAGAATTATTTTCAAATTTTTCAAGATCTAGACCATTATGAATTGTTAAGATTTCTTTTTTCTTTATCTTAAAAAGTTTTTTTGAAACTTCTCCTGCGAATGATGTTGGCGCAATAAATGCATCTGCTTGATTTATTGCTAGTTTTTCAAACCAGAAATTTTTTAGTTTTTGTTTTCTGTTTTCTAAATGACAAAAATAAGCATCACTCCCATGAAATCTAATTATTAAAGGGATTTTAAAATGCATGAAAGCCGTAATTCCTGTCCAGTCTGGCGCTTCAATTATTGTAATATTCTCTTGCCGTATTATTTGATTACAATATTTTTCAATGTGTTTTCGATGTAAATACCATCCCAAAATTTTATAACTTTTCTTTTTTATACGATGAATTATAATTCCATTATCATGTATTATTTCTTGTACAGGCTGATCATAAATAAAAATTGTTATCGCATTTCCATGCTCATACAAAGAGGTTGCCAGGTTTTTAATACTCGAGCCTATTCCTGCAGATTGCAAAATATCACGATGAGAGTATTCTGGGGTTAGAAACGCAATATGCATAATTACTTATTAAAAAAATCTTTAATAATTCTAGCCGTAAATAATCTCGCGCCATCGTTTGTCATATGCCCGCAAGAAGAAAAGTATTTATTTTCAATAACTGTATTTTCATAATTATGAATTTCTGGATATGCCTTTTTTACTTTATCAAAATAATTCATTCCCACAACATTCTCACACATTGGCGTCATAACAGCAATAAAATTGATGTTATTCTTTTTGCATATGTCTTTAATTTCTTCGTAATATTTATTGTGTGGCAGTGGATTTAAATTGACAATGTTATTTTTCATATTGCCATTTTTATGTTTTTTCAAAGGATAAAATCCCAAGTTATCCAATGCATTTGTTTTTTCTCCTGCAATTATTTTATCAACTTCTCGAAAACCTATTTTCGAATCAAACTTTATGTATCTATAAAAAGGAATGTAATACAACTCCTTAAAATTTTCTTCAGTAGAAAAATGGTCTTTTACAACTTTTGAACAATGAATATACGGCAAAAACTTAGCTGCAACTCCTTCGGATTCTTGATCGTTTGAAAGATTCAAATCTGCCTCAAGGATTACATTTTTGATTTCGTATTTTCTTTCAATCATTAATTTTAATAGCAGTGAAGCTTCAAACAAATGGCCGCCACTCATTCCGTAATTAAACGTTTTTAAGCCTTTATCCTCAAACATTTGCGATACAAAATGATTGTTAGCTCTAGAAGAACCTAAAATAACTACGTCATACTTTTTTGCTGTAGAATTAAAAACTGTCTCGATTTTTCCACGGTTTCTAGACTGCATAAAAGCGTAAGTATACGAACCATCTAGAATAACTGCTATCAAAACTGTTAAAAGAAAAATCCCTAAGATGTATAATAAAAACTTCTTCATTAAAATTGGAAATAAATAAATTCTTTGTAATCTGAATAAGTCCCAAAAGCAATAATAGCCATAATAGCCAGTGCCATTTTTAGCATGCTTCTTTTTCCTGAAATTGGTTCAACTTTGGTTTTATTATTCCATTCAACCAATACAAATAAGCCAATCATCAATAACAGTTCATAATTATATCTTTCGTTATCTAAATACTGCGAATTAAATTCTCCGCTGGTAAATATTCTTTTTAAATATAAAAGAGCATCGGTGATTGTACGCGCTCTGAAAAATACCCAAGCTACGCAAGTCAATAAGAACGTTGTTAAAATACTAAATAGCACCCTAACAGAATCCCAATTCCATTTTAAAATAATAGAATCCATGTTATTTCTATTACTATTGGACAATAATAAAGGAAGAAAATAAACGGCATTTATAAATCCCCAAACAATGTAGGTCCAATTGGCACCATGCCAAAAACCACTTACAATAAAAATGATGAAAGTATTTCTAATTTTCATCATTAGTCCTCCTTTACTTCCTCCTAACGGAATGTATAAATAATCTCTAAACCAAGATGACAACGAGATATGCCAGCGACGCCAAAACTCTGCTATGTCCCTCGAAAAATAAGGATAGTTGAAGTTTCTCAACAAATCTAGACCAAATAATTTGGAAACCCCAAGCGCAATATCTGAATATCCCGAAAAATCTCCATAAATCTGAAATGCAAAATAAACTGCTCCTAAAATCAGTGAAAGAGAGTTCATTGAGTGATAATGGTCAAAAATTGCATTTGCATAAACGGCACAAGTATCTGCAATCACAACTTTTTTTACCAATCCCCAAACGATTTGATAGACTCCTTCTTTTGCTTTTTCAATATTAAATTCACGTTTTTCTTTTAACTCCGGCAATAAATGTGTTGCCCTTTCAATTGGTCCAGCAACTAAAAGTGGAAAGTAGCTCACAAATAAGGAATAATCTATAAAATTGTATTCTGCTTTAATTCTTTTATAATAAATATCAATCACATAAGATAAGCCATGAAAAGTGTAAAATGAAATTCCAACAGGAAGAATAACATTCAATAACATTGGACTTACCTTAAAGCCAAAAGAAGAAAACATTTCTGCAAATGAAGTTGCAAAGAAATTATAGTATTTAAAAATCCCTAAAAATCCTAGATTCACTAAAATGCTAAGCCAGAACCAGAATTTTCGTTTATTATCTGAATTACTTTTTTCAATTTGTATTCCAGTGAAATAATCTAAAAATGTAGAAAAAACCAATAAAAATAGAAATCGCCAATCCCAGCAAGAATAAAAATAATAACTGGCAACAATTAACAAAGCATTTTGCGTGCTTTTAGTTTTATTGAAGACAAACCAATACAAGAAAAAAACGATTGGTAGAAATACGGCAAAAGCCAAAGAGTTAAAAAACATTAGATTAATTTAATTTTATAATAGAATAGACCTAACTTGCAAGAATGGTTTGAATTGTCTTGCATATTCTTTTCGAAGAATCTTCTGGCGGATGTTGATTAATAATTTCAAACCAATTTTTCGCGTTTTCAACTGTTTCAAAAGATTCCTGCAATCCTAACTTAATTTTATCTTCTATTTCCTTTGCATTGTTCAACCAAATAACGGTCTTTTTATTTGGCATCGAACGAAAATGAACAAAATTGTAAATCTTACTAACAGACCAATTCTTATCTATCTTATTTGTCACATCATAATTAAGATATACACATGGTTTTTTAAAAGACGCATAATCAAAAATCATTGAAGAGCCTAGATTAACCACTAACTCTGTATGTGCAATTGTATTCATTTGCAAATGAACATCTTCCTGAGTTGGCAATATTGTATTCCATTCTTCTTTAATCTTTTCCCAAAGAGGATTAATCGCTTTAATAACATCTTTATAATTGTCAATCACTTTGTCAAAACGACCCGAAAAATCGACAGGACAACGACGGAAAATAATTCCCAGTGAATCTCCTTTTTTATTCAACTCTCTTACCGCAATGGCAACATCCTCCAAATATTTCGGATCATCTGGGCATGTAGTCACATCGTCACCTGAATAACAGATGTATTTTTTATTTATATCTAAGCCATACTGTTCAAAAAACACTTCTTTAGAAAGTATTTTACTTTTATCAAAATGAGATTCAAATTGTGGAGTTCCAGTAACAAAAACCTGTCCTTCTTTAATATTTGGATAATAAAAAAGTAATTCTTTTTTCATAAAATCACTCCATACAAAATAATAATCAGTTTCTATTACCATAGTAGCCTTAGGTAAATTATCCCAAGAAAAAATAAATGTTGCTGTTGGAATCCCTAAATCCTGAGCTGCTAAAATTGGGGCAATTGCTAGAACAGGACGCTGATTAGTACAGAAAACAAACTCGGGTTTTTCTTTTTTGAGTGTTTCAATACAATCTTGATAATAGGCAGTTTTTCTTTCTGCCTTATTCATCTTTTTTCGAATTTTGAGCAATCCATTATCTGAAAAATAAAAAAGGCTCAAAGTTTGAACCAATAGGCTTTTTGCCGTCTTTTTAATAGTAGAATAAGAAAAAGGAAAACGATAGGAATTATACACATTATCTTTCGTTTTCTTAATATTTAATTTTATTTCCGTTTGAATCTTTACATTTTTATAGATGTCTGTCCAAGGATTTATTTTGGCATTTTTCATTGGAATTTCACTAAATCCCAAATCCGCTACAGGAAAGGGAGTATTATTCCAGAAAACCACATCAAGTCCTTGCTCACTTGCATGATTATAAAAACCAGAATAGGCGAAATTACGTAAGCCAATTCCATCTGGCAATAATATAAATATTTTATTCTTAGACATTATATTCTTAAAAATTTATTTTATTAACTCTTTTAATAATTTTTGATTGATGCAAATTGTCAATTCACCTTTGTTGAAATAAGAAAAGTCATAATCATCAAGAATTTTATAGATCGCTTCTCTACAATCAAAAAAATCATGAATTTCAATTACAAGACATTTTGTTAATTTTAAAAAATCTAGGTTTGATTTTGATGGATCAAAAATTTCTTTTTCTGAACCTTCAATATCAATTTTCAATATATCAATATAATTAAACTTATAATCATGAATTAGTTGATTAATTGAAAATGCCTGAACGCAATTTAAATCATCGGTTTCCTCAACTCTGAAAGACCAATCTAACCTATCGCCAAAATCATTTACGATTTTTAAGTTTGTATTTGAACTCCAAATTGCTCCATTAATTTTATTAATAGAATTTCCATTTGCATTCAACAGATTAAATTCTAACACTTTAAAATTCTCCATTTCAGGTTCAATACAAATCATATTTGCTTTCTTGAAATGGTCTATAAAAAACAATGCTGTCAAACCTATATTACTTCCTGCATCAATAATATTTATAACATACTCTTTATCATTGCTGAAATTTTCTTGGTAAGCTTCAATTACAGGGAGGTATTCTTTAGAAACATAAATCATTCTAAAAACATCGAAATCACTTGATTTTGGTTTTTTTCTAGTTTTTATACATTTATAATAACTATGCGTAAATTTTGACACATATTCATTTTTTGTTTCTTTATGAAAATAACCGTCTGAATTTATCAAATTATTGTAGTAGAAATAGACATTCCTTTCATTTTGTGTCGGCTTTATTTTTAAAGCGGTTTTAATCAAATAAAGTAATACAATACTTTTATTCTTAAAATTCAATCTTTTTAAATTGGAAATCTTGTTGGTTTTAATCATTACTTTTTATTCCCTTTCTAATTTCTAAATTAGTTCTCAAAACCTTAACTGCGTATCCAATGGTTTTAAAATAATTGATTGTATTAAAAAAAATAATTTTTTTAAAAAATGATCCAAATATACGAGCTAGTGAAGGAGCTTTTTTATTTGTCAATCGAGATGAAGCGATTGTCTCAATTCTATATTTTTTTAAACTTGCATTGGTATCTCTATTAATAAAGTAAAAAAAGGTTTCGTTTAAATCTATAATATCATATCCTTTCTCCATTACTCTAACTGACCATTCTTTATCTTCTACTGCTAATAGAGTTTCATCAAATTTATTTTCTTTCCATATTTCTTTATTAATAATGCAGCAGCTTGCTAGCAAACCACAATTTATAGGATTCTGAATTTTAAAATTATTTTGAATGGCTCTATTGTAATTTTCAATACTATTAATATATCTAACTCCTGCAATATTATCAGATTTGCCCAATGCTAACAATGTATTCTTAAAGAAATTATTACCAACAGGAATTGAGTGAGAACTTAATAATAAAATATACTTGCAAGCGGCTTTTTCAACACCAAAATTTATTGCTCGCCCATAACTAAAATTATCGATGGTTATTATTTTGCAATTATATTTTTTTGCAACTTCAATACTGTTATCTGTAGAATTATTATCAACAATTATTATTTCTTCAAAGTCATTTGAATACAATTTGGTTAAGATTGACAACGTATTTTCAAGGGCTCGACCCTCGTTTTTATTTCTAATAACTATTGATATCATATTACAATTTTAATTACTTATTGGAATAGACAATTCCATTTGGCACAAACTTATAAATTGCCAAATATGAAAACTGGATTGAATATTACCACTAAAGTAAAAATCAAATTCTTTTTCTAATTCAGCTTTTACGAACCACTCCGAAAAACAGGAATTTTCGATAGTCTTTAAACATCCATTAACCCATTCTTTTAGATCGTCTGCCAACCACTCACGCTGTGGGGTCTGTAAAGGTCTTTTAGGTGCAAAAGCTACATCGTTGCTAAGAAATTCTGAAGCAATTTCTCTTAAAATATATTTAGAAACCCCATCTTTAATTTTAAACTCCAAAGGCAAAGAAAAAGCAAATTCAACCAATCGATGATCTAGAAAAGGTTCTCGCAGTTCAGTAGAATACATCATTGAAACACGATCGTTAAATCGTAATGCTCGAGGAATTTTAGTATAAAATAAATCTCGATATTGCTTATTTAAAATCTCATCATCGAAAATCTTAGGGTATAAAGGTTTTTCAGCTTTAGACAAAAAAGAATCTGAAAGCATTTTTATTTTATATGGCGAATTCTCAACTCCTTGAATTGTGGCATCATTTTTTTGAGTATAATAATCATATCCAGCCCATTGTTCATCCATTCCTTGTCCATCCAAAAGAACTAAAACGCCATCTTTTCTAGCTTTTTCGAAAATTTTAGCATAGGCTAAGGTTGGAATCCCTCCAAATGGTTCGTCTTGTTGCAAAGCCATTTTTTTTGTAAAAGCAGGAATTTCATTTGCCTGAAGCAATACTTCTGCTAATGGATTATTAGTAATTGCAATCATTTTTTCAACCCAGGATAATTCATCATAATCAGAATTATTTGTGTAAAAAGTATAGGCATTAATTCTGGAATTATTCTCTTGAAGATTAACCAAAGCTAATAAAACAGAACTGTCCAATCCGCCACTCACATTAAAACCAACCGAAACATCTGACCTAAAACGTAAATTAATACTATCCTTTAAAAGGGATATGTAATATTCCTTAGCTTCTTTTAAAGTTGTTTTTTTTTGCTGTTTAGCAACTTCTTCTTCAAAAAAGTACCATTTTTTTATAGTTATATTCTGGTTTTCATATTTCAAAAAATGACCTCCTGGTAGTTGTATGATATCCTCCCAAAAAGTTTCATTTGGCATTCCGTAAGAGCCAAAAGCAAAATAAGAAGCCCAAACTTTTTCATTAGGTTTTTTGGGAATTTCAGCAGCATGCAGTGCTTTTATTTCTGAAGAAAAAAATAAAGAATTATTCAATACACTATAATAAAAAGGTTTCACTCCAAATCGATCTCGTGCAGCAAAAAGCTTCTTTTCTTGATTATCCCAAATAGCAAAGGCAAACATCCCGTTGAATTTTTCCAAACAAGATTCTCCGTAAATAATAAATGCTGCTAACAAGACCTCAGTATCAGACTCTGTCTTAAATTTATACTGATTTTTTAGAGTCTCTCTAATTTCAATATAGTTGTAAATTTCTCCATTAAATACCAAAACATATCGTCCTGAATTATCTATGAATGGCTGATTGGATTGTGAAGATAAATCAATAATTGCCAAACGGTTATGCCCTAAGGTTGCAAAGCAATCGTCATTATATTTTTTCGTAGTATCTGGACCGCGATGATGCTGACTTATAAGCATTGCATCTAGTTGATGCTCTTTATAATCTCCTACAATCCCTGCAATCCCACACATTCTTATTTTTTTAATTAATTATATAATATCCTACTTTTAGATCTGATCTAAAAATTTTTGCACAATGAATTCTTCTGTCATTTCCATAGATTCTTTAGATGCTCCGGCAACGTGAGGAGTAATAATCACATTAAAATCTTGATTTGCCAGAAGCACTAATGGATTTGATGAAATAGATTTTAAATTTAATTCATTCTTCAAAACGTCTGTCGCAACACCACTAATGATGCCTTTTTCAATTAAAAAAGCGACTTCTTCCTCATCCCAAATGCCACCTCTCGAAGTATTAATAAGTACCGAATTACTTTTCAAATATGAAAGCAATTCTTTATTAACAAAATTTTTATTTGTCTCAGTGTAAGGAATATGTATACTAATTATGTCTGCCCAAGCAAACAATTCTTGCGAAGTTTTGAATTTATTAAACTGACTTTCAATATCTTTTACATCAAAAAAACCAACCTCCATATCAAAGGTTTTTGCAAAATTTGCTACTTGCATCCCTACTCTGCCTAAACCTAAAATACCGATTTTTTTACATTTAAGATTCGTATTAATGTATAAATTCCTATTCCATTCGCCCTTTTTTACGTGATCAAATGAACTTGGGATTTTTTTTAGCAATGCTAACAATAATGCCCACGTATGCTCTGCAGTAGAAGGAATACTTTTAAGAAAATCTACTTCGTTTCTAAGTGAAATAACTTTCCCGCCAATGCTTTCAAAATAAGTTACATCTATATGGTCTAGACCAGTTGTAGCAGTTAAAATGAATTTTAAATTGGGTGCTTTTTCAATAATTTCTTTATCAATTACAAATCCTAATCTGACAAAAATTATATCTATATCAGCAATTTCTATCTTCAACTCATCTCGACTCTCTATTCTTCCCTGTTTTAACTGAAAAAAATCGTTCAAAGTGGTCAAAGCATTTTCACTAAAATTATTAGATTCAGTTATTAATAACTTCTTTTTGCCAATCGTCATATAAAAGTGTTGCTAATTTAAAATCTCTCATTGTATCAATGTTCACCAACCAGTCGGGGTTCATTATATAGGCCATTTTTTTTTGGACCATAAACGTTTTTTGGTCCAAAAAAGCTTTAACTCTTACAGCATAAAAACATCCATTTCTATAATATACAGGTTTTATGTCCTGTCTTCTTGAAGTCTCACCACTATGATCTAACGGAATCAATTTATTATCATCCATTAAATTATACATTCTTGCCGGATTAATATCGTTCATTGGCACGACACTAATCACGCCATCTATTTCGGTTTTCTCAGCTAATAGATTGATAATATTATTTAGGTCATAATATGTACGCAATGGCGATGTTGGTTGCAATAGAATAACAATATCAAAATCTTCCTGACATTGTTCAATGACAAGCTCAACAGTATCAACAACATTGCTCTTATCATCTGCCAAATAATCTGGTCTTTTTAAAACGTCTATATCGTACCGATTGGCTACCGCAGCAATATCATCATCATCCGTTGATACAACAATTTTAGATACCAAATTAGACTCTAAAGCACATTCTATTGCATGCGATATTAAAGGCTTTCCTCCCAAATCTTTAATATTCTTACCTGGTACTCCTTTGGAACCACCACGGGCAGGAACTATAGCCAGTACTTTCATATTAATAAACAATTGTTTTATGAAATTGTAAAGGCACTTCTGTCAACAATTTAGCTATTTTTACTCCCGCTTTTCCATCACCATAAATAGAAGATGAATCAACTTTTCCTTTTTTCATCATTTTATTAATTGCCAAACCAATTTCTTCTTCTGAATAATCTGTATCTATGCTATTTCCTCCTCGATCTCTTCTATTCTGGCGCGAACCGATGTTAACGACTGGAACACCCAGAAAAGCACATTCACGTATACCTACACTTGAATTTCCAATTAAACAATCGCTATGTTTCAACAATTGCAGAAAATCTTTGCCTTCCATGTTCTTGAAAAAATGAACATTTGGTAATAAATGTTGCTCTCTAAAAGCACGTATTCCCGTAGAAGTTCCATCTGCTCCAGCATCTACATTTGGCCAAAACCAAAGTGTTGGCTTATTTAATTTATAGATTGCTTCAAGTGTAACTTCGATATGTTTTCTTGAGTCTTGATATTCTGTTGTAACCGGATGCTGCATTACAACCAGATAACCTTTAGATAAATCTGGTTTTGTTCCTACACCTCCATATTTTTGATAAGGGTCAAAAGGAAGTTTTTCAGTCTCTAATATTTCTAATGCCAAATCGATAGAAGGACATCCTGTATTGAAAACCATTTTAGAATCTTCCCCTAGTTTTATTACTCTTTCTTTTGCATTTTCTGAGGCAACAAAATGGTAATCTGCCAACTTTGTAATTGCATGACGAACCTTTTCATCAATATTACCAGTTACTTCTCCACCTTGAATATGCGCCAAAGGAATATTCATATATGAAGCGGCAATAGCGGTTGCCATTGTCTCGAACCTATCTGCAACAGTTACCACAATATCTGGTTTCAAATTATCAAAAACAGTAGATAATTCAAGAATACCAATTCCAGTAGTTTTTGCAGCTGCAGTTAGATTTTCTCCTTCTAATACATTAAAAACCTTTGCAGCAATATGAAAACCATCTTTTTCAATATAATTTACAGCTGAACCATAACGATCCAATAATGCAGAAGCAGCAATAATTAATTGCAATTCTAAATCTTGATGTTCCTGAATGGCTGATAATACCGTCTTTACTCGACTATATGAAGGACGAGCTGTTATGACTACAGCTATTTTTCTTTTTGGCATTTTAATTATATTAAACTTGGGCTAAAAGTAGTCAAAAAAAAACATGCTGAAAAAAGATTAATTTTAACTTTCTTTTTAAACTGTCGAAACTAGATTTATATCAAATCTGTCTCATTTAAAAAATCCCACTTTTTCAAATCTTTGTTTAAAGTCTTTCCAATAATCTCATGAAATCGAAACGCGTCAATTCCAAAATCTTTTGGTTTTTTAGATTCTAAGTCATCGAAAGTCAGAACATGATTTTTTGATAAATCTTTATTAATTGCCAATGATTTTTCGAAAATTTGCTTTAGTGAAGAAAACGCTTCATTGTTATTTTTATTTACTGGACTGGATAACGAAGTTTTTATATTTCTAACCGCTTTTACAAGCTCTTTGGTTTCTAAAATGGTCAATGAAGATTTTGAATCTGGCCCAAACATTTGTCTATCAAATACCACATGAAATTCTAAAATATCAGCACCTAAAGCTGTTGCTGCTATGCAAGTTTCGATCTTTGCAGAATGATCAGAAAACCCTACTTTAACATTATAACGATCTTTTAACTCTTGAATAACGTTTAAACCATACTGCTCTGGCTGTGTCGGATAAGCTGTTGTACATTGCAAAATAGAGAATTCAACATTTCTTTCTTTTAAAAATTCAACTGTTTTATTTAATTCCTCGTAAGAACTCATTCCTGATGACAAAATCACTGGCTTTCCAGTTCGAGCTATTTTTTCTAAAATTAAAAAATTATTAACTTCTCCAGAACCTATTTTATATTGTTCTACTCCTAATTCTTCTAGCCAATCAACTGCCAAATTGCTAAACGGAGAGCAAATAAATCTTAAACCTACCTCATCGCAATGCTTTTTTATAGCTTTCCATTGCTCTAAAGAAAATCCCATTCGTTTCCAATAATCAAATCTTGTTTTGTCCTCCAATGAAAACTTTACACGAAAAGGTTCATGTATACTGCTTTCAGCTTCGGCAATATGCATTTGAAACTTCACAGCATCGACACCAGTTTGGGCTAGAGCATCAATATATGAATACAAAACCCCAAGACTACCATCATGTGCCTGACCAATTTCGGCAATAATAAATGGCAAATTTGATTCATTTTTTTTATCAGCTGTTTTCAAAAAAGTGTCCATAAAGTTAAATTAAGTTTTTTCTTTGCTTTTCAATCATTCTATTCATTTCATCGCTCTCGTTTTTCATCAAATATAAATGTTTGTCATGATCCGTTTCATTACATTCTAAAATGATTTTATATCATTACATAACTTTTCTATAAATTAGATTTCTCAACGAATTTTCTCCGTTACAATAATCCAGAACTTCAGGGATATTTCTACTTTTAAATCTATCTTACGCCTAAATTTAGTTATTTTATAGCATCAATCTGATTACAAAATTGGCATTTTTAATGCGGCTTTATGAGCTTTCAGTAAAATTCTAATGTTTGATAATTCTCCTGCAGAAAAAAGACGTTTAATAGCCTGAATAAACTTTACAAAAAATTGTTGTTTGACTACAGTTTTGGAAAAATGTTTTTTTAAAAAATAAAAATATAATGTCTCTTTTTCTAATTTCGTATTTAACAATGTCCATTTATCTCTTTGCCCTCCAACTGAAGCTGACAAATGTTCAACTAAAATTTTAGGCTGAAAATAAATATTTGCCCCCGCTTGCAGTAAGCGCATTCCATAATCCCAATCATCCCCCCAAATTGTAAAATTTTCATCAAATAAAAAACCTGCTTCCTTAAAAATTTCTCTTTTTACAACATTTAAACCTGAACAGACTTGAAGTCTAAATCGAGGCTTTGAAAAATTACTAGGTTTAGAGATTGTATCTAAAATTGTATGATATTTAAATTCTGTAGTTTCCATTCCCTCAAATTGAATTCCAGGTATTAGAACATCAATAATATTAGGTTTTAATGTTTCAACAATTTGCTCAAATGCAACACTTGAAATTCTTAAATCATCATCTAGAAAAAATAACCATTCTTCTTCTTCATAAAACTTTAAAGCCTGATTTCTAGAATGATTTACTGAATTTTCTCGTGCGTTCTTTACAAAAGTAAATTTATAATTCAGCGGTAATTCATTTACATCTGCCTCTATATCCTGTTGACTTTGATCTACAATAACAACTTGAGAAATATGTTTTTCGAATGCATTTAAGTCAATAAGTAAATTAGACAAATAAGATAGTCTGTCTCTTGTTGGAATAACTAAAAAAAAGTTTTTCATTTATTTAGTAATTTGGCATATATCGCATAAATGCCATTAAAAATCTTAAGTTTTCGCAAGATCAAAATTATACGATATTTTATTAAAAGCAACTGAAAGTTTATTGCAGACCAAAACCCGATTTGTTCAAAATAATAGCTTGTTATTTTTTGATACGTTTTAAAAGACGGAATGTTTAAAAAAGCAACTTCGAGTTTTTTTAAAATTACTTTCTTTTGAAGTTTTGTAAAAAGTAAAGTATGATCCTTGAACAAAATTTCGCAAAATTCGAAAGTTGCCCAGTTCTTTTGATTTTTTGAACTAGAGTCGCCAGTGATACTTAAATTTGAAACTCGGACTAATACTTGAGCTTCATTGATTGAATAAATAAAATTTGGAATAGAGAATTCTAAAACCGCCAAATCATCCGAATGCCAAGCCAAAGGCAAATCCTTAAATTTTATATTTTCTATTCTATTTCTTTTAAAAACATATTCACTTAACGAGCTCCTTGTTCTTTTTGAAAATTTTCTAGTCAAAAAGTCCTGTCCAGATTCTAAAACTGGATGCTTATATTTTTGGGAAATAGTCTCTTCTTTTTCATTTATAACTGTCGTCGCAAAACGAACTACATTTATTTCGTTCTTGTTTATATCTTCTAAATTTCTATAAAAAGAGGCTACCACATTTTCATTAAGAACATCGTCATCTCCGAGAATCATGATCCATTCTTCGTTTTCTACTAAATTTAAACATCTCTCCCATTGTTTTACCAATGAAATCCCACCTAAATTCTGCTCAAAATGATGATATTTAAAACTAAAGTCGTTTTTATATTTTTCTAATAATAAGACTGGATTTTCTGGACTTGAATCATTTCCTATGTAAACCTTAAATCTTTTATCAATTTGTTTTTTTAAGGATTCTAAAGTCTTATCAAAAAACTCAGGTTTATAATACGGTATTACTATAGCTATCACTTTTTAAACTTTTTAAGTATCCAATTTGCAAATGAAAGCAAATGTAAATTGATTAGAATTTTTCTAGCCTTATTTCCTAATCTATATGACCCAGAATTTTTATATTTCTTTACTTCAATTCCTCTTTCTCTTGACTGCTGATAATATTTCTCAATTAAAAAAATTAAAAATTTCTCAAAATCATTTTCTGTCAATAATGCTTTTAGAATTGGAAAAGAATAAAAGAAATTACTTTTCATATGTATAAAATCTTTGGTCATATTTTTTTCGTGATATCTGTAATATGCCAAAGGGAGATCTAAAAAAACAACTTCTGGATTATTTTTGAAAATTTTCAACCACATAATCCAATCTTCTTTTGCTCCCAGTTCTGCTGAAAATTTGAAATCTTTAAAAATACTTTTATGAAAAAAACCGCAATGAATTGGTATATTAAAATCAAAATCCCAATCGTAAAGAACTTTTTTAAAAGTAAATTTTGACAAAGAAAGTTTGCAAAAAGGAACCTCAATATTTTGTAAATTACTACGAAACATCATAAAATTGGAAATAACCATTTTATTATTCAATTCTTGATCGGTAGTTATTATTTCCAATGATTTTGCAAGTTTATTTTCATGTAATAAATCATCAGAATCCAAAAATTGAATAAACTCTCCTGAAATTTTACTTAAAGCATAGTTCCGAGCAAAACTCACGCCTTTATGTTCTAAACAATAAAGCGAGAATCGAGAATCTTTCTTTACAAATTCTTTAACTACGTTTACTGTCTGATCTAAGGAACCATCATCGACTATAATACATTCCCAGTTCGAATGAGTTTGTTGAATTAAACTATTTAAAGTTTCACCAATTAAATCTGCACGGTTATATGTAGGAACTATTATCGAAACTAAATTATTTGACATTAAAATGAATTGATTAGTACAGTGTGTTAATTTAAATTTCCTTTTTTTTGATGCAAAATGTATTACTCGATTTAGATAAATCAAAATATTTCTTGTGACGCCAATTTACATACATCATCATGTTTACAATGTCTCTACGAGAAAACTTAATTTATAATTTGTATAATTCTCGATAACCTTTAAAATAAATTATTATATATATTAATTACTTTAGCCTGATTAAAAGTATAATCTAGCTGTTCTTTAGCAATAATTGCATTTAACTTCTCTGCTTTTTGGATTCGCGCTATATTACTCAGGGATCTTTCTAAATGACTTTTAATCTCTTGTACATTTTCTGGATTTTGAATTAAAAACCCATTAACTCCATCTTCAATAATTTCTTCAGTTACACCGCTAGGGTTAGATTGTATAGGGAATGCCCCCATTACTAAGGCTTCCAGAAGTGCATTTGGCATCCCATCAGAAATACTATTTCTAATATATACTATTGCTTTCCCCATTAGATGCATCACTTCTTCATGAGAAAGCCCATGTCTTTCAAAAAATTTAAAATTAAGCTGGTTGTTTTTAATATAATCAATAACTTTTTTGTGGGCTCCAAAAACTATTACTTCATAGTTTTGAGTAATATGTTCGATCGAATGCAATGCCTTAATACAATATAAACCTCGACCAAAACCCTGCTCATATCCTTTAACAAGTATTATTTTTCTTTCTGCTATTGGCTGTTTATAAAGGCATAACTCTTCCAATTTATATCCAGTACCTCCAGGTATTAATCCTGTATATTTACCCTTAAATCCCAACTGCTTTGCCAAAACATAATCTCTCTCACAATCAGTATGTAAAAAATCAATACGATTTAAAACCTGTTTTATTTTTTTTAAATGATGAGGAAATTTTTGGTAATAATGTATATCATTTCCCCAACATTAATTTATCCATTTTATATTAGGATATTTTTTCATCGTTTTTAAGATAGGCTAAGAACAGCTTTGCAATTCAAAACTGTGAATAACTTCAGGACAAATTTCTTTTATTATCTCATCCAAGGCCTCATTTGCAGTTACTCTCAAAAATGGGCTTATTTTTTCATAAACAAAAGGCATTTTTTACTTAAAAAATATTCGCCTCTTACATGAGCAACTTTTCTTTACCCCCAATTGGTAAATTGATAAACGGAACCCAAAGTATCTAGCTTTCCTCGTTCCAAAACATCGAACCAATATAAATCGTAAGATGTATCTTTTAAATTTTCTATCCATCGAATAGTGTAAATGCAAGGCATTGAAATGAAGAGAATTTTCATTATATGGACCGGTGTTTTATAATTAATTCGACGTTTAGATATCAAAGTTATTTTTTGAATTTTAATCTACGGATGCCAGATCTGCATATCGTTTTAAATCTTCTAATGATTTGACAACAATCTCATCTCATTGCATTTTCAGTCTAAATTTATCTTATTAAATTTCCTAACATCGAAAATTCTATTTTAATGAGTATAGATTAAGAATCAGCATAAATACAATTGAACAAAAGCAAATTAACGGTTATTCTTTTCTATCTATCAATAGGTATTGAAAGGCATCATTTATAATGTATACTTTAAATTTCTAATTACTTTGATTTTTTATATAGTTGTAAATGCTCTTTCAAAAAACAGTAATTGATCATATTAAAATAATTATAAAAAGGATAAATTAAAAGAAAGAACCTAAAAAAAGATAAAATGAAATTTGCTAATTGGATTAATAAGAAATATTTCCTCAAAAAAAATAGCTTCTAAAATGGAATATATAGCTGACATTTATCTTAATCTTCTTTTTAAAGCTTTAAATGGAATTAATATAAAATGTCCTAGCTTATATGAGTTACTGTTTTTAACCTTAGCCACTACACCTATTTCCTGTATCTTTTCTCCATTAAAAAAAGATCTTTTATATTCTATAAAATTTGTATCAGAAGCTATTATAATAAGATATAAAGGATTGATAAATTCGTTTTTAATTGTTAAGAAATTCCCAGAAAATATTCTCATATCATCTTGATCAGTTTCATCTTGAATAATAGACATTCCTCCGCAGTATACTTGAGTTAGCACTTGCATTTTATCAAAATACGTCATTATCAATTTCTTAAAGTCTTCTTTATACAACTCCTTTACATGGAATTCATTTTTAAAATTTCTACCATCTGAATAATGTAATTTGTCAGGAGTCGAAATAATCAATAATCCATCCTTTCTTAAAACTCTTTTTACCTCAACCATCATTTCCTGATGTTTATCATGGTGTTCCAAGGTTTCAAAGCTTACAACCACATCAATGCTATTGCTCTCAAGAGGTATCTTATCTGCTCTACCAATTCTAAATTCTAAATTTTCTTTTTGATATTTTGATTTTGCCTTATCAATTGTATCAACATCTATATCAACTCCATAAACAAATGAAGCATTTTTAGCCATTAAATTACTTCCATAGCCTTCTCCACAAGCTATATCTAAAACCACTTTACCTGTTATGTAATCACTTACAATAGCATACCTATGCAAATGCTCGATTGAGTCTCTTGTTTGTATAAAAGTTTCTAATCTTTCTCCTGTCCACTTTTTCATTTAATCTCTTTATTTCCAATTTAATAATGGACGAACAACACCAGGGAATTTACCTGAATAATTTCCTCTCACAGTTTTACCACTAATTTCGTCAACGACATTAAAACCAACTACTTCTAATTCATGAAACTCTACACAAAACGGATTATATCTCATTATTGCGAAACTGCACAAATAATTCCCCTCTGCCAAAAAATTACCAGGAATAACAACTGATTTTTTATGTATTCCTTTCGAATGCGGCATAATTAATGTCTGTGACTCTTTATCGTGTGAACTTAATATGTGAATATTTTCTGCATTGAATAAATTAAATCCGTGAGTAAATAACTCTCCTTCTTTCAAAATTTCATAAGTAAACTCAATAGTTATATCTTCAAAAATATTATGGTTTACTTTAATTTCTTCTTCTTTATTCAGAACTTTTACCTCGATTAATTCTATAAAATCGCCTTTAGGAATATTGCCGTTTGATTTCTCCCAAATACGATGAGCAGTTGAATTCTCATTTTCAAGATACTTTTGCATGCAATTATCAATGCTTCCTTCAAAAACAACTTTTCCATGCTCCAAAACAATTCCTTTTGTACATAAACTTTTCACCGCCGCCATATTATGGCTTACAAAAAGAACTGTTCTTCCCTCACCTTTAGAAATATCTTGCATTTTACCAATAGCCTTTTTCTGAAATTCAGCATCACCAACAGCAAGAACTTCATCAATAACTAAAATTTCAGGTTCAAGAAAAGCGGCAACGGCAAATGCCAAACGAACTGTCATTCCAGAGCTATATCTTTTTACAGGAGTATCTATATAACGTTCGCAACCTGAAAATTCAATAATTTCATCTAGTTTTGATGTAATTTCTTTTTTGGTCATTCCTAAAATGGCTCCGTTTAGAAATATATTTTCTCGTCCAGTCATTTCTCCATTAAAGCCTGTCCCTACCTCTAATAATGAAGCAATACGGCCTCGAGATTTTATACTTCCTGTTGTAGGAGCTGTTACTTTAGAAAGTATTTTTAAAAGTGTAGATTTTCCTGCACCATTTTTCCCGATAATACCTAAAACTTCACCTCTTTCAACTTCAAAATTAATATCTTGTAAGGCCCAAACATAATCTGAAGTTCCTTTTTTTGAACGATCATTTGTGTCCCCAATCTTTAAATATGGATCTTCTTTTCCTCTAATTATATGCCACCATCTATTTAAATCGTGACTTAAAGTTCCTGTGCCAACTTCTCCTAAACGATATTGTTTTGAAATATTTTCGGCTTTTAATATTATATCTTTCATCTATACGGTATCTATAAAGCTTTTCTCTGTTTTATTAAAAACCAATAATCCAGCAAAGAAAACAACCAATGTAACTACTACTGTATATAATAGACCAAAAATTGAAATACTACCAATATTTAAAAGCATATAACGAGAAGTTTCTATTATATATGCTAAAGGATTATACTGCACTATCCATCCAAATTTCGGAAGTTTTTCTTTTATTAATTCCATTGGGTACATTACCGCCGACACATACATTAGTAATTGAACTCCAAATGCGACTAAATTATTCAAATCTCTATATTTTGTCACCATTGAGGAAATTATCATTCCCAATCCCAATCCCAAAATTCCCATGAATACAATTAAAATAGGAAAAAGCAATAATGATATATTTAAGCTTAGATCAGCACCCCGCAAAAAAAAGATTATATAAAAGACTATAAATATGCAAAATTGAATTCCGAATTTGACCAAATTTGAGATTACTATAGATAGAGGTGTAATAATTCTTGGGAAATATACTTTGCCAAATATAGATGCGTTAGATTTAAATGTATCTGAAGTTCCATTTAAACAAGCTGTAAAATAATTCCAAACCATGATTCCTGCCAAATTAAATAAAAATGGTGGAATTGTCCCAGTCTTAATTCCAGCAACATTATTAAATATTATTGTAAAGGTTATAGAAGTAAATAAGGGTTGAATTAGATACCAGAGTGGCCCCAAAACCGTTTGCTTATAAACTGTAATTATGTCTCTTTTTACAAAAAGCATCAATAAATCTCTATACTGCCAAATTTCTTTAAAATTCAGAGAGAAAAATTTATTCTTGGGTGTTATTTCAAACAGCCAGTCATTTGTGTTTTTAGAATCCATTTAAAAGAACTAAAAAATCTTGCCTTAAAATTAACAAGATTTTTAACATTTTAGAATTTGTTTAAAAATGTCAAAAGGTGTTTTAAAAAAAACACCTTTTGATTATCTGACTTAATATTTTATTTATTCTTATTTATCTAAAACTTCAAAAGTAGAATTCATACTTTTAAATTCTGGAACAATTTTTTTCATCTTGGCAACGATATCATCATTTTCATAAAAATCAGCGATACCGATTAATTCATCAACATCATTATGAAGATTTTCATATTCGTCTTGAATTTCTTGAGCAATCATAATCTTATTATGATATGTTGGGAGAGTTTTAGAGGTATCGTTTAACAATTCTTCGTAAAGCTTTTCCCCCGGTCTTAAACCAACAATTTTAATTTTAATTTCTTTATCAGGTATAAAACCTGCTAACTTAATCATTTTTCTGGCTAAATCAATAATTCTAACTGGTTTACCCATGTCAAAAATATATATTTCACCACCATTCCCCATAGCTCCTGCCTCTAATACAAGTTGGCAAGCCTCTGGAATTGTCATGAAATAACGAATAATATCTTGATGAGTAATAGTTACTGGTCCACCCTCGGCAATTTGCTTGGTAAACAATGGCACAACAGAACCATTTGAACCTAAAACATTTCCAAAACGAGTTGTAATGAATTTTGTACCCCCTTCAACATTTTCTTGTTGGTTTTTCAAGAATAAGGATTGAACATATTTCTCAGCAATACGTTTACTAGCCCCCATTACATTACTTGGATTAACAGCTTTATCTGTAGAAACCATTACAAATTTCTTTACCTGATATTTACAAGCTAAATCAGCTAAGTTTTTGGTTCCTTTTATGTTGGTTTGAATTGCCTGAGCAGGATTTTCTTCCATCAAAGGCACATGTTTATATGCAGCAGCATGGAAAACAACATGTGGATTGTAATTTTTAAAGACTTTTTCTAATGCTTTTTTACTTCTGACATCTGCAATTACGGCTACAATCTTAGTGTTAAAACTCATTGTTTGAGTTTCTAAACACAAATTATGCAATGGTGTCTCAGCATGATCTAGAACTATAACATTTTTTGGTCCAAAATTCAAGACCTGTCTTACAATCTCGCTTCCAATTGAACCAGCAGCTCCAGTAATTAAAATTGTTTTATCTTTTAATTGTTTAGAAATTGATTTACTATCTAGAACTATAGGTTTTCTTTCTAATAAATCTTCGATCTGAATATTCTTTACTTTTTGAGAAATCTCTTTTTGATTTTCCCAATCTGAAATCAAAGGAACCGTATATACTCTATAGTTAAACTCTAAACATTGATCTACAATAATAAGCTGTTCATCTTTTGTCAAGCTTTTATCAGCAATAATCACTCCTTCCGCTGCAACGGATCGCATTAAAGCCGGAAGCTTTTTTCTTAAGATTAAAATCGGAAGATCCAGCATACGCTTAGATGCATTCTGATTATTCTTATCTACAAATCCAACAATTTTAAATCGTGAAGGTGTTTCAAATTTTAAAGCATTTGCAACAGAAATTGCATTTGCATCAGTACCATAAATAACTGTTCTAACAAGCTTAGTCGTCGCTTTTTCAGAAAAATACATTTCAAATGTCTGCTTTACAACTACACGATATAGAAACAGTCCACAAAATGATAAAACTAAATTGATAAAAAGCGCAGTATTTAAAAAAGCTTTATGACCTGTATACAATTCAAAAATTAAATTTATAAATAAGAAGAAAACCAAAACTGACATTTGTGAAAAAAGCAGTTTTATTGCATCTATATACGAAGAGTGTCTGATAATTCCTGAATAGGTTCTAAAAAGCCAAAAGAAAAATATATTAACTATTATTAAACTTGCTACAAAATAAAAATCATGGGACGTTATGATGTATCCTATTGCAGTTCCGTCAAAAAGCAAATAAGTAAATGAAAAAGAAAAAAACAGAACCATTACATCAATGGTAATGATAATCCACCTAGGCAGATAACTCAAATTATTGATATTTGCCCTAAGATTTCTTGGAGAAAAGGTTTTGTACAACAAAGAGGTTATGTTATTTGGTTTTTCTGTATTCAATTTAGCATTTTTTAAGTCAGTAAAATTTGAACTTTATACAAAAATACAAATTAAAGGTTTTAAATAATTACTTAAAGGTACAAATTAAACTTTAACACCTTTTTTCTTTTGTTTTAGAAATTCCAACAAATATGTTCCGTATCCTGATTTAAGTAATGGTTGGGCTATTTGTTCAAGTTGAGCATCATCAATAAAACCTTGTCTCCAAGCAATTTCTTCAATGCATCCAACTTTTAAGCCTTGTCTTTCTTCTAAAACCTGAACAAACTGTCCAGCTTGCATTAAACTATTAAAAGTTCCTGTATCCAACCAAGCTGTACCTCTACTTAGTATACCGACTTTAAGCTTACCTTTTTCGAGATAAACTTTATTAACATCAGTAATTTCATATTCCCCTCTTGCACTTGGTTGAATGTTTTTAGCTATTTCAATCACCGAATTATCATAAAAATATAACCCTGGAACTGCATAATTGGATTTGGGCTCTAATGGTTTTTCTTCAATTGAAATGGCTTTAAAATTTAGATCAAACTCAACTACGCCATATCGTTCAGGATCTGACACATGATAAGCAAAAACAACTCCACCTTTTGGTTTTGTATTAGATTTTAAAAGTTCCTGCATATTAGAACCAAAAAATATATTATCACCAAGAATTAAAGCTACGTTATCATTGCCTATAAATTCTTCACCTATTACAAACGCTTGTGCTAAGCCATTAGGAACTACTTGTTCAGCATAACTGAATTTACATCCTAAACTTGAGCCATCACCTAATAATTTTTTAAAATTTGGCAAATCATGAGGAGTAGAAATAATTAATACTTCATTAATACCAGACATCATTAACGTTGATAATGGATAATAAATCATTGGTTTATCATAAACAGGCATCATTTGCTTACTCATTGCAAGAGTTAAAGGATGCAAACGAGTACCTGAACCTCCTGCTAGTATAATTCCTTTCATATATTTTGATTTTAGATCTTAGATTTTGAATTTTAGACTTCTTTAAAATCAAGCCAAAATCAAAATTTAGCAATCATTTTTTTTAAACTTTCCTTGTAATGAGGAATATCTAAATTATAAAGCTCTTTAATTTTTTTCTTGTCTAATAATGAAAATTCTGGACGTTTTGCAGGAGTTGGATAAGAAGCAGAAGGAATACCTCCAATATTACAATTGTATCCTCCAAACTCTTTAATACTCAGTGCAAAATCATACCAACTTATTTCGCCTTCGTTTGAATAATTATATACCCCTGGAATCCATTTTGAAGATTCAAGAATATCAATCATTACTTGCGCCAAATCAGCCGCATAAGTTGGTGAGCCAATTTGGTCATTAACAACATTGATAGTGTCTCTTTCCTGCATTAATCGCTGCATGGTTTTTACAAAATTGTTCCCAAATTTACTATAGACCCATGAAGTTCTAATAATAATAGAATCTGGATTTTCTTTTAAACACGCAATTTCTCCAGCCAATTTGCTCTCTCCATAAACATTTACAGGATTTGTATTTGCTTCTTCATTTAAAGCTACGGAAGAAGTACCATCAAAAACATAATCAGTTGAAACGTGAATTAATTTAGCTTTATTTTCTGAAGCAAATTTTGCAATTATTTCGACAGCTAAATGATTTACTATAAACGCTAATTCTCTCTCATTTTCTGCTTTATCAACTGCTGTGTAGGCACCACAATTAAAAATCACCATCGGCTGAATATCATTTAATTGAGTTTTAAGCAGATCTAGATCATCTAAAGTTATTTTAGTTCGATCTGCAAAAATCCATTTATAATTATTATAATTTTCAGACAAAACCCTTAGTTCTGAACCTAATTGCCCCTTTGCTCCTGTTACAAGCACTTTTTTCACTTAAAACAAACTATTACAATTTTCAATAAATGGCAAAACTTGATCTTTCTCTGACACAATTGCATCATTTAAATCCATTGCCCAATCAATATTTAAAGACGGATCATTAAATTTAATTCCGCCTTCTGAGGTTTTATTATAGAATTGATCACACTTATACATTACTGAAGCAGTGTCACTAATGACGGAAAAACCATGAGCAAATCCTTGCGGGACTAACAATTGCTTCTTATTTTCTGCTGATAACAAAATACTAAAAGATTTTCCATATGTAGGAGAGTCTTTTCTTAAATCTACCGCAACATCAATAATTTCTCCATCTAAAACACGAACTAACTTTGTTTGGGCAAAAGGAGGATTCTGGTAATGAAGCCCTCTTAGTGTTCCTTTTTTAGAAAAGGATTGATTATCCTGAACAAAATCAATATTAATTCCCAAATCTTCAAATTTAGTTTTGCTATAACATTCAAAAAAATAGCCTCGTTCATCTCCATAAACTGTTGGCTCTATAATTACTAAATCTTTTATAAATGTTTGTTCGATTTTCATGTCAACTAAAATTCTTATTTTATTTCAAAAAAAATATCCAATACATTCTTTATTCTTTTCTGGTCTTCTTGCAAAAGATTTGATCCTGATGGTAGACATAATCCTTTTTTAAACAAATTTTCAGATATGCTTTCGCCATAATAAGGATAGTTTTTGAATATTGGTTGTAAATGCATTGGCTTCCAAAGTGGCCTACTTTCAATATTTTCCTCTTCAAGTGCTAGTCTTAAATCCTCACTTGTTTTCTTATTAGTCTTAGCAGGATCAATAATTATAGCCGACAACCAATGATTTGAGTAATAATCTTCATTTGGTTCGGTTAAAACAGTCACCCCATCAATATCATTAAAATAATTAACATAAAAATCGTGCATTTTTCTCCTTAGACCAATATGTTTATCTAAAACTTCCATTTGTCCTCTACCTATTCCTGCGCAGATATTACTCATTCTATAATTGTAACCAACTTGACTATGTTGGTAATGGGGAGCATTATCTCTGGCTTGAGTTGAGAGAAAAACGGCTTTTTCCCTTATTTCCTTATCATGAGTTACAATAGCTCCTCCACCCGAAGTCGTAATTATTTTATTCCCATTAAAAGAAAGAACACCAATGTCTCCAAAAGTTCCACAATTCTTATTTTTATATTTACTTCCTAATGCTTCTGCACTATCTTCTAAAATAGGAATTTCATATTTTTTTGCAATGTCATGAATACTATCTTTCTTGTAAGGCATTCCGTAAAGATGTACAGCAATAATTGCTTTTGGCTTTTTACCATTTGAAATTCTGTCAATAATAGCATTTTCTAAGGCTACGGGGCAAAGATTCCAAGTTTCTGATTCACTATCTATAAAAACAGGAGTGGCGCCTAAATATAATATTGGATTTGCTGACGCAGAAAATGTCATACTTTGACAAATAACTTCGTCCCCAGGTTTTATCCCTAATAAAATAAGGCCTAAATGTATCGCAGCAGTCCCCGAACTTAAAGCACCTACAAAAACATTACCATTTAGATAATCTTCTAAATCTTTTTCGAACCCATTTACATTTGGTCCAAGTGGTGCTACCCAATTTGTATCAAATGCTTCCTGAACATACTTTTGTTCATTTCCTCCCATGTGAGGAGATGATAACCATATTTTTGAATTATTCATTTGTTTTATTAAATTTTATAATTTTACCTGGATTTCCTACAATAACTGCAAAATCTGGCACATCATTAATTATTACTGATCCTGCTCCAATAATAGCCCACTTTCCAATTTTTATTCCTTGAATAACACAAGCACCAATACCGATATGTGTCCCTTCTCCAACATTAATATTTCCTGCTAAAGAAACATTTGGAGATATATGACAAAAGTCTCCTATTTCGCAATCATGTTCAATAATAGCACCTGAATTAATAATACAATGTTTTCCGATTTTTACGCTCGAATTTATTATTACCCCAGCCATAACTACCGAACCTTTTTTGATTCTAGCATATTCAGAAACTACCGCATTTGCATGTAAAGCTGTAAAAAAAGAAGTTTTTAAATTTGATGCTATTTTTTTTCTAATTCCATTATCTCCTATTGAAATAATGATTTCATTATCAAAAGAAATTTTTGCTTCGACAGCTTTTAAGACAGGAATATTTGATATAAAGTCAATTTTAGGGTTATCGTCTAAAATTCCATTAATGACTATATTTTTACTTTTTAATATGTCAACAACGACTTTACCGTGCCCGCTTGCGCCATATAAGTATTTAATTTTTTCCATTAAATTTTTCTGTAGTCGCAACTCCTGTTGCATTTACACCCTCACTTTTAAACACTTTTTGAAAAGTCTTAAAAATTACTTTAAGATCTAAAGCAAATGATAAATTTTTCACATACCATACGTCGTATTCAAATTTTTGTTGCCAAGAAATTGCATTTCTTCCGTTTATTTGAGCCCAACCAGTTATGCCAGGTTTAACATCATGCCTTTGCTTTTGAAAATCACTATATATTCTAATATATTCAGGAAGAAGAGGTCTTGGTCCAATTAAACTCATGTCACCTTTTAAAACATTTAATAACTGAGGAATCTCATCTAGAGAAGTCTTTCTAACAAAAGCTCCTATCGCTGTTAAACGAAACTCATCTGCCAATAAATTTCCTTCTAAATCTTTCTTATCGTTCATTGTTTTGAATTTAATAATTTTAAATTCCTTTTCTCCTTTACCTGGACGGACTTGAACAAAAAAAGGTTTACCCTGATTAGCGGCAAACAAAAATATAGTGATTACAGTAAAAACAGGGGCAAGAATAACTAAGCCCATTAATGCAATTGAAAAATCAAGAATTCTTTTAATGAAATTTTTATACATCTTAAATAATTTCTTCAATTAACTTAACATATCTTGTAGCCAGGACTTTTCTATCAAAATTCAATTTAGCATATTGAAAACCACTATTCCCTTCCTTAATTAATTGAGAAGGATTACTTAAATAATGTCTAATTACTCTTTCATATTCTATAATATTCTCAGGTTCAACATATGTGCCTGCACTTGCCTGTTCTACTAGTTCTCTCGAAACTCCATCTATAGCCATAATTATAGGTTTTTTACATGAAAAATAATCAAATGTTTTATTGGAATAAACTGTTTTAAATGTATCAACTTTTTTCAAAACTGACGCCCCCATCTCAGAAGCCAAAATATATTTAAAAACTTCTTTTTTAGGAACAGGATCAATAAATCTTACATTAATTACATTTTGCTCAGAGGCTAATTTCATCAATCTCTCCTTCTCCATCCCTTGTCCAATTAATAAAAAAAGAACATTAGTATCTTCTAAAACTTTTCCCGTTTCTAGAAGCTGTTCCAAATGATTTGCTACTCCATGTGCTCCTACATATGTAATGACAAAATGATTTTCAAGATTATGTTTTTTTCTAAAACTATCTCTGTCAAATATTTCTTGTAATTCTTCTGAAAGGCTGAAATCGGCAGCATTCGGAATCATAATCAACTTGCTTTCAGGAACATTTTTAAAATCACGCAAAGTATTATAAAAAGCTGGAGTAAGTACATTTATTAGTTTTGCTTTTTTATATATAAACTTTTCAAACCAATATGCACCTTTAATAATCCATTTGTTTGTCAATACTCCAGTATCGATTGCCGACTCCGGCCACAAATCCCTTATTTCAAATACCATCGGAATTCTTTTAATTCTTGAAATTAAATAACCACTTAATCCCACAAATAATGGCGGAGAAGTAACAACAACAACATCAAATTTACCACTCACCTTAAAAAAACCAGCCCACATAGAGGAAAACATAAATGAAAAATATCCCCATAAGCGTCCTAAAAAACCTGAATTGTAGACTTCTGAAACGTGTGTTCTGTATACTGTGACATTCCCTTGTTGTTTTTTTACAAAATATTTTTTTTTATACTCATCACGTTTAGAATTACCGTTATAATGCATCATTCCAGCTATTACAGTAATACTATGTCCTTCTTCGATCCAGGTTTTTGTCATTTCATTCCATCTAGACCCCCCAGGATCATCTTCTTCAAGAAAATATTGATGTAATAGTAAAATATTCATTTAATATATATTAATTTTTGTAATTATTTCTTTTTCAAATGAAAAAGAAATCGCCTTTCCTTCTTTACATTCTCCATAATATAAAGAATTAAAAGATTTTACATCATTTGATTGTACTTCCAGATCATTAATTGCAGCTTGAAAAGTAATGTTATTCTCATCAGAGTGCCAAATTTGCTTTTTATTTTTATTTTTTAAGCTATCGACTCTATCTTTAACTTCCCATCCTAATTTACTTTTACTCTTTATCAATGTTCTTGAATGTACTGCTTTTGGATTCAGATATTTAAAAGCACTTATACTACCTTCAAATACATAAGCTGATTCTGTTTCTATCAATTTTGTTTTTATTGCTTGAGACCAATAAAACCAGATAAATCTATTCCCTTTTAGCATTTGAGCCTTATCATCAACAATTACAGTATTATGTGCCTGAGTACCTGTAAAATATTGCAACATTTCATTAGTTGTATTATATTTATAAGTTCCTGAATCTCTCAAATAATTGATGCCTTTATACCAAATGTCTATATGTAAGTTATCCGCATGTGCAGGACGATCTTTATGTTTTCCGCATCTTATAAAAGTAAATGTCTCACCGTCTCTAATTAAATAATATCCTCCGTCAGGGAAGCTAATAATCCCATCTTTTTGTTCTAACTTAGGACTTGAATGTACTTTTGAAATATTAGATAACCAATTTAAATCTTGACAAGCTTCAATATCCTCAAAAAGAGGCGTCCCTTTTAGAATATGATGCAAAGTATTTAATTGTGGACGATAATCGCGATAATCGGCTTCTGTTAATGGGAAAAAAAGTGCTCCATCATTATTACCATAATTAGGTAAATATCCATTTTGACTTTGCAAACATTGAAACAAAAAATTTAAAGACAATTCGGCTCTGTTATAGACAATAGGGCTAAATTTTTTTTTATGCTTTTCGGTCATTGAGAGACCTAACGAAAACAATTGAATTACAACTCTGTGGTAATTCATTGAAAATTGTAAAAAAGTACCATCAGGATAAATTTGATATTCAATTTCCTGCTCAAACCAATTCCTACCTTTTTTCGCCCATTTTTTTGTTTCCGAAATAAAAGGAAATAATAATTCACTAAGTGCTAAAAATAATGTTTCAGTTATAGCATGATTATTACGGACTGCTATTCTAGAAAAATCTATATGATTAAATACGTGATGTAATGATGCATAGATAACTTCCTGAATTTTAGCCCAGCGTTTTTCCGTTAATGATTCACTATTTTTATAAAAATATAAAGCATAACACCAATTAAAAATTCTCAGAGAAATTTCTTGACTACATTTCCAGTTTGGTCCTTTATTTATAGGATTTTCTTTTATCCAATCTTCAATCTCATCAAACACAAAAGATGAATTATCTTCATCATTATGGTAATCATTACAAATAATCGTCAATAGGTAAGAAAACCGAGATTTTTCCCACACATACTTTATGTCTCCATTTTTTTTACTAAAATCTTCAATTTTAGACCAATGCAGGGAACTATCGTATTTATAATTTGTTATAGGATTTGTCAGCCAATCGTAGTCTTTTCCTATTTCAATCCATTCTCTATTAAAAAACAATAATGAACCAGATTTTATAAGATTAACTTTTTCTTTAAGTGAAGTTGAAGGTCTTTTAAAAAATGTTAACTTTTCTCTTTCTTCTATTACAAAATCTGGCGTATTTAAGCGCCAATTTTCCAACGAAAAAAAAATTTGATTTTTAAAAGAAAATGGATGTCTTTTTTTTAAAATTCCACTTCTTTTTTCTAATTCATGGAAAATACGGTATGAGGTATACCGTAATCCCATATTACGAAAAAGTTGAATTCCTAATTTTATATTCATTTTTTTTAAATAGAGATCCAACTATTTGTTTTTAGACTTTCAATAGCAGCAAAACTTGCTTTGGAAGTATTTATTAATTCTTCCAAAGGTATTAATGATTCACCTCCATTTTTTGTTTGCTCAATTAACTTATGAAATTGGTTTTTATGACCTTTGTCTAATCTCGTTTTCAATTTTGAAAAACCTTTAAAACCAAATCCTTCTGTTTTTATAAAGTTATCCATTATTAATGTTCTCTCTTGAGAGTATACTTCAATTCTTTCTTTTGAATACGCTTTTGAACCATTTGAAAAATAATTTATGACTCCAGTCGAACCATTTTCATACTTCAATAAAATGCTTGCGTTATCAGTGTTCTCTTCTGGATTCACTCCCATTGCATTCATACAAATAGATTTCACTTTACTTCCTGTTAAATAGGTAATTAAATCTATAAAGTGGCAAGCTTCTCCAATAATCCTTCCGCCTCCAACTTGCATATCGTGCACCCATACATTTTTTGGTATTGCACCTGCATTCATTGTGGCAATCACATTCATTTGAGAATTTCCTAAAAGAGATTTCATCTTGATGGCATGAGGAGAAAATCGTCTATTGAAACCAACCATTATAGTTTTTCCAGATTTCTTTTGTGCGCTAATAACTTGAACTAGTTCTTCATTATTTAAAGCTAAAGGTTTTTCTACAAAGACATGTTTATTTGCCTCTAAACATTTAACAACCATTGGAGCATGAAGGTTATGTCTAGTTGTAATTAATACTAAATCAACTTCATTATCCCTAAGGATATCGTCTGTATTTGTAGTTGAATGAGAAAAAAGATATTTCTGAGCCATTGCAGTTCCACTTACCCCTCCTTTGCTTGCAATATATTTATAAATAGCTCCACTTCCTTTTAAAGCTGGAAGCATTGTCATTTTTGTAAAATTACCAGAACCTATTACGCCAATTACTCCTTTCTGACCTTCATAATTTGCTGATTTTAGCTCAATAGTGTTTCTAGGATTATTTATATTATCATCATATTTCAAGATAGAGGCTATTGATTTACTGGCTCCAATCTCTTTGTATATTTGCATATAATCTGTTAGCGCAACTACTTGAGAAATCATTTTATCTACTTGTAATTTTCCTGAAGAAATTGACTGTAAGATTGCTTCAAAATTTCTTTTTTCCGTCCATCTTACAAATGGCAAAGGATAATCTACTCCTCTATTTTCATAATTCTCATCATATCTACCTGGTCCATAAGAGCATGAAACCTGAAAACTAAGTTCTTTTTCATAAAATTCAGCTCTACTAAGATCTAATCCTATAACGCCAACCAAAATAATACGCCCTCTTTTTCTGGACATTCTTGCTGCTTGAGAAATTATCTCATTATTTTTAGCGGATGCTGTAATAATTACGCCATCTGCTCCAGTATCTCCAGTACATTCTTGAACAAATTTTACAACATCTCCATTCTTTGGATTAAATGGAATTATTCCCCATTCTTTCGCTAAACTTAATTTACTTTCATCAATATCAACACCAACTACTTTACATCCATTTGCTATTAACAATTGGGCAGTTAGCAGTCCTATCAATCCTAAGCCAACAACAACAATTGTTTCCCCTAAAGTTGGATTTAATAATCTAATGCCTTGTAATCCAATTGAACCTATGACTGTAAAAGTTGCTTGCTCATCACTAATATTGTCAGGTATGTTAGCCGCTAAATTTTTAGGAACGCAAACATATTCAGCATGTTGTCCATTGGAAGCAACTCTATCACCAACTTTAAATTCACTAACTCCCTCACCGACACCAATGACAACACCTACGTTACAATATCCTAGTGGTAAAGGTTCTCCTAATTTATTAAATACAGCCTCAAGTGTTGGCAAAAGGCCTTCTGTTTTAATTTTATCTAAAACTTGTTTTACTTTATCTGGTTGTTGCCGAGCCTTAGATATTAAATTTGATTTACCAAATTCTACAAGCATACGTTCAGTTCCTAAAGACACTAAAGAACGTGTTGATCGAATTAATATATGTCCTTTTGCAACTAAAGGAGCTGGAACCTCTTCAAGTATAGTTTCACCACTCTTAAAAGATTGTATAATTTGTTTCATTTAATTTTTTTTTTATAATTGATAAAGAAGCTTTCGTTCTTCAAATTTTGGATAACTAATTAATACAGCTCTATATTTTCCTTTAAAGACAAAAAAGCTTCCTGCCGAAACACCAATAGTTTTATATCTTGATATTGCTTCTTTAATATGCTCTAATGTTCCAACTCCACCCAAGATAGTCATTGGCATTTCAGTTTTATCTCGAACAAAATCAAATAATTTAAAATCCAGGCCTTGCATTTTTCCATCGTTGTCAACAGAATTAACCACTAGTTCTCCAATACCAATTTCATTTAATGTCTCTAAAAAATCAGTGAGTTTAACACTTGAATTTTTCGTAGCATTATGAGTGACTATTTCATAACCTCCAAAAAGTTTTTTCTTTTTTATGTCAATTACAACAACAACACTTTGCGAGCCTACAGCATTGGCTATTTTCCTTAGAACTTCTGTATCATAAATAGCTGCCGTGCTTAAAGCTACTTTCTCAGCTCCCAAACTGATTATTTTTTTTGCTTGTTCAACAGTGGTTACCCCACCTCCATAACAAAACGGCATTCTACATTCAATTGCCAAATTTTGAATTAATTCAAAATCTGGACCTCTACCTTCAACTGTAGCATCAATGTCTAGAACAATAAGTTCATCAACTTCTTTTTCGTTAAAAATTTTGACCGCGTTTAATGGGTCTCCAACATACTTTGGATCCTTAAAATTTGTCGTCTTAACTAATCCTTTATTATGTACTAGAAGACAGGGTGTAATTCTTGATCGTAACATTATAATTTAGCAAAATTATGAAGTAAAGTAATTCCGTTTTGATGGCTTTTTTCAGGATGAAATTGGATGCCGCATACGTTTTCATGAACAACAGATGAAGCAAATGCTTTTCCGTAAATTGTTGTTGTTAAAATATCGTTATTGTCCTCACATTCAAAATAAAAAGAATGCAAAAAGTAAAAGCCAAAATCTGGATCAATATCTTTTAGTAAAAAATTCTCTTTATTAAAAGTAACAGTATTCCAACCTAAATGAGGTAATTTAGGTTTATGTTCCAAATAACTTTTATCAATTTTTTTGACTTTCCCTTTTATATAACCAAGGCCTTTTAATGTTCCTTCTTCACTAGATTCAGCAAGGATTTGCATTCCAACACAAATTCCTATTATAGGTACTTTGTTTTGCAATACCTCTAAATCTAAAACCTCTCTAAAGCCAGTGCTATCTAATTTTGCAATGGTCTCATCAAAAGCGCCAACTCCTGGAAGGAAAATTTTTTTTGCCCCAATTACTTCTTCAGGCTTAGTTGCTATTAAATATTTAACATTTAATTTTTCATAAATGTTAGCAATTGCCTTTATATTTCCTGATCCGTAATCAATTATTGTTATCATCTCTTAATTGATCTTTCTATTCCTAAAAATTTTAAAACTTTAGCTCCAGTTTTAAACATAGACAACTGATTTTTATAGTCCCAAAAGAATTTTTTCTCTGAGGTAAAATAGCTTTGCAACTCTTCTACAGAAATACCTAGTTTTGTAGCAATATATTTAAACTCTTCTTCTATTAATTCAGGATTATAAGCTGTCTTCTGTAAGTTTTCTAATGCTTTTTCTCTAGTCATTTGACCTGTTAAAATCAAACTTGAATATTGCACTCGACGAGTATCAAAACCAAATCTTTCAGGCAACCAATATCCTTCATAAAATTTAGTAAATCTAGATTCGAAATGTTTTTGAGGATATGGTGTCCATCCATATTCATCAGCCAATAATTTCAAAGCCTCTTCTTTAACATAAGGCATATAATTTAATGGCTTCACAACCTGAACACCTTTAATATATCTCAAATAAAATTTATGTTTCAGCACGGGACTAAATGGATAAGTAAGCATTTTATTTTTTCCAAACTTTTTTCTTATATCTCTAATTTGCGCCATGTCTGTTCCGTAGTAGAGATACTCCATAGGATTTCTTACACATTCCGTAGAGATATTTCCACCGTTTAGAATATACTTAATATTATATTTATTAGCAAAATTATACAACGTAGCCACAAATGCATGATCTTGAGGAATGTCTAAATGTGGAACTCCTGATTTGAAGAAAGCTAGTTGAAAATCTTTCATTTCTTCCCAATTAATTACTTCTGTATATAAATCAAGTCCCAATTTATCAATCATTACTTGAATATTGTTAACTGCCAACTCAGAATTCCATCCTCCATCAACATGAAAAACTAATGGCCTTAATCCAAGTTCCTTTACAGCTAAATGTAAAAGGTAAGAACTATCTACACCACCACTCATTCCTAAAATGCAATCAAAATCTTTCCCTTCTCCCTCTTTTTTAATTTTAGCCACTACTTCCAGCATCTCAGCTCTTCCTTTTTCATCGGTATGCCAATTTGGCTGTACATTCGTATAAAAATCATTACAATGATCACACATTCCTTTATCATCAAAAACTATTTTTGAATCTGACGTGTCCATAACACAATTCGTACATATTTGATATTGCTGTTGCATAACTATTTTTTATTTAATACAATCTCTATTTCTTTGTTAAACCTAGTAAATACTTCTTCCCAATTAGGAATTGTATTTACCTTTAATTTACCTTTACTAATACGTGTTTCTAAATCTTCTTTATCGTCATCATAATGCATCATAACATTTAGTATTGACTCTGCATCAAAAGGATCAAAATAAAATGCCATATCATCACAAATTGCATGGGCAAAATCTAAATTTGAGGCAAGAATCGGCTTTTCAAAAGCCATTGCTTCAATGTATGGTAATCCATAAGTTTCTAAAAGTGATGGAAAAAATAAGGCATCCACTTGTTTATACAATGATGGCATTAATTTTAAGTCCACTTTTCCCAAATTAATTACATTATTCAAATTGGCTGATTTAATTTTTTCTAAAAATTCTGATGCCACATCAAAATCTAAAGTTAAAATTAACACAAAAGGCATCTTTTCTTTCTTGATCAACTTTAGCAAATCCAACACAACATCAAAGTTTTTATGTGTTGAATAACTAGCCGGATAAAAAAAGTATTTTTTATTTTTATCTAAATCTAAACCGTAAAATTCTTTATTACAAGATAAATCAATCCCAACAGGTGTTGGAATTATAGTAACATTTTGATTTTTGAATTTTTTTATTAAACGAGTAGCAATATTTTTCGTTTGAGCTATTGTTAAAACAGCTTTATCGGCATATTTATTTATTAGAAAAATTTTAGTCTTTCTAATAACATAGTCTTTTAAACTCATTTTTCTCCAAACATATTCCTCAGAATAAACTGCATAAGGCCAATCAAAAAAATATATTTGAGGGATAGATGTTGGAATAACTATATCGCCAAAATTAAAAACTAAGTCAATTTTATATTTCTTTAAGAGTATTGGAAATTTGAAAAAGTATAGCCCAATAAAAAAAACATTAGCTTTAAAAATTGATTCAATATCAATAACATTCAATTTATCTTTACTATATGAACTATACATTTTAAAATTTGGTGTAAGTACATAATAAGTATCTGTTAAATCTGCATTACTCAATTCTCTTATATAATTATCAAGTATGTTTTTTCCTCCTCCAATACTTAAATTCAAAGCATTAATTAATATTTTAGCCATTGTATTGTTTTAAGATTGAAATGAAATTTGCTGCAGATGTAGCAACATTAATTTTTTTGGATAAAGCGTAGCTATTTTCCCCCATACTTAATAGTTCGTTATTATCCAATTTTTCAAAACGGTACATTTGTTTAGCTAATTCTTCAGCAGAATCATTATTAAACCCATAACCATTAAAACCATTAATAAAGAAAGATGCTTTTGCTCCAACATTTTCAGCTAGTAATAATGGCATCCCAAGACAAGCAAATTCGTGCACAACAACTCCCCATTGATCATTTCTACTGGGTAAAATGAAAACATTAGCGTTTTTAGAAATTTCAATAATTTCTTTACTGGTTGAAAATGGAAACAATTTTACTCTTGAACATTCCTTTAAAGATGGCTCTAATTCTCCATTTCCAACACAAATTAAATTCCAAGTTCCATTGTACTTACTTTTATAAATTTCAAATGCATTTATTAAAATATCTACACCTTTAACTTTTCTAAAATTACCTACATATAAAAAAGATTTCTGCGTATTTTCTTTTCTCAATGAGTTAGCATCATATTTAAATTGAGAAGTATCAGCCGAAAGCATATCAAATACAATTTCCCTATTTTTAAACCCCATTTTTTTTGCGAATTCAAATTGGTATGCTCCAGCAACCCAAGCATGTGTAAAAAACTTTTTAAAATAAAATGGAAAAATAAATGCGCCAACTTTTTGTCTTAAAGTTCCTTTCCAAATATCGTCAAATGCGGTAACAATAGGAACATTTTGCTTTTTCATTCTTTTTGTAACATACAAATAACCTTTATCCATCCATCCTGATATATAGATAATATCTGGATTAATATCTAGCGTTAAAGACAAAATTTGTTCATTATTGTACTCTGACCTCTTATAATAAGTGACACCCTCAACTAGTTCTGGCACATAAGGTTTAATTTTCTTTTTATCCCAGCTCATTACATGAACCTCTGCATTATATTGAGAAACATATTCTTTTAAAATTGGTATTTGATAACCAACTAATTCTGAATACAAGTACAGAATTTTAATTTTATCTATCATGGATTTTTCGAATTATTTTAACAGGATTACCTCCTACAATAGTATTTTCTTCTACATCTTTATGAACTACTGATCCAGCTGCAATTATAGCTTTATTACCAATTGTAACGCCAGGAAGTATCAACGCTCCATAACCTATCCAAACACCATTACCAATCTTAATATTTTTTCCAATACCTTTCCCTGCAACTCGAATTCCTTGACAATCAATTTCATGAGTCCCACAAAATATAGAGACTCGATCTGAAATATCACAATCTGATCCAATTTCAATTTTTGCAAGCCCTCCAGTTATTATTGATTCATGACCAATAAATGTTTTTGCTCCAATTTTTACTTCAATATTTCCTAAAATTTGAACTGAGGAATATATTCTCGCACTTTTATCTATTTGATAGCCAAGAGTTCTAAATAAATAAACATTTAATTTTGGCATTTTAATTAGCGGTAAAAATCTTAATAGAAATCTCGCAAAAACCTTTAAAATTCCTCTAATCATTTTATTAATTCATTTACAATTTCTACAGTATGCTCTTCCGTAAAATTAGCTCTTAAATACTGATAAATATTATTTCTAACATTTAAAACTTCGTCGCCATCTAAAGAATATATACGTTCAAATATTTGAGACAATGAATCAATAGTGTAATCGGTATAAAATAAAAGTCCATCTTCTAGATCTGGATATTTCTTCGTCGAGATAACAATTTTAGACTTTGATAAATATTCTAAAATTTTCGAAGGAAAATTATAATTATGCTCATCATCAGAAGGATTTCTAAAACTTAAGGCTACATCACAATCCTTTAATAACTGAACATACTCTTTATAGTCCAATAAACCTAAATATTTAATGTTATTAAAATTACTTTGATACCTCTGAATCAATGAATTAAAATCTTTTTCGTCGTATCGAAATGGTCTTCCTGTAATAAACAAATTATACTGCTGATTTTTACTAAAAAATTCCAAAGCAAATTCTAAGCCAGTAGTTTTTCCTAACGAGCCTGACAATATAACATTTCTATTCAAAAGTTTTGAATTATTTACTTCTATTTCGCTTCTATAGAGGAGTCCAAGAAGCAATTTCGAATTGATGTTAGATTTAATATTAGAGTTCAAAGCAATAACTCCATTAATTTTTTTAAATATCTTGATATATATTTTATCAATTAATCTCCCTTTATAATTATCATAATCGGCAATTATAACAAATACATTTTTATTCAAAATAAATTTAACTAAACTAACTACTATAAAATTTTGATAGTCTAGATTGTAAAAAAATACATCTTTTACATTGCTTTTACGAATAGTATTGAAAATTTCTAAAGTATCTACCAATAATCTATAGAGGTAATTAAATTTATTTTTTAGACCAGATTGATTATTTATAAAACGAACATTCTTCTGATAAGTAAATTTCTTTTTTTCATTAAAAAAAATAGGCAAAACTGATATTATGAGCTCTGGATTCGTAAAATTTATAAACTTTTCTTGATACAAATTTGCTGCTTGTGAAAAACCAAAATGCGATAATGAATCTGAGGAAGATACAAAACTTCCAACAAAAATTATTTTTTTCTCCAACTTAAATATAACTTTTATTAATTAACCTATTTTTTGACTATTAAATTTGTAATCTGATCTTTGTTTATAATGATGCATCATACCAAATAGAAAAAGAAAAAATATAGGATGCTCTAACAAAGGTTCAACAAGGGTTACTACAGACACTGCTATAAAACCATATAAAAATGGATTCTCATTTATTACAATACCTTTAATCTTTTTTGAACGTACTAAGAATAATTCTTTAAATGAAATTTTGGTACCTTTCAAAACTAAATAATAAATCGGGAATCCCAATATAAATCCATAATAACATAAAACACATAATAATCCAACATGAGGACGAACAGCGATTTCACCATTCCAAGCGAATAAAGCTTTACCATCTATTAAAATTGGATTACCAAAAAAGGGATTTCGCTCAATTACTTTCAATACTTCGTAAAGACCTGTCTCTCCTGTTAATCTATCATTGTCACTAGAAGAAAAAACAGTTGATAATCTTTCAGTAATCAAATCATAATAACTTAAAAAAGTTTCATTACTCAAGAGAAAAAAAATTAAAACAGCTACGAAAACTGTAAACTTTAGTTTAATCTTAAATGAACTTTTAAATATAAATATTAAAAGAACGAATATACTTGTCACAAAAAAGCTTCTACTTAAAGCCGCTATCCCCAAAACAATTGAACAAATCAAAAGTAATGTTCCTCTTAAATTTTTTTTACTCTTTATATAAAACAATGCTAATGAAAATGCTCCTATAGCAAATAGTGATAATTGACCTGGAGAATTAAAAAAACCCGTAGCTCTTCTGCTAAAAATTCCTATTGAATATTCGCCGTCACCGTATGATGTATTCTCAGATAGACTATCTGTCAAGAAACTAAAGATTGGAAGCAACGTTAATAAATGAATAAAACTGGCAAAAAAATAAGCATCTAACAAACTTTTTTGATATTTTGGTTCAATAAGTAATATGAAAAGAAATAGACATTGAATCAATACTATTTCATGTTGAATAAGATAATTGAAGTCCTGCCCTAGCAAAACATGAACTAAGGTACTAATAATTATATATGCCAATACTAAATAGCACTCTTTCAAGTAACGATTTGATAGCAATTTTTTTTTTGCAATGCTATAGCATTTTATAGAAATTAATATCAAAAAGATTAAAACAAACATAATTGATACAACATCATTGCCGACTATAACTCTAAAAAAGACCGTTGGATCTACAAAAAAGAAAAAAGCAAATAAGCAAATTGAAAAACTAACATTCCATTTTTTAAACATTTTCTTTGCCTAAAATATTTAATATGTATTTTTTTTGAGAAAGAGCCATAATCAACATAGCTAGTGGCATAAAAAGAATTATACCAACAGTTCCAAAATTTATAAATAAAATCCAACTGATTGGCACATTAAGAATAGCTAAAACAACATACATAATTAATTGTAACTTAATTCGTCCTATACCATTTAAGTAATATGAGTAAATACTATTCAAAATTATAAAAAGATTTTTTAACATTATTATTAATGCATAAATCTGTGGTACTTCAATACTTTCTTTAAACCAAAACTTTACAGCAAGTGGAAACAACAGTAACAGTATTAAACTCACAAAAGTTAACCCTCCAAATATTAACTCCAATTTTCTAATTGTTTTTTTTATCCAAATAGTATCTCCTCTTTCGTTGGCAGCAGTAAAAGCTGACCAAAAAGGAAAAAGAATAATTGTGCCAATGATTGAAATAATCCCAAAATATTTGTCTGCAATATTAATTACAGTAACAAATTCCGGATTACTCCAAGTTGAAACTAAAATATTAGATAATTGCAATAAAAATATCATTGATATTTGTATCCCAAAAAATTTGATTCCTGTTTTCAGAATTGCCCTAATCCATTCCTTGTCAAAATAATCAAATTTTGGCAAAAGGTATTTATATTTCCCTGCAAACCCAATTAACGTAAGTGTTCCATTAGATATTACTGGAATACTTCCAATAGTTATTCCATAATAAAATAACTTATCATGAGAAAAAACATCTTTAATACAATAAAAAACGTAAACAGCTATAAGAATTAAAATATTATTTATTCCAGTAATCAAAGGAGCAATAGATGAACGTTGATCTGCTGTATATATAGTACTTGTCAATCTTAAAATCATTTCAAAACCAAAAAGGATAAGTAAAATATTTATCAAACTAAAAGAATTTTCTATATAGTCAAAATTAAATATTAACCGATTGTAAAGTATAAAATTTAATATTAAGCCTATTAATACAAGCCCTAATGATAAGATAGAGATTGCAATGAATGCATTTGTCACTATTTTAGTTGATTTGAGGTTATCTTCTCTTGTAAAAGAAATAGTTAATTCATTTCTGAATCCATTTCCGATACCAAAATCGAAGCTACTCATCCATAATACAGTTCCATAAATAGTTATCCATAGTCCATAATCATGCTTACCTAAAAATTTTATACTAATAGGCAAAGAAATCAATGTAGCCACAATTCCTAAACCTTGCCAAACAAAACCTTTCGCAATATTTATAAATAATAAATTCTTAAAAATTTTCATTCTACTAAAACTAATAATGATGGATTAACAATAAAAATTATCCCAAGATAATTTTTATTAATACAAACTACTATTAGTTACTCCACAGAAATCAAGTACTATTTTATTTTTCAAACTGCTAAGCTTTCTAAATTCATCATGTGCAACTAAAAAAACTATAATATCTGCCTTTTCTGCTGCCTCTTCATAATGCGAAATTTTAAATACCTTATGATCTTCAATATTTGGTTCGACAATATAATATTCCTCATCCTGTGCATCCTGCAATACTTTCTGAGCGATGTACTTCGCTGGAGACTCTCTTAAATCATCAATATTTGGTTTAAAAGCCAACCCCATTAAAGCAACACTTGGTTTTCTGTTATTTTTAATTTGAAATTCCAATTTAGCAGTTTTTACTTGTTCAGCACACCAAAAAGATTTATAATTATTTATTTCTCTAGCAGAAGCTATTATCTTAGATTCCATTGGATAATCTGCTACTATAAAATATGGATCAACTGCAATGCAATGTCCTCCGACTCCACATCCAGGCTGTAAAATATTTACTCTCGGATGTTTATTTGCCAACGTGATTAAATCCCAAACATTGATATCAGCTTTAGCACAGATCAATGAAAGTTCATTTGCAAATGCTATTTGAACGTCTCGTGAAGAGTTTTCAGTTAACTTACACATCTCAGCTGTACGAGCATTAGTTGGGTGTAATTCCCCTTTTACAAATTGACTATAGAAAGAAATTGCCTTTTGTGTAGAAGCTTCATCAATTCCACCAATTACACGGTCATTATGCACTAATTCATACATTACATTCCCCGGTAGTACTCTTTCAGGGCAATAAGCTAAATATATTTTATCTTTTAATTCTGGCCTTTTTGAAAAAATATATCGCATCATTTTTTCAGTAGTCCCAATTGGAGAAGTAGATTCAATTATGTATAAATCTCCCTCTTTTAATAAAGGTATAATTTCTTTTGTAGCAGCTTGAACGAAAGAAATGTCCGGTTCATTTTTTTCTTTAAAAGGAGTTGGCACTACCACTAAGTAAGTATCAGCAATTACAGGTTTTATATCTGCTCTAAAAAATCCTGCTTTAACAGCATTTGCAACGGCCTGATCTAGATCGGGCTCCACAATATGAATTTTTCCAGCATTTATAGTGTCCACTACATTCTGATTAATATCAACTCCGTGGACAGATATATTATTATTGGCCATAAGAGCCGATGTTGGCAATCCAATATAGCCTAAACCTATTGTAACAACTTTTTGTGTATTCATTTTCTTTATTTTGAAACTTCTTTTATATAGTTAACAATGCGCTCACATGCTCTTCCATCACCATAAGGGTTATGCAAAGCACTCATTTTTTCATATTCCTCTTTATTTTTTAATAAATTGTTGCATTGATCAATAATTTTATTTTTGTCTGTCCCAACTAATATAACTGTCCCTGCTTCTACAGCTTCAGGACGTTCAGTAGTATCACGCATCACCAAAACTGGTTTTCCAAGACTAGGTGCCTCTTCCTGAACTCCACCACTATCGGTAATGATTAGTGTTGATTGATTCATAAGCCAAACAAAAGCAGGATATGCTAGAGGCTTAATAAGTTTAATATTGCTTATATTGCCCAAAATCTCATATACCGGTTTCTTAACATTAGGATTTAAATGTACAGGATAGATAATTTGAACATCTAAGTTCTGCTTAGCAATTTCTTTTAACGCAGCACAAATATTTATAAATCCATCACCATGATTTTCTCTTCTATGGCCAGTAACTAAAATAATTCTTTTTGAAAAATCAATTTGCTCTTTTAAAAAATCAATTTCTTCATTTTTTATTTCTTGTACCCTAGCAGTACTATCTAAAAGAGCATCAATAACTGTATTACCAGTTATCAATATATCATGTTCGGCAATATTCTCTTGTAATAAATTATTCTTAGAAACTATTGTAGGCGCAAAATGAATATCGGCAATTCTACCTGTCACTTGTCTATTTATTTCTTCTGGAAAAGGAGATAGTTTATTATGGGTCCTTAAACCTGCTTCCACGTGACATACTTTTGCTCCAGAATAAAATGCAGCTATACTTGTGGCCATCGTAGTAGTTGTATCTCCGTGAACATATACATAGTCCGGCTTAAATTCTTCAAATAACGGCTTCAAACCTAAAATAATATCTGTAGTCAAAGAATATAAATTTTGATTTGGTTTCATTAAATCCAAATCAAAATCTGGAACAATTTCAAAAAAATCTAATACTTGATCTAACATTTCTCGATGTTGAGCTGTAACACAAACCTTTGTATCAAATAATTCACTATATTTTCTAAACTCTCTTACTAAAGGAGCCATCTTTATAGCCTCAGGACGAGTTCCAAACACAATTATATTTTTTATCACAATTATTCTTTTCTATATAATTATAAAATTTATCTAAAACAATCAGTATTTCTGTTTTTATTTTTAATCTATCTTATTCAAAATAGTTTAAAGTAGTGTAGCCTCCATCTTTTAAATATTGATCTTTTTTCATCAATTTCAAATCAGATTGCATCATATCTTTAACTAAAGCCAATAAATCATACTTACATTCCCACCCTAATTTAGTTTGGGCTTTTGTTGGATCCCCAATTAATAAGTCAACCTCTGTAGCTCTAAAATATTTTGGATCAACAGCCAATACTTCTTTGCCTCTTTCAATTTGAAATTCAGGATTTGAACAAGATTTAACAAACCCTTTTTCATCAATCCCCTCTCCTACAAATTCCAATTCGATTCCGACTTCAGCAAAACTCATTTTAACAAAATCTCTAACTGACGTAGTTTTTCCTGTAGCAATTACCCAATCTTCAGGTTCATCAGCCTGCAAAATCATCCACATCATCCTTACATAGTCCTTAGCATGTCCCCAATCTCGTTTTGCATCTAAATTTCCCAAATATAATTTATCTTGTAATCCTAAAGCAATTTTTGCAGTTGCTCTTGTAATTTTACGAGTTACAAAAGTTTCTCCACGAATTGGTGATTCATGATTAAACAAAATTCCATTACAAGCATACATTCCATATGCTTCGCGATAATTTACAGTAATCCAAAAAGCATACATTTTAGCTACAGCATAAGGGGAACGAGGATAGAATGGTGTTGTTTCTGATTGGGGAACCTCTTGGACTTTACCATATAATTCTGAAGTGGACGCCTGGTATATTCGAATTTTTTTCTCTAATCCTAGCAAGCGAACAGCGTCTAAAATTCGTAAAGTTCCTAAGCCATCTGCATTTCCAGTATACTCTGGTGTTTCAAAAGAAACTGCAACATGGCTCATAGCTGCCAAATTATAAATCTCATCTGGCTGAATTTCTTGGATTAATCGAATTAAATTTGTACTATCTGTCATATCACCATAATGTAAAAAGAAATTACGATGATTGACATGAGGATCTTGATATAAATGATCAATTCTATCTGTATTAAACAAAGAAGAACGTCTTTTTAATCCATGTACTATGTATCCTTTTTTTAATAAAAACTCGCTTAGATAAGCTCCATCTTGTCCTGTTACTCCTGTGATAAATGCAGTTTTTTGAGATGTATTCATATTTAAATTATCATTGTTAATTTCGAGCAAAACGAACTCTACTTTTTATATTTTTACTTCTTTAATTTCATTAACATTTTCCAAAAACCAATCATAAGTTGCTTTAATTCCTTCTTCCAAATTCACATTGTGCTTCCACCCTAAATCGTGCATTTTAGAAACGTTCATTAATTTTCTGGGAGTTCCATTAGGTTTGGTTGAATCCCAAACAATATCTCCTTGATGACCAACAGTTTTTTGAATAATTCGAGCTAAGTCTTTTATAGTCAAATCTTGTCCTGTACCGACATTATACAGATAATCTGGAAGTGTATTTTCTAACGCAAAAACAACTGCTTCTGCCATATCATTAACAAACAAAAACTCTCTTAGAGGAGAGCCATCTCCCCAAAGTGTAACTGTAGAATTATTATTCTCCTTTGCGATATGAAATTTTCTTATCATAGCAGGTAACACATGAGAAGTATTCAAATCAAAATTGTCATGAGTACCATATAAATTAGTTGGCATTAAACTCACATAATCTTTTCCAAATTGCTTTCTAATTGCTTGACATGCTTTTACACCAGCAATTTTGGCAATTGCATACCATTCATTAGTTGGTTCTAGTTCATTTGTTAGCAAATATTCTTCTTTCAGAGGCTGTGGTGCAAGTTTAGGATAAATACAAGAGCTCCCAAGAAAAATAAACTTTTCAACTCCAGATTGCAAAGCTGAATCAATTAAGTTGTTTTGGATTTGCATATTTTCCATAATAAATTGATATGGAAAATCACTATTTGCCAGTATTCCTCCGACTCTAGCTGCTGCATCAATTATTACATCAGGATTTTCTTTATTTAAAAATTCTTTTACCGCTTTTTGATTTCTCAAATCCAATTCTGAACTCGACATTCCTACTAGATTTGAATATCCTTTAGTTTGTAATACTCTCCAAATAGCACTTCCAACCATTCCATTGTGCCCAGCGATGTATATCTTTATATCTTTATTCATTTTAATTAGCAATTTTCTTCTCCAAAAATTAGTTATACATAATTTATAAAATAAAACTTTAAATGAGAATAGCTCATTTAATTATTAATAACAATTTTATCAATAATTTACTGATCTTCCAATCCCTCTAAAAGTCTACGTATTACGAGTATTAATATTGAAAAAAAAATACCCAAAACACTTCCCATAAAAAAACCTTTTACTTTACCAAAATGTTCCTCGTATAATGGTAAAATAGGACGATCAATAACTTGTATTAATGGTGTTTCTTTTCGTAACGTGACTTTAGCTAGTTCAGATTGCTTAACTAACTCAGTCAAAATGGCTGTATTTGCCTGTACATCTACTTGCTTTCTGACCGAAGGAGTCCTACGCACATTAAGTGCTGGATTTAACTTAAAAGTATTATCATTTGCAATAGCAACACCCGTAATTGCACTATTCAACTCGTTTCGAATAGAATCTGTTTGGCGTTCCAAAATCTCCATGTTATTGCGCGCTTTCTTACTTTTTGTATCTATATAAAATTTTCCAACTTGTTTCGCAAGTGCCTCACAAAAATACAGAGCAAACAATTCGTTTGTTGAACTAACATCCATAGATATTATAGCTATTTTTTTATCCTTTTGAGCTACTGATAAAGATGATTTTGACAAATCTTTATAAATTACACCTAAAATACTATCATGAACTCTCGTAAAGTCTTGACGTTTAGTATTGGGCAAAAATTGGATATCCTTTAATTTGTTATTGTCTGCCCATTTATCTCTCCATTCAACATTTTGAATATACATTTCTGCTAAAGAAATTATCTTACCATTTACATTTACAGGAGTCATTAAAGTTTGCTCAACCATAGTTCTAGACTTAAACAATTCAGTCAAATTTGAACCAGTAAAGATACTTCCTCCTCCTCCTCCTAGATCAAACCCTAATGAACTAGCCAAGCCTAAAGCTCCACCTAAGCCTCCACCACCAGCTTTTTCATCTTCCAAAGCAAAAGTTAATGTAGCAGTGTAAACAGGTTTTTTAATAAATGAATACGTTAATCCCAAAATTGCACCAATGATTACTGCTACGAAAATAATTTTTATTTTTGAAAGCAAGTAGATATACCATTCTTTAAGCTTTTCTATAAGTTCTTTTAACGATATTTCTTCTATTTCTTCTGTTGTATTCTCCATTAATTTTTTTATTTAAATGCTGTTACGATTAATAAAGCTAAACTTGAAACAACACTTCCAATACCAACCCATTCACCCGTTGACATTTTTTTAGTTTCAGGTTTTTCAGGAATCACTATTTGAGAATCAGGTTCAACTTGTGGATAAGATCTAAAAAACAAAAATGAAGTTGTCACTGAAGCTTTTCCATTTGGATAAATTATATAAGCTTTTTTCTTCCATCCTTTGTTATCTACGCCACCGACTGCATTCAAATAGTATTTAAATCCTTTTCCTTTTCTGTACGGAATTTCAGAAGTTAACAGAACATTTCCTGTTACTTTAACTCCTTCATTATAAACAGATACTTCTATTTCATCTCCTGGAAATAGAGTAACATTTGAATAATGGTTTTTATCTTTCACTATTTTTTCCCAATTAACTGGTATTGTTGCATATTTCAATTCATCTCTTAATTTTCTAGATAATTTCGAGTTAAGAGTATCCTTAGATCTTAAATTAGATTCCTCTGCTACTCCTTCTTTTTTATCTAGAGTTTCTTTTTTATCTAGATTAAGATTTATATTCTCTAATTGCTCAATCTGTTCTTCTTTTATAGGTCTTTTTATTTTCATACCATCTAGATTAGCAATCGATGTTAACCCCCCCGCTCGCATTACAATATTATAAACTGTCTCTTTTTTATTAGCAAGTACATACTTCCCTGGATAAGTAATTGCACCACTAACTTTAACCATCTCGGGTTTTTCGTAAACCGCCATCCTACGAATATTTATGACGTCAAATGGTTTTAAAACGAAGTTTTTAATTTGCTCATTATTATCTGCCGTTATCTCCAACTCCACCAATTCTATACGTTTAGGATTCGAATCGTCAATCGCATCAGATTTTATCATTCTTGCAATTTCAACTCTTTTCGAAGCTGAACCTGTCAATCCTCCAACCTGAACTACTAAATCATTTAACGTAAGATTCTCAAAATACTCGTATTCACCAGGATTTTTTACTTCTCCATCAATTGTAATTTTATATTCTTCTCTAAAATCTAAAATAGAATACACTGTTACAATATCTTCTCTTTTTAATTCTATGTCTGCATTTAAATCACCTAATAAAGCAGCACCTAAATCTACATTAACAATTTCTGTTGTCAAATCAGTTTTTAAACGAATAATTCTTGCTCTTTTACTGTAAGCATCTTCTTTTAATCCTTCTGCTCTTGTAACAAGATCCGAAATTCTCATTCCCTCTGTAAAGGAATAATAATCTGGTCTAAAAACGGCCCCTTCAATCTTGATACGATTTTCAAATCGATTTAAAATCTTAGTAATCCTAAAAACGTCTCCAGATTGAGGTTGGTAAGAATTATATTCGCTTTCGTTTATATCATGAACCTTATACTCTTTCCCTGTCTTTTGTAAAACATTTACAGAACTAGTGTAAGCAAATTCATTAAAACCAGATGCATAGTTTAACAAATCAGAGAATTTTTCACCCTTTTTCATTTCAAAAATCCCTGGTCGCTTTACTTCTCCTTGCAAAGTAACTCTTTGAGTATATGCAGGAATTCTAATTACATCATTTTCTTTTAAACTAACGTTGTCAGATTGATCACCTTTTACTAAAAACCTATAAATATCAATATTTTTATATATCCTATTGTTTCTAATTAATTCTATATTTCTATAACTACCATTTTTACCTGGTCCTCCTGCTAAATGCAAGGCATTATAAACTGTTGCTAAAGAAGAAATAGAATAGTTACCTGGTTGTTTACCACCAACAATAGTAATCTTAATTGTTCGTATTTGACCTAAACTTACGCTTACCTGAGATTGTCCAGAACGTACTGTACTATAAACTCTTGCTATAGCTGCTTTTATTTTTTGGGAAGCTGCTTCTATTGTCATTCCCGACACAGAAATTTGTCCAACGTAATCAATCGTTATTTTTCCTTCAACACTTACAGGAATATTTCCGTCATATTCCTGAACTCCATAAACACTAATTTGCAATTCGTCTCCTGGCCCTAAAATGTAATTCATGGGGGTGGCCAATTTCAAATCAGGTTCGAAATTTAGTTTTGGATTATCAAATAATTCAGAACCAAAAATTAAAGAATTTGCAGAATCTTTTACTTTTTCATTTAGTATTTTTTCTTGTTTTCTTCCTAAATCTATTTCTTTATCTAATTTTTTGGATGAATTACTAGATTTGAAGTCTTTCCCAATATTCCTTTTTTCATATTCTTTAAGTTTAACACTTAATTTATTAAATTCTGTCTGGCTCATTCCCTTAGCTAAAGCCATTGGTTCCACCTGGTCGATAGTTGTATTATTGCTTTTTAACTGAGCACTAATTTTAGCTAATTCGTCATCAGAAATATAATCTACATTTACAGTAGATAAATCTTTCGTTTTCATGAAATCTTGCGCATTAGCATTGATTGACATTAACAAAACAAAAAGTAAGGTAAAAAAATATGTTGTTTTTTTCATATATGTAAGAGTAATTTATCTTAATCAAATGCCGTACTAGCATCGTAAATTTTATGAATATTGTTTTTTATAGTATTCCTTATACATTCCTGAAGTGACATTGTTCAACCACTCTCCATTATCTAAATACCAATTAATTGTTTTTTCCAATCCCTCCTTAAAATTCACTTGTGGTTTCCATCCTAATTCTTTATTAATTTTTGATGCATCAATCGCGTAACGTAAATCATGCCCAGGCCTATCTTTTACGTGGATAATTAATCTCTCAGAAGTTCCTTTTTCTCTTCCTAATTTACTATCCATAACCTCACATAACAGTTTTACTAAATCAATATTTTTCCATTCATTAAAACCCCCAATGTTGTATGTCTCATGATTTTTACCCTCATGAAAAACAAGATCTATTGCAATAGCGTGATCCTCTACAAACAGCCAGTCTCTTGTATAATTCCCATCACCATAAACTGGAAGAGATTTGTTATTGATAATATTGTTTATAAAAAGCGGAATTAGTTTTTCAGGAAAATGATAAGGTCCATAATTATTTGAACAATTGGTTTGTACATATGGTAATCCATAAGTTTCTCCATATGCTCGTACAAAATGATCTGAGCTTGCTTTAGAAGCTGAATAAGGGGAATTTGGAGTATACGGAGTTTCCTCTGTAAATAATCCTGTAGCTCCTAAAGAACCATAAACTTCATCTGTACTAATATGATAAAACCTTTTTCCTTCAAAGTTTCCTTTCCATTGATTTTTAGCTGCATTTAACAAATTCATTGTTCCAATAACATTAGTTTTAACAAATGCAAGAGGATCTTCAATAGACCGATCAACATGTGATTCTGCAGCTAAATGTAGAATCCCGTCAAATTTATGAAGATCAAAAAGATCATTAATAAAACTCTCATCAACAATGTCTCCTTTTACAAAAATATAATTCGATTTATCTTCAATGTCTTTTATATTCTCCAGATTTCCAGCATAAGTTAATGCATCCAAATTAAAAATCTGATATTCTGGATATTTGTTTACAAAACGTCTTACTACGTGAGAACCTATAAAACCAGCACCACCAGTTATTAGAATTTTTTTCATTTTTAAATGCTTTTTATTAATTTAACAAATCTGAATTTTGCTTTTCTAATTCGTTATATATATCTTTTACATCTTGCGAATTTTCTTTTTGCAAAATTAGATTTGCAGTTTTAGTATAAACAAAAATAGTATTTTTCAAACCAAGAAAAGTTGTATGTTTATCACATCCGATAACCATGTTACCGTTAGAATCTGTTGAATGACCTTTTGAGTATAAATAATCATAAACCGATTCAAATGAACCTAAATCTGACCAAGAAAAAGACGCAGGAACAACTTTAATTTTTTTACTACGTTCCATAACTGCATAATCAATGCTAATGGAAGGGATTTGCATAGATAAATCCAAATTTAAAAATCCATTTTTACTTGATTCCCAAACTATTTTTGATTTTTCATAAACTTCAAACTGAAATTTCTTTAATTCTTCTAAAAGGACACTTGCTTTAAAACAAAACATTCCACTATTCCACAAAAAGTTTCCTTTTGAGATAAATTCTTTTGCTGTGGTTTCGTTTGGTTTTTCACGAAAAGAGATTACATTGTCTCCTTCTGCTTCTATGTAACCATAACCTGTTTCCGGTTTAGTTGGAATAACACCAAAGGTTACAATAAAACCATCATTAGCTTTTGTAACCGCCTCATTGATTGCTTGATTATAATTTTCCATTTGATCTATAATATGATCTGATGGAGTGATAATTAAAATATCTTCTGGATTTGATGCAAATGCTGCGAAAGCAATTGCCGCTGCAGTATTTCGTGGAGTTGCTTCAATAATATTTACATACTGAGTATTGGTTTTACTCATCACTTTTCCACTTAATTGATGATTGTCAATATTTCCAACAACCATTACTTTATTTGCCAGATGACTATTACGTTCAACTGTCATTTCAAATAAAGATTTACCATCAAATATTTCAAGGTATTGTTTTGGTCTACTTTTACGCGAAAGTGGCCATAAGCGACTCCCAACTCCTCCTGTAAGGATTACATGTGTGATAGATTTATCCGAACTCATATATTCTATATAAAAAAAGAATTCTAGAACTAAAGCCTATTGTCAGCTAAAGATCCTAAAACTCCTTTTACATCATAAATTAAACTTTTCTCCTTTTGCAAATTTGAAAACTCGATCTGAAGAAACTCCGAGTGAGCTACTCCTAATACTAATGCATCAAATTTCTCTTTCGGAATACAATTGATAGTCTTTAAACTATATTCTCTATTAACTTCTTCTGGGCTAGCTAACGGATCAAAAATAGTAACAATTATTCCGTAATCTTTTAACGCTTTTACAACGTCTACTATTTTTGTGTTTCTAACATCCGGACAATTTTCTTTAAAAGTAATACCGAGCATTAATAACTCAGCACCATTGACAGAAATGCCTTTTTTTATCATTAGCTTCACTATTTGCGACGCTACATACTCTCCCATACTGTCATTCAAACGTCTTCCTGCTAAAATAATTTCAGGATGATATCCAAATTCTTGTGCTCTTTGAGCTAAATAATATGGATCTACGCCTATACAATGTCCTCCAACCAGACCAGGCTTAAATGGCAAAAAGTTCCATTTTGTCGCTGCTGCTGCTAATACTTCTTGGGTGTCAATATTCATTAAATTGAATATTTTAGCCAATTCATTTACAAAAGCAATATTAATATCTCGCTGTGAGTTTTCAATAACTTTTGCAGCTTCTGCAACTTTTATTGTTGGAGCTAAATGAGTTCCTGCTGTAATAACAGATTTATATAAAGCATCAACTTTTAATCCTATTTCCGGGGTTGAGCCAGAAGTAACTTTTAGGATTTTTTCAACAGTATGTTCTTTGTCTCCAGGATTTATTCTTTCTGGAGAATATCCAGCAAAAAAATCCTCATTGAATTTTAAAGAAGAAACTCGCTCTAAAACAGGAACGCATTGTTCTTCTGTAACTCCTGGATATACTGTAGATTCATATATTACAATATCTCCTTTTTTTAATACTTTACCAACTGTCTCACTCGATTTATATAACGGAGTCAGATCAGGTCTATTATTTTTATCGACTGGAGTAGGAACCGTAACAATATAATAATTACAACTTGCAATATCATCTACTGAAGTCGTGCAATACAATCCTTTTTCGTTAGGTTTTTCAACTAAAACCTTTTGCAGAATATCATCTTCAACTTCTAAAGTTGAATCTGTTCCAGATTTTAATGACGCAACTCTTGCTTCGTTTATGTCAAAACCTACAACCGCATATTTTGTCGCGAATAATCGCGCTAAAGGCAGGCCTACATATCCTAAACCAATAACCGCAATTTTCACATTTCTTTCTAATTCCATTTCTTCAATTTATTTAGGTCATTAAAATTCACGGCTTCGCCGTTCCAAGTCACATACCTCTGACTCAGCTACCTAAATTAATCATTTTCGGCAAATATAGTACAATAACTCTAGTTATTCAATACGGTTTCCCGTAATACTTAAAAACTAATTGTTAATAAAAAAACACTTAACTACAATACCTTATTAATCAGGCTGTAAATAATTACTTTATAAAAAAAACAGAAGAAAAAAATCTAAAAAAAGACTTTCTCTTCTGTTAATTTTATTAGGATAACGCTATTATTTATATTTTATTTTCAAAATACATCCGAGACTTTCCAGAACTAGAGTATAATAATTATTAGAAACTTCTTGCACTATTGCGCTTTGGTTACTAAACGCCCCCGATTCTAATTTAATTTTATCCCCAACCTGTATAGTAGAAACTGAAACATCACTAATATTAGGTGCCTTAAGACTTTTCTTTATTGTTTCTATTTCTTCATTTTTTACAATTGCGGGTTTTCCTAGCCAAAACAAATACCGAATTACCCCTGCCACGTTAAAAACAGAACTCCGCTCTGAATCTGACAATTGAACAAAAACATACGAGTTGAAAAGTGGCGTCTCAATCTTTTTCTTTCTATCTGACCATTGTTTAACCTGAGTAATAATAGGACAATAACATTCAACTCCTAATTGATTTAGCTTATCGGCTACTTTTTTTTCCCATTTAGGTTTTGTATAAACTACGTACCAATTCATTTTTTTATTTATTAAAGAAGTAAAACTCAAATACTACTTCACATTTTTACATCATTTCACTTCACTTAATACAAAAAACAATTTAAGATCCTATTCCTTTATATACAAAGCCAATAGCCCCAAGTAACTTCGCATCTAAAATATTTCTTCCATCAAAAATAAAAGCTGGCTTATGCATAGAATCATAAATCTTTTGCCAGTCATAAGTCGTAAATTCGTCCCACTCAGTTAAGACTGCAATTGCATGAGCATCTTTACATGCTTCATAAGCATTTTCAAACACATTTAATGCATTTGTATTTTCTTGACTAGATCTTGTTTCCAAATAATTTAAATCACTCAACATTTTATTTTCAGACACTTTAGGATCGTAAACTGAAATTTTAGCTTGTTCGTTTATTAAATCATCAGCCACATAAATTGCTGCCGATTCTCTTGTGTCGTTGGTATCTTTTTTGAAAGCCCAACCAAGAAATGCAATTTTTTTATCTGCGACAGTATTATATAATGTTTGAACAATTTTATTAGAAAATCTTCTTTTTTGGTGATCATTCATAATAATAACCTGTTCCCAATAATTTGCCACTTCATTCAATCCGTATGACTTTGCTATGTAAACTAAGTTTAGAATATCTTTCTGAAAACAAGAACCGCCAAATCCTACTGAAGCTTTTAAGAATTTAGGTCCAATTCTGCTATCCATTCCAATTGCTCTCGCTACTTCACTTACATCTGCTCCCGTTTGTTCACATAATTCCGACATTGCATTAATCGAAGAAATTCGTTGCGCTAAAAAAGCATTTGCAGTAAGTTTTGATAATTCTGATGACCAAACATTTGTTGTCAAAATTCGACCTTTACTTACCCAATTTGAATAAACATCTACCAATGAATTAATTGCCTCTTCTCCTTCTGGGGTTGTATCACCACCAATTAAAATTCTATCTGGATTTAATAAATCTGTAACTGCTGTTCCTTCTGCCAAAAATTCTGGATTTGAAAGAATCTGAAATTGAACACCGTTTCCCGTATTATCTAAAATACTTTTAATTGCTTCAGCTGTTCGAACTGGCAAAGTTGATTTCTCAACTACAATTTTATTTTGTTTTGCTACTCGTGCTATTTGTCTCGCACATAATTCAATATACTTTAAGTCAGCCGCCATACCTTTCCCTTTACCATAAGTTTTGGTTGGGGTATTAACTGAAATAAATATCATTTGAGCGTCATCTATTGCTTCATCAACATTTGTCGAAAAAAACAGGTTTCTCCCTCTTGCTTCTGCCACAACTTCAGAAAGGCCTGGTTCATATATTGGAATATTTTCAGGATTTGGATCATTCCAATCAGCTATTCTTTGTTCATTTAAATCAACAACTGTAACCTGAATGTGTGGACATTTTTGAGCAATAACTGCCATGGTAGGCCCACCAACATATCCTGCACCAATGCAGCAAATTTTTGTAATTTTCATTTGATCTCTTTTATCTTGATCTTAAATTTTATTTTAAATTATTCCAATACCATCCAACAGCTTCTTTTAAACCTTCTTGCAAAGAATACTTTGGATTATACCCTAGATTTTTTTTTGCTTTTTCAATACTTGCCAATGAATGCGGAATATCTCCGGCTCTATTTTCACCATAAATGACTGGAATACCTTTTATTTCTGGATCAAATTCCGACAGGTACTCTTTTAAATATTTAACTAAATCATTTAATGTATTTCTATCACCAAATGCAGTATTGTAAACAGAATTAATCGCTTCTGAATTTTGTGAGGTCATTGCTAATTCATTCATCTGAATAACATTATCAATATAGGTAAAATCACGAGAATAATTTCCATCTCCATTGATCACTGGACTTTCATGATTCATAAATTGTTTTACAAATTTCGGTATTACCGCCGCGTAAGCTCCATTTGGATCTTGCTTTCTTCCAAAAACATTAAAATAACGCAAACCTATTGTTTCTAAGCCATAAGTTTTACTGAAAATTTCTGCATATAACTCATTTACATATTTAGTAATTGCATAAGGTGATAGTGGTTTCCCGATAACATCCTCAACTTTTGGCAGTCCTTGAGAATCGCCGTAAGTAGATGAACTTGCTGCATATACAAATCGTTTTACTTTGGCATCGCGCGCTGCCGTAAGCATATTTAAAAACCCAGAAACATTTACATCATTGGTCGTAATTGGATCTTTAATTGATCTAGGAACAGAACCTAAAGCTGCCTGATGCAAAACATAATCAGCACCTTGAACCGCTAAAACACAATCAGACATATTTCGAATATCTCCTTCTACCAATTTAAAATCTGGATTATTCAAAAAATCTTTCAGATTATGGCGATGTCCAGTAGCAAAATTGTCCAAACAAACAACTTTGTAACCTAAGCCTAAAAAATACTCCGTCAAATTCGAACCGATAAATCCAGCTCCTCCTGTAATCAAAATTGTACTTTTCATTTCTCTTCCCATTTATTCAAATTTAGCTTTTTTTAAACCGATTCATAAATGATTTCCAAAAACCAACTTTGACTTCCTCTTCATGATAACCATTTGAATAAGCTCCATAACCATATCCATATCCGTAGCCTGTACCATATTTTGCTTTATTTTCATAACCATTCAACACAATACTCACATTGTTTAGCTCTCCACGCTTAAGTCTGGTATTTAACAACGTTATCATATCTTTCTTAGTATAATTCTGTCTTACTATATACAATGTTACATCTGCAAACTGAACTAATTCTAGTGAATCTGCCACTAAACCAACTGGTGGAGTATCTAAAATGATATAATCGTATTTCTTTTTCAGTTCATCAACCATTTCTTTCATCGCATCGCTTAAAATTAACTCCGAAGGATTTGGGGGAATTGGTCCAGAAAGAATTACATCTAAATTTGGAATTGGAGTCGAATTAGTTATCTCTTCCAAATTATTTTGTTTAATTAAATAATTGACAACTCCCAAAGACGACTTTATTTGAAATTCACCCGCCAATCTTGGTTTTCGCAAATCTAAACCAACAATTACTGTTTTCTTTTCACTTAAAGCAAAAACTGTAGCAATATTAATCGAACAGAATGTTTTACCTTCACCACTAATTGAAGAGGTAATCAGTAGTGTTTTTGATCCGCTAACTTGCTGTTTTTTATATAAAAACTGGAGCGAAGAACGTATCCCTCTAAAAGCTTCTGAAAGAGCCGATTTAGGTTTGTCAAAAACTGCCAAACTACTAGAATCCTTATTAAACCCAATAACTCCAAGCAGTGGAATCTGAGTTAGCTTACTAATATCTTCACTATTTTGAATTGAATTATTAATGAAAAAAATTATCAATACAAATAACAACGGGATTAAAACCCCTAAAAACAAAGCCATTATATAATTTACAGAGGTTTTGGGACCAATTAAACCTTCTCCTATATCTTTTGCTGGATCAATAAAATGAATATCTGACAGGTTAGATGCTCTTACAATTTCTGCTTCATTTCTCTTCTGAAGGAATTCTGTATAAATATTATCATTTAAATCATATTTTCTTTTAATCTTTAGCAATTCCTGCTGTTCTGCTGGGAGTCTTCTTACTGTACTTTCCGCCTGACCAATTTTTGCATTTATCAAAGATAAATCATACAATAAAGATGCTTTTGCAGTAATAATATTCTCTTGAAGAACATTTTTTACTGCTGCCATCTGGTTGTCAAAATCTTTAAATATTTTTTCACTTTTTACTGCATAAGCCATTTCTGATCTTTGGGTTGAAAGCGCTATAAGTTTTGATACATTCGCTACAATATTTGGATCTTCAATTCCAGCAACAGAAGGCGCTGGTAATCTAGAATAATCAACGCTATTATTTAAGTATGATTTTAGCGAATTATAGTACGCTATTTTTCTCGTTAGCTGGTCTTTTTCAACATCGAAATCCATGATTTTCTCTGAAACTTTAGAGCCACCTCCTTCTATTTCGTAAACATTTTTATCTTTTTGAAAAGATTTTAATTCGTTTCCTGTCTGTTTGAGCTGAGATTCCATTGCCACAAGTGTGCTATCAATAAATCTAATAGTATTTGTCGCAAATTGATTTTTCCCATCAAGTTGAATTTTAATAAGCATTTTTACAGTAGAGTTCAAATAATCAACCAGCCTTGCCTTATTTGTTCCTTGCAGCGATAAAGTTAATATCGACCCTCCACTTCTTCCGGTATCAACATTTATACTTTTATATCGAGATACAGTTCCATCAAAATCATTAAATCTAACAAAGTATTCCTTTCCTTTATAAAATCCTGGATTGTCATTTATTTGAAGTTTCCAATTCAAAAATGGAAGATTAACACTCTCACCTACTTTGTATTTCTTTATAAAAGTTATCGGTTGTACAGAAGTATTACTATAAGAATTATTGCCATAAGTAATCAGTGAAACTGAGCTATTTTCAAATGGAATCTCGATTTGATATTCATTTTCACTTAAAAACTTTATGCTAATTAATGTATTTGCAAGCTGTCCTTTTGTTTTATCAATGTCAACATAAAATGGTACAGCTCCGTATGAATCTATTAAATTATATTTTCCTTGTTCTAAATAGTCAGTATAAAATTGAAGCTTATCTACCACCAATTCATTATGAGATCGCGATTGTAAGATTGTCGAAATACCATTTACTTGATCAGAAATCCCGCCCCAATTGAAGACCAAACTTGTATTTGCAGTAAAAAAAGGATTGTTTTCTTCTTTAATAGAAACCAAGGTCTGCATTTCATAAATTTTCTCTTTACGAATGTTTATCTGATAAGCGATAGTGAACGCAATAATCAAACTTGCAAGAAACCATTTCCAATAGCCTACAATTTTTAACAAAAAACCTTTAAAATCAAAATGAGAATGATTTTCAAAAATGGCAAAGTCTTTAATATCTAACATTTTAAAAATCTATTTTTACTTTATAATTAGGTAAACTGTAGTAGCTAAAGACAATAATGTAATTATTGTTCCTATTGACTGTATTCCCGTCTGACCTGTTCCCCAAGTTTTTTGTTTCAGCGGTTTTACATATATATAATCATTTGGCTGTAAATAATAATAAGGTGACTTCATTACATTCACATCTGTAAGGTCAAGATTATGCATTTGCACACCAGTCGGAGTTTGACGAATTACTGTTACTTCTTTTCTATTGCCAACAGTCGTAATATCTCCTGCATTTGCAACAGCTTCCAAAATGGTTACATTATCTTTAAACAATGTTTTTGTTCCAGTACTTCCAACCTCTCCATTAATAGTATATCTAAAACCTGCCAACTTCACTGTAACAAAAACATTAGCTTCGCTTTTAAAATACTCTTCTAATAATTTCTTTTCGATTTTTAAACGAACTTCTTCAAGAGTATAGCCAATTACATTTATTTCTCCTAAAATTGGCATTCTAATATTTCCATGATCATCAACTGTAAACCCATCAAAATACAAACTAGATTCAGTTTTACCCGTTTGAGTTGATTGATTTTCTGTGGTATTAAAAATAGAAACTAATTTAGGATCTATTGCTTTTATATTAATGCTCAAAACATCATTTACCTGTAATCTATATGGTTTCGCCTCTACCGCTGCAATCGCTGATTGTTCGCCAGAATCATTTTTATCCTGAAGATAAACCAAATCTTTAATCGGAATGCATGAGGTAAACAACATTGAAATTAATAGAAACAGAAAAAAGCTTTTTTTTGTCATTCGTTCAATTTTATCGCAAACATAGCTTTTCCTTACAGTGTTCAGGAAAACCAAGTTATTATTTTGGGTTGGTTAATTATTTTTAAATGTTTTTTCAAAAGGGATTCTGTGCAAAATGCTTCGCCCTAATGTTATTTCGTCTGCATATTCCAATTCATCACCAACCGATATTCCTCTCGCAATCGTTGAGATTATAATCTCAGAATCTGCAATTTGTTTATAAATATAAAAATTTGTCGTATCACCTTCCATTGTTGAACTTAATGCAAAAATAATCTCTGATACACTTCCAGATTTCACTTTTGTCACCAAACTAGAAATATTCAATTGATTGGGTCCAACGCCTTCAATAGGAGAAATTTTTCCACCAAGCACATGATATATTCCTTTAAATTGCCCAGTATTTTCAATTGCCATGACATCTCTAATATCCTCTACAATACATATCGTTTCATGATTTCTAATAGGATTAGCGCAGATTTCACAAATTTTAGTATCAGAAATATTATGGCAACTTTCACAAAACTTAATATCCTCACGCATATTTAATAACGCTTGAGATAAAAAGGCTGTTTGTTCTTTAGGCTGTTTCAACAAATGAAGAACCAATCGAAGAGCTGTACGCTTACCAATCCCTGGCAATTGTGACATTTCGTTTACTGCTTTTTCGATTAATTTTGATGAAAATTCCATGACGACAAAAGTAATACTTTTAATGGTTTAGCCTACATTACAACTATTAAATTCAAACCTTAATGATAGTAGGAAATCACTAATCAATTATTTTATTTAATATTGATTTGTAGCTAGCAAAACTAATGTACAAGCCACTTCAATTTGAATATCATTTAATTCTAATAATTGATACAATTCTGGATTTTCAGTTCCAGGATTAAAAATTACACGCTTAGGATGTGCCTCAATAATATAATTATAATAATCCCTTTGACGAGAGGGATTTAAATACAATGTAATCGTATCAATATTTTTAACCGGTATTGCTTTAGTTTGAATTTTCACTCCAGCAACCTCACCTGCTTTTTGCCCTATTGCTAACACCGAGTGCCCTTTTCCTACAAGCACATTTACAGCTCTGAATGAATAACGTTCTGGATTTGTTGAAGCTCCTATAACTAATGTTTTTTTGCTTTTCATAGTTTTTATTTAGATTGCAAAAGTAATCAAAAAAGAACGATTAAACCTTATGTCTTTGATTCAGAATCAATAGCAATAAAAACATAATCATAACATAATTTCATACAAAAGCATCAAAAAATAACTACATTTACTTAACTAACCAATGTAATATGGAATTATTTATTTACTTATTTGCTGCTTTATTTTCAGTACTAAACCCTATAGGCACCGTTCCGATCTTTGTTGGTTTAACCCAACACGATTCGCAAAAAGAAAGATCTCGAATCTCTCTTTGGACTGCAATTAATGTTTTTATCATATTATTGGTCTCTTATTTTATAGGACAATATGTTTTAACTTTTTTTGGCATTAGTATCGATGCCTTAAGGATTGCTGGAGGGATCGTAATTGTAAATTCTGGATTCTCTTTATTATCTGGAAAATTCAACAAGAAACGAGGAATCAATAAAAAAATTGAAAACGAAGCACAGCACAGAAATGATATTGCACTTACACCCCTCGCAATCCCGATGCTTGCGGGTCCTGGATCTATGTCACTTTTAATTGCTTTTTATCAAGAACACCATGAAATAAATGAAGTTATAATTTCAACCCTTGCAATCCTTGCAATTGCAATTGCCATCTTTGCTATTCTAAAAAGCGCACATTATTTAGCTAGAATATTGGGAGCCTCGGGTATTGTTGCAATTTCTAGAATTGTTGGCTTTATAGTTATTTCAATTGGAATTCAATATATAGTAAGTGCTATAATCAATATTATTAAAGGAAATTTTTAACAAATATCACTGTACTATCCAAAAGAAAAAGGGATGAAATTTATATAATTTCATCCCTTTTTCTTTTGAAATATCCTTTTTTTTTAAGCTCTTGGCAAGAAAACTTCAGCCATCATACATCTGGCACTTCCACCACCGCAAGCCTCAATTGTATCTAAACTCGAACTTAAAATTTCTGCGTGGTTTTCTAATTGCGAAATTTGTTTCGGAGTTAAGCTTTGATGTGCCGACGCACTCATTACAATATATCTCTTATCATCTTTCCCCCTAACTTCCAGCATATTTCCAGCAAAGTTATTCACTTGATCTTCTGATATTAGAATTACCTCTTTCTGATCTTGTTTAAGATTATCCAGAACCATTTTACGTTCTTTTTTATCGTCAATAGAATCTGCACAAATAACTGCAAAAGTTTCACCTAAACACATCATCACATTGGTATGATAAATTAATTTACGCTCACCATCAACAGTTTGAAAAGCTTCAAAAATTACAGGAGCATAATCAAAATCTTCACAGAATTCTATAAACAATTCTTCATCTGCTCTTGGCGATAATGCGCAATACGCTTTTCCGTTTGCTCTATCTAATAACAAACTTCCTGTTCCTTCTAAGAAAATGCCATCTTCTTCTGCAGAAGTGTAATCCATGATATTCGCAATTTCGAATCCTTTTTCTTCCAAAGTATCCAAGATATCTTCACGACGTTCTTGACGACGATTCTCAGCAAACATCGGATAAAGTGCAACGTCTCCATTTTCATGAAATGAAACCCAATTATTTGGAAAAATACTATCTGGAGTATCAGTCTCTAAATTGTCATCGACAACCGTTACATCTACACCGACCGCCCTAAGCTTTTCTACAAAGGCATCAAATTCCTGTTGCGCTTTTGCATTAACGGTACTTGGTAAAAGTCCGTCTAATACTTTTTGATAATAATTATTTACAGCCGTCTGTTCATTCATCCTGAATGCAACTGGGCGAATCATTACGATCGCATTAGTAGTCTGTCTCATTCTTTATTTTTTTGTTTCAAGTTTCAGGTTTCAAGTTTTTCTAGAAGCCTGAAATTTAAAATTCTTCTTTAGTCTCTAATTAATGGAAGCGTCGAACATCTCAACAAACCTTCTTGTTTTGAAATTTCAGCATACGGAATTTCTTCAACGACAAAACCATTTTCACGAAGCCAGTTGTTTAATCTTGTGAAATTCTTTTCAGAAACCACCACATTTTCATCAATTGAAAACACATTTGAAAACATATTATACATTTCGTTTCTTTCAATATGAAATAGATTTTCTTTACCAAAAAGTTTCACTAAATAAAGATAATCTGCTTCTTCACGAAAACCTCGTTTATAAATAATGCCTTTGTTTTTTCCAACCGGCTGAAAACAACAATCTAGATGCAAGGCATTATCTCTTGCTTCCAATTTAGATTTCACTAAATCAAATTCTTTAACAATTTTATTTGGAAACAGCGATTTAATATAATTTACACCGTGCATATTTGTTCTTGCAGTAATATAATCTTTATAATCGCTTCCTTTATAAGTTCCAATAAAAATATGGTCATTCCAAAGCATCACATCTCCTCCTTCGATATGAACTTCTTCTGGAGGACGAACTACTTTTAATGGATCAATCTGATCAATTACATATTGAATAGCATCTAATTCACGTTCTCTATCTGGAAGAATATTCGATTTCACAAAGATATCATCAATTACAAACCCAATATCCCTAGCAAAAATCTGATTGTAATTTTCAATCATCTGCGGACGATAAACAGTTACATCATATTTCTGAAAAACAGCATTAAAAGCTTCCATTTCAGCAACCATATCTTTTTCTACAGGATAAGTTCCTGCTTTAATATGTTCCAATGATTTAGGATCATAAGCCTCTTCTATAGTTGGAGTTGGTCCATTATGAACAGCAGAACCCAGAACTACAGCACGAAGTCGAGACGTTTCGTTCTTTACATTTAATTGCAACATAACTCTATTGTATTTTGAGCAAATATAAAAAAAGCTTCACAGTTAAGTGAAGCTTTCGTTTTTTATTTATTAGACTTAAACTCTCGTAAAGGATGTCCTGTATAAATTTGTCTTGGTCTTCCGATTGGTTCTTTATTTTCACGCATCTCTTTCCATTGCGCGATCCAACCTGGCAATCTTCCAATAGCAAACATTACAGTAAACATATCGGTTGGAATTCCTAAAGCTCTGTAGATAATTCCAGAGTAGAAATCAACGTTTGGATATAAGTTTCTTGATTTGAAGTATTCATCTTCAAGAGCTGCTTTTTCTAATTTTCTTGCAATATCTAAAATTGGATCTTCAACACCCAAAGTTTCTAATACTTCTGTTGCTGCTTTTTTGATGATTTTAGCTCTTGGATCAAAGTTTTTGTACACTCTGTGTCCAAATCCCATTAAACGGAATGGATCATTTTTATCCTTTGCTTTTGCCAAAAATTTATCTGTATCTCCACCATCTTTGTTGATTTCTTCAAGCATTTCAAGTACTGCTTGGTTTGCACCTCCATGAAGAGGCCCCCAAAGCGCAGAAACTCCCGCAGAAACTGAAGCAAATAAACCTGCATGAGAAGAACCTACCATTCTAACTGTAGAAGTAGAACAGTTTTGCTCATGATCAGCATGAAGAATAAATAATTTATCTAAAGCGTTTACAATTACTGGATTTGCAGCATAAGGTCCAGTAGGCAATTTAAACATTAATTGCATGAAGCTTTCTACATATCCTTTTGTATTATCGTAGTAATTTAAAGGATACCCCATAGATTTTCTATAAGTCCATGTAGCAATTACAAGAAACTTTGCCATTGTTTTACAAATAGCTTCGTACATTTCTTTCTCGTTATCTACATTAACCGCTTTTGGGTTAAAAGCTGTTAAAGCACTAGTTAAAGCAGACAACACGCCCATTGGGTGAGCTGTTTTAGGGAAACCATCAATGATATTTTTCATTTCTTCGTTTACCAAAGAATGTTTTTTAATACCATTTTCAAAATCTTCTAATTGTTTAGCTGTAGGCAATTCACCAAAAATCAAAAGATATGAAACCTCTAAGAAACTAGCTTTTTCAGCAAGATCTTCGATTGAATATCCTCTGTAACGCAAAATCCCTTCTTCTCCATCTAGGAAAGTGATTTCACTTGTACAAGATCCTGAGTTTTTATAACCTGGATCAAGTGTAATATAACCTGTTAAATCACGTAATTTGTTGATATCGATAGCTGATTCGTTTTCACTTCCTGTGATTACTGGAAGCTCAACCTTTTTACCATCTATTTCTAATGTAGCTATTTTTGACATAATATACTGGAAATAATTCTTTAAATAATAATTTATCAAATCTAATGAATTTAAGACTAATTAAAAAAAGAATACTGCTATGAATTTGTTAAAACTCCAAAAAAAAACCATCTGCAAAAACAGATGGTTTTTTCTAATATATAATTTGTACAATTATTTGATTTTAAAAGCATTCAAACCAGGGAAATAAGCAGTACTTCCTAATTCTTCTTCAATTCTTAATAATTGATTGTATTTTGCCATACGATCTGAACGAGAAGCAGAACCAGTTTTAATTTGGCCACAGTTTAAAGCAACTGCTAAGTCAGCAATTGTGTTATCTTCAGTTTCTCCAGAACGGTGAGACATTACAGATGTATATCCAGCGTTTTTCGCCATGTTTACAGCAGCAATTGTTTCAGTTAAAGTTCCAATTTGGTTTACTTTTACCAAAATAGAGTTAGCAATTCCTTTTTCGATACCAGTTGACAAACGAGCAACATTAGTAACAAACAAATCATCTCCTACTAATTGCACTTTATCTCCGATTTTTTCAGTTAAAGCTTTCCATCCATCCCAGTCATCTTCGTACATACCGTCTTCGATAGAAATGATTGGGTACTTAGAAGCAAGTTCAGCTAAGTATTCAGCTTGCTCAGCAGAAGTTCTGATTTTTCCAGTTTCACCTTCAAATTTAGTATAATCGTATTTTCCATTTACATAAAATTCAGAAGCAGCACAGTCAAGAGCAATCATAATTTCGTCACCGAAAGAATATCCTGCTTTTTCAACAGCTAATTTAATGGTATCTAGAGCATCTTCAGTTCCTCCAGCTAAGTTTGGAGCAAAACCTCCTTCATCACCTACAGCAGTACTCAAACCTCTATCGTGTAATACCTTTTTCAAATTATGGAAAATTTCAGTTCCCATTTGCATTGCATGTGTAAAAGAAGTTGCTTTTACAGGGAAAATCATAAACTCTTGGAATGCGATAGGCGCATCAGAGTGAGAACCACCATTTATAATGTTCATCATTGGAACAGGAAGTGTGTTAGCAGAAACACCACCTACATATCTGTATAATGGTAAACCAAGTTCGTTAGCAGCAGCTTTTGCAGCGGCTAAAGAAACCCCCAAAATAGCATTAGCTCCTAATTTAGATTTATTTGGAGTACCATCTAAATCAATCATTAATTGGTCAATTGTGTTTTGTTCGAAAACAGAAGTTCCAACTAATTCTTCAGCAATAATAGTATTTACATTATTCACTGCATTCAAAACACCTTTACCTAGATAAGCTTTACCTCCATCACGTAATTCAACAGCTTCGTGCTCTCCAGTTGATGCTCCAGATGGAACAGCAGCTCTACCTAAAACTCCATTTTCAGTTACTACATCAACTTCAATAGTAGGATTACCTCTAGAATCAAGAATTTGTCTTGCGTGAACTTTAATTATAATACTCATTATTTTTGTTTTTTATTAATAAATTATATTTTTTTTTCGAAATTATAAAAATATTTAATACTATAAACGCACTCTCGTCATTAAACACGTTTATTTATTAACTACATCGTTTTAGGCTTTTGCAGTTTTTATGTTCTCCACAAATTGATCAAATAAATATGATGAATCGTGTGGTCCAGGACTCGCCTCTGGGTGATATTGAACCGAGAAACAATTCTTATTCTTCATTCTCATTCCAGCCACAGTTCCATCATTTAAATGTACGTGTGTAATTTCTAACTCAGGATGATTATCTAATTGTTCTTTTTTAACAGCAAAACCGTGATTTTGTGAAGTTATTTCACCTTTACCTGTAATAATATTTTTTACAGGATGATTAATTCCACGGTGTCCGTTAAACATTTTATAAGTTTCAACCCCATTCGCAAGACCAATTACCTGATGCCCCAAACAGATTCCAAACAAAGGCTTGTTATCTGCTAATATATCTTTAGCAACTTGAATAGCCCCGAACAACGGATCTGGATCTCCAGGCCCATTTGACAAGAAGTAACCATCTGGATTAAATTCAGACATATCTTTATAAGTAGAATTAAAAGGATACACTTTAATGTAACAATCTCTTTTAGCAAGATTTCTTAAAATATTCTTTTTAATTCCAAGGTCTAAAGCCGAGATTTTGTAAGTAGCATTTTCATCACCAAAGAAATATGGCTCTTTAGTCGAAACTTTAGACGCTAATTCTAAACCTTCCATATTTGGCACATTAGCCAACTCTTTCTTCAAATCCTCTATTGAAGTCCCATCTGTACAAATAACAGCATTCATAGCACCATTGTCACGGATGTAGCTTACAAGTGCACGCGTATCAACATCAGAAATACAGATTAAATTTTGTTTAGTGAAATAATCTTCTAAACTTCCAGAAGCATTTTCTCTAGAATAATTAAAACTAAAGTTTTTACAAACTAAACCGGCAATTTTAATACTATCAGATTCAACTTCAGAATCATTAACACCATAGTTTCCGATATGTGTATTTGTCGCAACCATTATTTGTCCAAAATAAGAAGGATCAGTAAAAATTTCCTGATACCCAGTCATTCCCGTATTAAAACAAACTTCACCAAAAGTTTTACCGCTAATTCCGATAGATTTTCCGTGAAAGATTGTTCCGTCACTAAGTAATAAAATGGCGCTTTGTCGTGTTGTGTATTTCATTATTTAATTTGTATTGTTTTTTAATCAAGTTATAAAACCAAAATATAGGTTTTAAGTGTAATTAGAATTTTGCAAATTTACTTCTTTAAAATAGCCCTTCCAAGATTTTTTAAAACTTTCATTCGTAAAAATAAAACCTATCATTTTAAATAAGTTACATTTCTTCCGTTTCAAAAAAATCAAAAAAAAAGGATAAACTAAAAATTAGTTTATCCTTGATTTCTATAGAATGATTACTTTCATAATTATTCAGAAGCTTCAGTAGTCGTTTCTGTTTCAGCAGCAGGAGCTTCTGGAGCAGCAGTTTCAGCTTTTTTAGCTTTACCACCACGACGGCTTTTCGCTTTTTTAACTTCTTTTTTACCTCCGTTGTAAAGTTCATTGAAGTCAACAAGTTCGATCATCGCCATATCAGCGTTATCTCCCAAACGATTTCCAACTTTAATGATACGAGTGTATCCTCCTGGACGGTCTCCAACTTTAGCAGCTACATCTCTGAACAAATCAGTTACTGCATATTTACTGCGCAAGTAAGCAAAAACAATACGACGATTATGAGTCGTATCCTCTTTTGATTTTGTGATTAAAGGCTCAACAAATTGTTTAAGCGCTTTAGCTTTAGCAACAGTAGTATTAATACGTTTGTGCTCAATAAGAGAACAAGCCATATTAGCCAACATAGCTTTTCTATGTCCAGTCTGTCTGCTTAAGTGGTTGAATTTTTTTCCGTGTCTCATGACGTGTTTTTTTTATCTTCATCTTGCTACAATCCACTATGGAGAGCAAAATATGAAGTAAATTATTCTTTATCTAATTTGTATTTAGCTAAATCCATTCCGAAAGTTAAATTCTTCACTGCAACAAGTTCATCAAGTTCAGTTAAAGATTTTTTACCAAAATTACGGAATTTCATTAGGTCATTTTTATTGAACGATACTAAATCACCAAGTGTATCAACTTCAGCCGCTTTCAAGCAATTTAATGCTCTCACAGATAAATCCATATCAACAAGCTTAGTTTTAAGCAATTGTCTCATATGCAATGACTCTTCATCATACGATTCTGTTTGTGCAATTTCGTCAGCCTCAAGTGTAATTCTTTCGTCAGAGAATAACATGAAATGGTGAATTAAAACTTTAGCAGCTTCAGTAAGAGCATCTTTTGGATTAATAGATCCATCAGTTTTGATTTCAAAAACTAATTTTTCGTAATCTGTTTTTTGCTCTACACGGAAATTTTCGATTGCATATTTTACATTTTTTACCGGAGTAAAAATAGAATCTGTAAAAATTGTTCCAATTGCAGCATTCTGTTTTTTGTTCTCTTCAGCAGGAACGTATCCTCTACCTTTCTCGATTGTTAAATCGAAGTTCAATTTGATTTTAGAATCTAAATTACAGATAACAAGGTCTGGATTCAAAACTTGAAAACCTGAGATAAATTTTTGAAAATCACCTGCTGTTAATTGATCTTTACCAGAAACAGAAATAGTAACTGATTCATTATCGATATCTTCAATCTGACGTTTGAAACGTACTTGTTTTAGATTAAGGATAATTTCGGTAACATCCTCAACAACACCTGAAATAGTAGAAAACTCATGATCTACACCTTCGATACGAACAGATGTAATTGCATAACCTTCTAACGCTGAAAGCAAAACTCTTCTAAGTGCATTACCAACTGTCAATCCATAACCAGGTTCTAAAGGTCTAAACTCAAATTTACCTTCAAAATCGGTTGAATCGATCATGATAACTTTATCGGGCTTTTGAAAATTAAATATTGCCATAAATTTCGACTAAGTCAATTATTATTTGTTGTACAACTCTACGATTAATTGTTCTTTAATGTTTTCTGGAATTTGAAGTCTCGCAGGTACAGAAACAAAAGTTCCTTCTTTAAGATCATTGTTCCAAGTAATCCATTCATAAACATGACTTGAATTTGATAAAGAACGTTCGATAGCTTCTAAAGATTTAGATTTTTCACGAACTGCAACTTTATCACCAGGCTTAAGGTGGTAAGAAGGAATATTAACAACCTCTCCATTTACAGTAATGTGTCTGTGAGAAACGATTTGACGCGCACCTCTTCTAGATGGAGCAATTCCCATTCTAAAAACAACATTATCCAATCTTGCTTCGCATAATTGTAATAAAACTTCACCAGTAACTCCTTTAGTAGCTGATGCTTTTTCGAATAAATTTCTGAATTGTTTTTCTAAAATTCCGTAAGAATATTTAGCTTTTTGCTTTTCCATTAACTGAACAGCATACTCAGATTTTTTTCCTCTTTTTTTAGCCATCCCGTGTTGTCCAGGTGGGTAATTTCTTTTTTCGAAAGATTTATCATCTCCGAAGATTGCCTCGCCAAATTTACGAGCGATTTTGGTTTTAGGACCAGTATATCTTGCCATTTTAAAAAAAATTTTAAGGTAGAAATTATGAATTCAGGTCTAATCCTTCGATAATCTATGTTCTACCTTGTTTATACTATAAAAATAAAAAATTAAACTCTACGTCTTTTTGGAGGACGACATCCGTTGTGTGGCATTGGAGTAACATCGATAATCTCTGTAACTTCGATTCCACCGTTATGAATAGAACGGATAGCAGACTCACGTCCGTTACCTGGTCCTTTTACATAAACTTTCACTTTTTTAAGTCCTGCCTCAAGTGCTACTTTAGCGCAATCTTCTGCTGCCATTTGAGCTGCATAAGGAGTATTCTTTTTAGAACCTCTGAAACCCATTTTACCAGCTGAAGACCAAGAGATAACTTCACCTTTCTTATTAGTCAAAGAAATAATAATGTTATTAAAAGTGGCAGAAATATGAGCCTCACCCGTTGATTCAACGATAACTTTACGTTTTTTTGCAGTTGCTTTAGCCATATTACTTATTATTTAGTTGCTTTTTTCTTGTTAGCAACAGTTTTTCTTTTACCTTTTCTTGTTCTTGAGTTGTTTTTAGTTCTTTGCCCTCTTAATGGAAGACCAGATCTATGACGAATACCTCTGTAACATCCGATATCCATTAAACGTTTAATGTTTAAAGAAATTTCAGAACGTAATTCTCCTTCAATTTTGTAAAATGAAACAGCTTCACGAATCGCTCCGATTTCATCATCATTCCAATCTTGAACTTTTTTATCCTGGCTAACTTGAGCTTTTTCTAAAATCTCAATAGCTCTACTTTTTCCTAATCCAAAGATATAGGTAAGTGCGATAACACCTCTTTTGTTTTTTGGGATATCTACCCCTGCTATTCTTGCCATAATTATCCTTGTCTTTGTTTAAATCTAGGATTCTTTTTGTTTATTACGTACAGTCTCCCTTTTCTACGCACGATAATGCACTCGGCACTTCTCTTTTTTACTGATGCTCTAACTTTCATAGTGAATATCCTTTAATATCGATAAGTAATTCTTGCTTTTGACAAATCGTAAGGACTCATTTCTAGTTTCACTTTATCACCAGGTAATAATTTGATATAATGCATTCGCATTTTTCCAGAAATATGAGCAATTACAATATGTCCATTTTCTAACTCTACACGGAACATCGCATTTGATAATGCTTCAATAATTGATCCGTCTTGTTCTATTGCTGATTGTTTTGCCATAAATATATTAAGCTACCGCTTTTCTATTTTTACCAGTCTTCATTAAACCATCATAATGTTTGTTTAACAAGTATGAATTGATTTGTTGAATAGTATCTATTGCAACTCCAACCATAATTATTAATGAGGTACCTCCAAAAAACATTGCCCAAGATTGTTGTACATCCATAATACTTACAACAATAGCTGGGAACACAGCAATCAAAGCAAGGAATAAAGATCCTGGGAAAGTTATTAAAGACATCACCTTATCAAGGAAATCAGAAGTTTCTGCTCCAGGACGAACTCCAGGAATGAAACCACCGCTTCTCTTTAAATCATCAGCCATTTTATTAGTAGGTACAGTGATTGCAGTATAAAAGAATGTAAATACAATAATTAAAGTTGCAAAAACAAAATTATACCAAAAACCAAACATATTACTAAATGCACCAACAATAGATTGTGATGTATCTGATTTAGACAATCCAGCTACAGCAGCAGGAATAAACATAATTGCCTGAGCAAAAATAATTGGCATAACCCCAGAAGCATTAAGCTTAAGAGGGATCCATTGTCTATTACCTCCAGCCAAATCTTGTTCGTAATCTCCTGTAGTTGTACGACGAGCATACTGTACAGGAATTCTACGTACTGCCATTGTAAGCAATACACAAGATATAATAACTAATAACCACACAATAATTTCAATAACTAATAACATTGGACCTCCATTGTTATTGGTAACACGAGTTGTAAACTCTTGTATAAAAGCTTGTGGTAAACGAGCTAAAATACCAACCATAATTAACAATGAAATACCATTTCCAATACCTTTATCTGTAATCTTCTCACCAAGCCACATAGCAAAAATTGTACCAGTAACCAAAATGATAACAGACGAGAACAAAAATTCGGGAGAATTAAAGCCTAGCAAAAATGCATTACTAGGCAATGTTCTGTATAAATTATAGATATAAGTTGGACCTTGAACCAATGTGATAGCGATTGTCAACCAACGAGTGATTTGATTAATCTTTTTTCTACCACTTTCCCCATCATTTTGAAGTTTTTGTAAATATGGAATCGCAATCCCCATCAACTGAACAACAATAGACGCAGAAATATAAGGCATGATACCTAAAGCAAAAACTGAAGCCTTAGAGAAAGCACCCCCGGTGAACATGTCTAGAATAGATCCTAGACCATTTTTAGTTTGTCCCGCTAATCCAGTCAATTGCGTTGCGTCAATTCCAGGAAGCGTAACGTGTGCTCCAAAACGATATACTAAAAGTAATCCTAACGTAATTAAGATTCTATTTTTTAGTTCTTCGATTTTCCAAACATTACTTATTGATTCAATAAATTTCTTCATCTTAATAGATAAGTTATATAGTTACAGCTTCTCCACCAGCAGCCTCAATAGCAGCTTTTGCAGTAGCAGTAAATTTGTGGGCAGTTACTTTTAATTTTGCTTTCAATTCTCCTCTACCTAAAATCTTAACGATTTCATTTTTAGTAGCCAGACGATTTGCTACGAAATCTGTCATAGAAACAGAATCAGTAATTACACCGTTATCAACTAATAATTGAAGAGTATCTAAATTAACACCTTCGTATTCTTTACGATTGATGTTTTTGAAACCAAACTTAGGTACACGTCTTTGAAGTGGCATCTGCCCTCCTTCAAAACCAATCTTTTTAGAATAACCAGAACGAGATTTTGCTCCTTTGTGTCCACGTGCAGCGGTACCACCTTTTCCAGAACCTTCTCCTCTACCTAATCTTTTATTTTGATTGTGTGTAGATCCCTCAGCAGGTTGTAAGTTACTTAAATTCATAACAGTATTTGTTATTTAGCTTCTTCTACAGAAACTAAGTGTTTAACTTTGTTTATCATCCCAAGGATAGCAGGATTTGACTCATGCTCCACAACTTGTCCAATTTTACGTAGACCTAAAGCTTCCAACCCTCTCTTTTGAGAAAGAGGACAGTTGATTTTGCTTCTTACTTGTTTTACTAATAATTTAGCCATAATTTCCTGAATTAACCTTTAAAAACTTTCTCTAAAGAAACACCTCTTTGTTTTGCAACAGTATGAGCGCTTCTCATTTGCAATAAAGCATCAAAAGTTGCTTTTACTACGTTATGTGGATTTGACGATCCTTGAGATTTAGACAATACATCGTGAATACCTACTGACTCAAGAACTGAACGAACAGCTCCACCAGCAATAACTCCAGTACCATGAGATGCTGGAATTAAGAATACACGTGCACCACCAAATTTACCTTTTTGTTCGTGAGGAACAGATTGTCCATTCAAAGGAATTCTAACTAGATTTTTCTTAGCATCTTCTACTGCTTTCGCAATTGCTTCAGAAACGTCTTTAGATTTTCCTAATCCATGACCAACTACTCCATTTTCATCACCTACAACTACAATAGCAGAAAAACCGAAAGCTCTACCACCTTTTGTAACTTTAGTAACACGATTAACACTAACTAGACGATCTTTTAATTCAAGACCACTAGGTTTTACCAATTCTACATTTTTGTATTTAGACATAATATATTAGAATTTAAGTCCAGCGGCTCTTGCGCCTTCTGCTAATGATTTAATACGACCGTGATACAAATATCCACCTCTATCAAAAGTGATGGTATCAATCCCAGCTTTTAACGCTTTCTCTGCAACTAGTTTTCCAACAGCAGCAGCTACTTCAACGTTAGTACCTTTTCCTATTTCTTTTTCTCTTGAAGATGCAGCTAATATAGTAACTCCATTTACATCATCAATGATTTGAGCGTAAATTTCTTTATTACTTCTAAAAACAGAAAGTCTAGGTCTTGCAGCAGTACCACTAACCGATTTTCTAATTCTGAATTTAATTCTCTGTCTTCTTTCAGATTTTGTTAATGACATAATCTTATATTTTAAGCTGATTTACCTGCTTTTCTTCTTAATACTTCACCCACAAATTTAACACCTTTACCTTTGTATGGCTCTGGCTTACGGAAACTTCTGATTTTCGCAGCAACTTGTCCTAAAAGTTGTTTATCAAATGATGTTAATTTTACGATTGGGTTCTTACCTTTTTCAGATACTGTTTCTAAAGATACTTCTGGAGCAATCTCTAAAACAATATTGTGAGAATATCCAAGAGCTAAATCTAACTTTTGACCTTGGTTTGAAGCTCTATAACCAACTCCAACTAATTCTAGTTCTTTTGTGAAACCTTCAGAAACACCAACAATCATATTATTGATCAAAGATCTGAATAATCCGTGTTTTGCTCTATGGTCTTTATGATCAGACGATCTTTCTACTAAAACTTGATCGCCTTCAACTGTTACATTTACGTCCGAAAACTCCTGAACTAGTTGACCTCTTTTTCCTTTTACTGTAATAATACCATCTTTAACTTCAACAGTTACACCAGCAGGGATTACAATTGGACTTTTACCTATTCTTGACATCTTATCTAGTGTTTAAAATTAGTATACGTAACAAATTACCTCACCACCTACATTTAATTGCTTAGCTTGTTTTCCTGTCATCAAACCTTTTGATGTAGAAACAATAGCAATTCCTAATCCATTAAGGATTCTAGGTAATTTGGCAGCACCAGCGTACTTACGTAAACCTGGTTTACTAATTCTTTGGATATCTTTGATTACAGGCTCTTTAGTATCTTTATCGTACTTCAAAGCGATTTTGATAGAACCTTGTACAGTGTTCTGCTCAAATTTGTAACTTAAGATGTAACCTTGATCAAATAAGATCTTAGTTATCTCTTTTTTAAGATTAGATGCTGGAATTTCAACAACTTTGTGGTTTGCAGCCACAGCGTTACGAACTCTAGTCAAATAATCTGCAATAGGATCTGTATACATATGTATTTGATTGCGATTATGGTTTTCGGGAGACACCCGTCTCCCGAACCTTTAATCAATTAAAATTATTTTCTGGTTTGCAAAAGTAATAACTTATTGCGAGATTACCAAGAAGCCTTTTTAACTCCTGGAATTAACCCATTGTTAGCCATTTCACGGAAAGTTACACGTGAAATACCGAATTGACGGATATAACCTCTAGGTCTACCTGTTAATTTACAACGATTGTGCAAACGAACTGGTGAAGCATTTTTAGGTAATCTTTGTAAACCTTCGTAGTCTCCAGCTTCTAATAAAGCTTTTCTCTTCTCAGCATATTTAGCTACCGTTTTCTCTCTTTTAACCTCGCGGGCTTTCATTGATTCTTTAGCCATGTCTTAATTCTTTTTAAAAGGTAATCCTAATTCAGCCAATAATGACTTTGCTTCCTTGTCTGTTTTTGCAGTAGTAACAAAAGTAATATCCATTCCTGAAATTTTGTTTACTTTGTCAATATCAATTTCTGGGAAAATGATTTGCTCTAAAACTCCAAGATTGTAGTTACCTCTTCCATCAAAACCAGTAGCTTTAATACCACCGAAATCTCTAACACGTGGTAAAGCTGAAGTGATAAGTCTATCTAAAAACTCATACATTCTTTCTCCACGTAATGTAACTTTTGCTCCAATAGGCATTCCCTTTCTCAATTTAAAAGACGCAACGTCTTTCTTAGAGATTGTAGAAACTGCTTTTTGTCCAGTGATCTTTGTTAACTCATCAACAGCATAGTCAATAAGTTTTTTATCAGATACAGCTGCACCAACTCCACGGCTCAAAACGATTTTTTCAAGTTTAGGAACTTGCATTACGTTTGTATATCCGAACTCTTCTTTAAGAGCAGAGATCACTCTACTCTTATATTCTTCTTTTAGTCTAGGTGTATATGCCATTACTATAGTACTTGATTAGATTTTTTTGAAAATCTTACTTTCTTATCTCCTTCTATTCTAATACCAACTCTAGTTGTCTCCTTAGTTTTAGGATCAATTAGAGAAATGTTAGAAATTTGAATAGAAGCTTCTTTCTTAACGATACCACCTTGAGGGTTTTTAGCACTTGGTTTTGTATGTTTTGAAACCATGTTCACACCTTCAACTATCGCTTTATTTTTCTCACGGTAAACACGTAAAACTTTACCTTCAGCACCTTTATGGTCTCCAGCAATAACTCTTACGATATCTCCTGATTTTATTTTTAGCTTTATCATCTTAAAACGAATTAAAGCACTTCTGGTGCTAATGATACAATTTTCATGAATTGTTTTTCACGAAGTTCTCTTGCTACCGGACCAAAAACACGAGTTCCTCTCATTTCCCCTGCAGCGTTCAAAAGAACACATGCATTGTCATCGAAACGGATATAAGAACCATCAGCTCTTCTCACTTCTTTTTTGGTACGTACAACAACTGCAGTTGAAACAGCTCCTTTTTTCACGTTTCCGTTTGGAGTTGCATCTTTGATAGAAACTACAATTTTGTCACCAACAGAGGCATATCTTCTTTTAGTACCTCCTAAAACACGAATAGTTAAAACTTCTTTAGCTCCCGTGTTATCTGCTACTTTTAGTCTTGATTCTTGTTGTACCATAATTATTTAGCTCTTTCTAAGATTTCAACTAATCTCCAACATTTTGTTTTACTTAAAGGACGCGTTTCGCTAATTCTTACAGTATCTCCAATGTTACAGTCGTTTGTTTCGTCGTGTGCAACATATTTCTTAGTTTTCAACACGAACTTACCGTATAATGGGTGTTTTACTTTTCTTACTTCAGAAATCACGATAGATTTATCCATCTTGTTTGAAGTAACAACACCTATTCTTTCTTTTCTTAAATTTCTTTTTTCTTCCATCTTTCAGCAGAATACAATTATTGTAACTCTCTTTTAGTTAACTCTGTAGCTAATCTTGCAACTGTTCTTCTAACGCTTCTAATCTGAAGTGGGTTAGCAATTGGAGAGATTGCGTGAGCCATTTTTAGGTCAGCATATACTTTCTTAGTTTGACTAAGCTTTTCTTGCAACTCCGCTGCAGAAAGATCTTTTATTTCTGATTGTTTCATAATAAATATAAATTATGCTTCGAAATCTCTAGCAACGACGAACTTAGTTTTTACTGGAAGTTTTTGAGCTGCAAGGCGCAAAGCCTCTTTTGCAACTGACAATGGAACTCCTCCAACTTCAAACATAATTCTTCCTGGTTTAACAACAGCAGCCCAATACTCAACTGCTCCTTTACCTTTACCCATACGTACTTCAAGAGGCTTCTTAGTAATAGGTTTGTCTGGGAAAATTTTAATCCATAATTGTCCCTCTCTTTTCATGTAACGAGTTGCAGCGATACGCGCAGCTTCAATTTGACGAGAAGTTAAGAACATTCCATCTTCATGTACAGATTTAATACCAAACATTCCATTTGAAAGCTCATGCCCTCTTTGAGAGTTACCTTTCATTCTACCTTTTTGTACCTTACGGTATTTTGTTCTTTTAGGCTGTAACATTTTTCTTTAGTTTAAAAATTTACTTTCTTTTACGAGCGTCTGGTTTTCCACCTTTGTTAAAGTTAGATTTGCCTCTAGGAGCATCTCCACCTTTTCCACCACCTGTACCAGATTGTTTTTTATCCATTCCAGCAAGTGGAGAAAGTTCTCTCTTACCGTAAACTTCACCTTTCATGATCCATACTTTAATTCCCATTCTACCGTAAGTAGTATGAGCTTCAGCAAGAGCATAATCAATGTCAGCTCTGAAAGTTGATAGAGGAATTCTACCTTCTTTGAAACCTTCCGAACGCGCCATCTCAGCACCATTCAAACGACCAGAAATCAAAACTTTGATACCCTCAGCGTTCATACGCATAGAAGCAGCAATAGCCATTTTGATTGCACGTCTGTAAGAAATACGGCTTTCGATTTGACGAGCGATGCTTGTCGCCACAAGATAAGCATCTAACTCAGGTCTTTTAATTTCAAAGATGTTAATTTGAACCTCTTTGTCAGTAACTTTCTTAAGTTCTTCTTTTAACTTGTCTACCTCTTGTCCGCCTTTTCCGATAATAATACCAGGTCTAGCAGTAGTGATAGTAACGGTTACAAGTTTCAAAGTTCTCTCGATGATTACTTTTGATACACTAGCTTTTGATAAACGAGCGTGGATATACTTTCTGATTTTGTGATCTTCGGCTAATTTATCACCGTAATCATTTCCACCATACCAGTTTGAGTCCCATCCTCTGATGATACCAAGTCTATTTCCAATTGGATTTGTCTTTTGTCCCATGCTGCTTAAGAATTGCTTTGTGTGTTATTGATAGCTCCAAGCACGATTGTTACGTGATTAGAACGTTTTCTTATTCTGTGTGCACGACCTTGTGGAGCTGGACGAAGTCTTTTCAACATCATTCCACCATCTACTCTGATCTCTTTAACAAATAATCCAGCCTCTTCTAAATTACCTTCACTATTTTTTTGCTCCCAGTTATTGATTGCAGATAATAATAGTTTTTCTAATTTTCTTGAAGCTTCTTTAGAACTGAATCTTAAAATGTTAAGTGCTCTTTCTACCTTCTGACCTCTTACCAAGTCCGCTACTAAGCGCATTTTTCTAGGTGAAGTAGGGCAGTTATTCAATTTTGCGAAAGCGATAGACTTATTAGTCTCTTTTCTCGCATCTGCTGTTTCTCTTTTACGAACTCCCATTGCTTCTTTTATTTTTTACCTTTATTTTTTGCTCCAGCATGACCTCTAAAAGATCTAGTTGGCGAAAACTCTCCTAATTTGTGACCTACCATGTTTTCTGTTACGTAAACTGGTACAAATTGACGACCGTTATGAACTGCGATAGTTTGTCCAACGAAATCTGGAGTAATCATTGAAGCTCTAGACCAAGTCTTTACAACTGCATTCTTACCACTTTCTACGTTTTCTTGAACTTTCTTGTCTAATTTATAATGAACGAAAGGTCCTTTTTTTAATGAACGTGCCATATCTTATTATTTCTTTCTACGTTCTACGATATACTTGTTACTCGGGTTTTTCTTAGAACGAGTTCTGTAACCTTTAGCTGGCAATCCGTTTCTTGAACGTGGGTGCCCTCCAGAAGAACGTCCTTCACCACCTCCCATAGGGTGATCAACTGGGTTCATCGCTACTGGTCTAGTTCTAGGTCTTCTTCCTAACCATCTTGTTCTACCTGCTTTTCCAGATACAACTAATTGATGATCAGAGTTAGAAACAGCTCCAATTGTAGCCGAACAAGTCAACAAGATCAATCTTGTCTCACCAGATGGCATTTTAATTGTTGCATATTTCCCGTCTCTTGCCATTAACTGAGCAAAAGTTCCAGCTGAACGAGCAATAACAGCTCCTTGTCCTGGACGTAACTCAATACAAGATATAACAGTTCCAAGAGGAATTCTGCTTAAAGGTAATGTATTACCAATCTCTGGTTGAGATTCTGGCCCAGAAACTAATTTCTGACCAACTTTCAATCCGTTTTGAGCGATAATATAAGTTTTCTCTCCATCAGCATAAGCTAACAAAGCGATGAATGCAGTACGATTTGGATCGTATTCAATTGATTTCACTGTAGCTGGAATTCCATCTTTAGTTCTTTTGAAATCAATAATACGATATCTCTGCTTGTGACCACCACCCGTATAACGCATGGTCATCTTTCCTTGACTATTTCTACCTCCTGAGTTTTTTATCGGCGCTATCAAAGAGCGTTCCGGCTTATCAGTTGTAATAGCGTCATAACCATTCACAACTCTAAATCGCTGACCCGGGGTAATAGGTTTTAATTTTCTTACTGACATTTTTCTATCTTAGATATTGTTGTAAAAATCAATTGTTTCTCCTTCTTGTACTTGAACAATTGCTTTTTTATATGCATTTGTCTTTCCACTGATTAAACCACTTTTAGTGTATTTAGTAGATCTATCTGGTCTCACATTCATTGTGTTAACAGAAACGATAGTTACTCCATAAGCAGCTTCAACAGCTTTCTTAATCTCAACTTTGTTTGCTTTTTTGTTAACAACGAATCCGAAGCGGTTTAGAACTTCACTTTCTTTGGTTACTTTTTCCGTTACTATAGGTCTAATAATGATGCTCATATTCCTATTATTTACTTAAATTTTCTTCAATTAACTCTAAAGAACCTTCCAAAAGCACTAAATTATTAGCGTTTAATATTGCGTAAGTGCTTAATTCCGAGCTAGTTACGACATTTGAAGCCTTTAAATTGCGTGACGACAAATATACGTTTTTATTCGACTCACCCAACACAAATAGAGATTTTTTATTTTCTAACCCTAAAGCTTTCAAAACGTTAATGAAATTTTTAGTGTTTGGCACTTCAAAATTAAAGTCTTCTAAAACCACAATATTTGACTCTTTTGCTTTGATTGAGAAAGCTGATTTTCTAGCTAATCTCTTTAAGCCTTTATTCAATTTAAATGAATAACTTCTTGGTCTTGGCCCGAAAACTGTTCCACCACCTTTAAACAAAGGATTCTTAACACTTCCTGCACGAGCAGTACCAGTTCCTTTTTGTTTTTTAATCTTACGCGTACTTCCAGTTACTTCAGCTCTTTCTTTAGCTTTATGAGTACCTTGTCTTTGATTAGCAAGATATTGCTTAACATCAAGATATACAGCGTGATTGTTTGGTTCAATTGCGAATACTGAATCAGAAAGTTGAACTTTTCTTCCAGTATCTTTTCCGTTGAAATCTAATACTTTTACTTCCATTACTTCTGAATGATTACATAAGAGTTTTTGTGCCCAGGAACACATCCTTTAACAACAAGTAGATTCTTATCAGCAACTACTTTTAAAACTCTAAGGTTTTGAACTTTTACATTTTCTCCTCCCATTCTTCCAGCCATACGCATTCCTTTGAATACTCTAGATGGATAAGAAGAAGCTCCTACAGAACCTGGCGCTCTTAAACGGTTGTGCTGACCATGAGTAGCTTGTCCAACACCACCAAAACCGTGACGTTTAACAACACCTTGGAAACCTTTACCTTTAGATACACCTTGTACATCTACAAATTCTCCTTCTTCAAAAATAGTAACATCAATAAGATCTCCTAATTTTTGTTCAGTTGCAAAATCTTGGAATTCAACGACTTTTTTCTTAGCAACAGTTCCAGCTTTTTTAAAGTGACCTAAAGCCGCTTTAGTAGAATGTTTCTCGTTTTTGTCATCGAAACCAAGTTGCAACGCTTCATACCCGTCAACCTCGTTGGTTCTGACTTGGGTAACAACGCATGGTCCAGCTTCGATTACTGTACAAGGAATATTTTTCCCGTTTTCGTCGAAGATACTAGTCATGCCGATTTTCTTACCAATTAACCCAGACATAAATATTAATTATTAATTACTAAAATTCCCTTCAATTTGAAAATAACAGAAATTTCCAAACAGGGAGTGCAAAAGTAGATATTAAAATTGAATAAACCAAACAGTTAGAAAAATTAAATCGCTCATTATCAAAATCCAAGCCTCAAAATACCAATAAAAGAAACTTTTTTACCACCAAAACCCAATTCCTTTTTCATCACCCAAAAAGACTTTTTACTTAACAATTAAATAACAGAATCGCGACACTAATCCTCCACACTACCTTTAAACAAAGGCTTTTACAAAAATATCCAAGATTTTAAAAAAATAAAAAAATCACAAAACACACATCTCAAAATCATATTTCACAAACAAAAAAAGCGAAGTATTTCTACCTCGCTTTTTATATGAAAAAATATAATAAAATTATACTTTAATCTCAACTTCAACTCCACTTGGCAATTCAAGTTTCATTAAAGCATCAATAGTTTTAGATGAAGATGAATAAATATCAATCAATCTCTTGTATGACATTACTTCAAATTGCTCTCTCGCTTTTTTGTTAACGTGCGGAGAACGCAATACAGTGAAAAGTTTTTTGTGAGTTGGCAACGGAATTGGACCTGTTACAACTGCTCCAGTAGTTTTTACTGTTTTTACGATCTTTTCAGCAGATTTATCTACCAACATGTGATCGTAAGATTTTAGTTTTATTCTGATTTTTTGACTCATTTTCTTAAAATTAAGCGTTACCTTTTGCTTTTTTGATTACCTCTTCTGAAATATTAGAAGGTGTTTCTGCATAGTGAGAAAACTCCATTGTTGAAGTAGCTCTACCAGAAGATAATGTTCTTAATGTAGTTACATAACCAAACATTTCTGACAAAGGCACATCAGCTTTAATAGTTTTAGCACCATTTCTATCACCCATGTCATTAACTTGACCTCTACGACGGTTCAAGTCACCTACGATATCACCCATATTTTCTTCTGGAGTAATAACTTCGATTTTCATGATTGGCTCAAGAATAACAGCTCCAGCAGCACGTCCTGACTCTTTATAACCCATTCTAGCAGCTAATTCAAAAGAAAGAGCATCAGAATCCACAGGGTGGAAAGACCCGTCTAATAAAGTCACTTTTAAACTATCAACAGCGTATCCAGCTAATGGACCTGTTTTCATAGCCTCACGGAAACCTTTTTCAACAGCAGGAATATACTCTTTAGGTACGTTACCACCTTTTACCTCATTTACAAACTGTAATCCAACTGGAACTTTACCATCAACTTCATCAGCAGGCTCGATTCTAAATACGATATCACCGAATTTACCACGACCTCCAGATTGTTTCTTGTAAGTTTCTCTATGTTGAGCAGATTTAGTAAACGCCTCTTTATATTCTACTTGTGGCTCACCTTGATTAACCTCTACCTTAAACTCACGTTTCATACGATCAACTAAGATATCTAAGTGAAGCTCACCCATACCAGAAATAATAGTTTGACCTGAAGCCTCATCAGTTCTTACAGTAAACGTTGGATCCTCTTCAGCTAATTTAGCTAAAGCCATACCCATTTTATCAACGTCAGCTTTAGTTTTAGGCTCAATAGCGATACCGATTACCGGCTCTGGGAATTTCATAGATTCCAAAATAATCGGATTCTTTTCATCACACAAAGTATCTCCAGTTTTGATATCTTTAAATCCTACAGCAGCTCCAATATCTCCAGCCTCAATAAATTCGATTGGATTTTGTTTGTTAGCGTGCATTTGGTAAATACGAGAGATTCTCTCTTTGTTACCAGAACGAGTATTTAAAACATAAGAACCAGCATCTAAACGTCCAGAGTAAGCACGGAAGAAAGCTAAACGACCTACGAATGGGTCAGTAGCAATTTTAAATGCTAAAGCAGCAAACGGCTCTTTTACATCTGGGCGACGTAAGATTTTAGTTTGATCTTCTTCTAATAATTCAGCATCATCAGGATGAATTCCTTCAATACCTTCTTTATCTAATGGAGATGGTAAATACTTGCAAACAGCATCTAACATAAATTGAACTCCTTTGTTTTTGAAAGAAGAACCAGCAAGCATAGGAATGATTGCCATATCGATAGTTGCAGCTCTTAAAGCATTGTTGATTTCTTCCTCTGTAATAGAGTTTTCATCTTCCATGTATTTATCTAAAAGATTCTCATCATAAGTAGCAATCTCTTCGATAAGGATAGAACGGTAGTGTTTTACATCATCAACCATATCAGCTGGGATATCAACGATATCAAAAGTAGCTCCTTGAGTTTCATCATGCCATACAATAGCTTGATTTTTCACTAAGTCAACAATACCTTTAAAATCTGCCTCATCACCAATAGGCAAAGTAATTGCAACCGCATTCGATTTCAACATATCTTTAACCTGCCCACATACAGCTAAAAAGTTAGCACCTTGACGGTCCATTTTGTTTACGAATCCCATACGAGGAACTCTATATTGATCCGCAAGTCTCCAGTTAGTTTCTGATTGAGGCTCAACACCATCAACAGCGCTAAATAAGAAAACCAAACCATCAAGCACACGTAAAGAACGGTTTACCTCTACAGTAAAGTCAACGTGCCCAGGAGTATCAATAATATTAAAGTGGTATGGTAATGATTCTGGAATAACTTTACCTTGTACAGTTGGAAAGTTCCAAGTACAAGTTGTAGCAGCAGAAGTAATTGTAATACCTCTTTCTTGCTCTTGAGCCATCCAGTCCATTGTTGCAGCACCATCGTGCACCTCACCAATTTTGTGTGACTTTCCAGTATAAAAAAGAATACGCTCTGTCGTTGTTGTTTTACCAGCATCAATGTGAGCAGCGATTCCGATATTTCTTGTATATTTTAAATCTCTAGCCATTTCTTACGAATTAAAATCTAAAGTGAGAGAATGCTTTGTTAGCTTCTGCCATTTTGTGAGTATCCATTCTTTTCTTAACCGCAGCACCTTCTTCTTTAGCAGCTGCTAAACACTCAGAAGCTAAACGCTGTGCCATAGATTTTTCATTTCTTCTTCTTGAATAAAGTATTAACCACTTCATTGCCATAGAAATTTTTCTGTCTGGACGAATTTGCATTGGGATTTGAAATGTAGCTCCACCAACTCTACGGCTACGTACTTCTACGTGAGGCATAACGTTTGTTAAAGCATCTTTCCAGATCTCTAATGAAGTTTTCTCATCATTTTGCTTTTTAGTTTCAATGATATCAATTGCATCATAAAATACTTTAAAAGCTGTAGATTTCTTACCATCCCACATTAAGTTGTTCACAAAACGTGTAACTAATTGGTCATTAAACCTTGGATCCGGTAAAAGTGGTCTTTTCTTTGCCGCTCTTTTTCTCATGTCTTTTTCTTAAAAGTTTTTAAATTACTTTTTTGCTTCTTTTGGGCGTTTAGCACCGTACTTAGATCTTCTTTGCGTTCTTCCCGCAACACCTGACGTATCAAGCGCTCCACGAACGATATGATATCTAACACCTGGTAAATCTTTTACCCTTCCACCTCGCACTAATACTATCGAGTGCTCTTGTAGATTATGTCCTTCTCCTGGGATGTAAGCATTCACCTCATTACCATTTGTCAAACGTACACGCGCAACTTTACGCATTGCAGAGTTTGGTTTTTTTGGTGTAGTAGTGTAAACACGCGTACAAACCCCTCTTCTTTGAGGACAAGAATCTAAAGCAACCGATTTACTCTTCTTAGTGATCTGAGTTCTTCCTGTTCTTACTAATTGTTGAATTGTTGGCATAATTAATACTAAAAATTATTATGTTTATTAAATTCCCGCTTTTTACGGGGTTGCAAATGTATAAAATATTTTTCACTATACAAACGTTAAACCATTAATTTTCAATAAGATTATTTAGGCTTATGATTTTACAAACAAACAATAGATATTTGCAATATTTTAATAAATGAAACAGCTGCCCTTGAAACACTTAATACAAATATTTCTTTTTCTATTTTTAAGCATTTCTGGTTATGCCCAAAACTTTTACCTAAAAATAAATGGCACCAACAATACCGAAAGTAAAATCATCGATTCATTAAACTACAATCACCTACATCCAAATCTAAAGTCGCTTTTAAACGAAACAAAAAACACTACCGAAAAGCTTTCTAAAATCGGATACATCAACAGCAAAATACTACAAACCGACAAAATAAACGACAGCTCCTATACAGCCATTATATCATTAAATAAAAAAATAAAATACATACATATATATATAAGAACAAACAATCTTCTTTTCAAAACTGAAAAAACAAAAAATGACAGCCTAATAATTCCTTATAGCGAAGTGGAAAACTACTTAAATCAAAAAATATTAGAGGCTGAAAAATCTGGTTTTGCACTGAGCAAGATTAAACTCGAAAATATTCAGAAAAAAGACACCATCCTTTATGCCGATTTAAGCTTTAAAACCGAAAAAAAACGCAGTATAAATTCAATTATTCTAAATTATGGAAATCAAAATGAGAGAAACTTTTTTCCAGATAGCCATCTAAAACAACTTCGTAAAAAATATTTAAACAAAACCTTTAATCAAGAAATTACAAAAGAACTTTATCAAGACATCAACAATTACGAATTTGCAAATCAGTTAAAATATCCAGAAATTTTATTCACAAACGACTCAACTAAAATCTATGCTTATATAGAAAAAAGGAAAGCCAATACTTTTGATGGCTACATAGGTTTTTCAAATGATGACAGTAAAAAAATACGACTTAATGGATATTTAGATATTTCATTAATAAATACACTCCATGCAGGTGAACAATTTTCATTATACTGGAAAACTGACGGCAACAAACAAACAACCTTTAATACAAAACTTGAAATTCCTTATATTTTCAAAACCGCACTAGGAATAAAAGCTCAGCTAAATATCTTCAAACAGGACAGCACATTTCAAAACACAAAAACAGCAATCGATCTCGGCTATTATTTAAATTACAATTCTAAAATATATGTTGGATACCAATCAACAGAATCAAGCGACATCCAAAACACCAACAATACCACACTCAGCGATTTCAAAAACTCCTACATTACTACCACACTAGAATACAAAAAAAATAATTACTCTAACTATCTGTTCCCAAGAAAATCGTATGCAAATCTATTATTTGGTTATGGAAAAAGAAGCACAAACAACTCTTCCGAAACTACAGAAACAACTAATCAATTTTACGCTAACCTAAATCTGTCTTATACTTTCGAATTAAATAAAAAAAACTTTGTTTTCATCAACCCTCAAATTCTATATCTAAAAAGCGACAATTATATAATAAATGAACTTTTTAGATTTGGAGGATTAAATTCAATTAGAGGATTTTCAGAAAATAGCCTCCAAGGAAATATTGCAAATTTATTTATTACTGAATACAGATACCTACTTTCTCCAAATTTATACATACACACCATTCTTGATTACGGAATTTATCAAGATCAGACTACAATAAAAAACAGCACAAAATTCAATAATTTAATCAGTGCCGGAGTAGGCTTAGGACTACTAACAAAAAACGGATTATTAAAAGTAATAATAGCCAATGGAAGCACAAATGACTCAGAAATAAAATTCTACAACAGCATCCTTACTATCTCCTATAATGTTAAATTTTAGTCTAGCACAAAAAATAAACCAACAAAATATTAGGATTTTTTTTAGTTTATTAAAAACCGAAAGTAGCTACAAAATACCTGCAACCGTTTTTTTTCCAGAAATCAGTTAACCGTAATTTTACATTAAACCTATTTATCAGAGTCCTAAATCAAAAAAAAGACACTAGAAATAAGCCATATTTCTAATCTTTTCATAGGATAAAAAATTTGCTAAATTTCAAAAAGCAATACTACAAAACAAATAGTTTACACACGTATTAACGCTGACTATTAAAGATTCACGACTATTTTAACAAAATTTAGCACTTCGACCGACTGTTTTTTTTAAGATAAAAGTTATAAAAAAAACAATTAATCACCCTTCATCTATAAATTTAACATTTCGTCGTTTGACAAAATTTTTAATTATCCTCAAATTTAACACTAAAAATTGCGGATTTGTAATTTTAAGGAGGTTTTAATCTATAAAAAGATAAAATCGCACCCTAAATTTATTATTTAACTAAAAAAAAAGCTTTTTAAATTAGGTAGATTAACAAATTATTAAGATTTTTGTCGGACTAATTCAAAATATTTAAAAATGAAACTAAAGTTCAATGGATTCTTAGTGCTTTTATTAGTACTAGTTGCGCAACTTTCTTTTGCGCAAGAAAGAGCTGTTTCGGGAACAGTTTCTGACAATGCAGGAATACCTTTACCAGGTGTTAGTGTATTAGTTAAAGGAACTAAAACGGGAACGCAAACAGACTTTGATGGTAAATTCTCGATCAAAGCTTCTTCAAGCCAAGTATTGGTATTTAGCTACATCGGAATGAAAACTCAAGAAGTAGCTGCTACATCTGCAAATGTTAATGTAAAACTAGCAGACGCTGGTGCGCAAGAACTAGAAGGTGTTGTTGTAACTGCCTTTGGTATCAAAAGAGAGAAAAAATCTCTTGGTTACGCAACAACAACTTTAAAAGCGGACGCACTTACACAAGTAGTTAATACTAACCCATTTGAAACTCTTTCTGGTAAAATCGCAGGGGTTGACATTACTGCACCTTCTCAACCAGGGGCTTCAACTAAAGTTGTTATCCGTGGTTTAAACAGTATCACAAACAGTGGTGGTCCACTTTATGTTGTTGACGGAACACCGATTAACAATACCCCAACTGGTACTAGTAATAACGGAGTTGCTACATCAACAAGATCGTATGATACTGGTAACGGAATCAGTGACATTGACCCAAATAACATCGAGAGCATGACTGTTCTTAAAGGAGCGGCTGCATCAGCATTATATGGTTCAAGAGCTGGTGGTGGTGTAATCATCATTACTACTAAAAAAGGTAAAGCTAACTCTGGAATTAAAGTTGATTTATTAGCTTCAACAGAATTCAGCGAAGTAGCAAGAGTTCCTCATTTACAAAATCAATTTGGTGAAGGTTGGAATGGACTAGGATTCTCAGGATCTAATTCTTACAGTAACGAAAATGGTTCATGGGGACCTGCTTTCAATGGAGAGGTTAGACCATGGGGAACAGTTTACAACAATACTCAACAAATCAAACCTTATGTTGGTTTAAAAAATAACGTAAGAGATTTTTACAACACAGGTACACTAGCTACACAATCTGCAACTCTAAGTGGTGGTGGAGACAATTCTGATTTCTCTTTAGTTTTTTCAAATGTAAACAGTGATGGTGTTGTACCAACTGATGCAGATTTATACAAAAAACAATCATTAGGATTTAATGGTGGATTAAAAGGTAAAAAATTCACATTAAGAACTTCTCTTAATTATGTTTACAAAGACCAAAGTGTAGTTAACACAGGTCAGGGTGATGATGCAGGACAAGGTTCAACTTTGCAACAGGATTTATTACAAATTCCTAGAGACGTTAGTATTGTAGATTTAAGAGATTACAAAAACAATGTCTTCAATACTCCAGATTACTATTTTACTCCATACGCTGCTAATCCATATTTTTCAATTAATGAGAACAGCACAAAAGTATACGGACACAACCTTTTCGGAAACGTTAATTTAAGTTACAAAATAACTGACAAAATTACAGCTTCATGGCAAATTGGTGGTAACGTTAGAACAGAAAGACTTAAGAGCTACGGTGCAATTGTAAATTATGCTCCAGGTACTCCTCAGGCAATTGCTGGTGCTAATCCAGTAGTAGGAGGTGTAACAGAATCAAGATCAGAATTCAGTGAGTTTGATACTTTCTTCAATATTAATTATAACACAAACTTAAGTGAAGATTGGACATTAAATCTTTTAGGAGGTTTTAACTACAACAAAAGAGAGACTGATATATTGAAAAACACTGTAACAAATTTAGGTCTTCCAGGATTTTATGAGCTTTCAAACTCAGCTTTAAGACCAGTAATTGATCAATCAAACAGCCTTAGAAAAACAGGAGCTGTTTACGCATCTGCTGAGTTTGCATTTAAAAACAGATATTTTGCAACGGCTACAGCTAGACAAGATCTTACATCAACATTACCAATAGGAAATAACTCATATTTCTACCCATCTTTATCATTAGGTGCTATTGCAATTGATAACGGAAATACTTTCCTTAAATTAAGAGCAGCTGCTTCAAAAATTGCAAATGATACAAGGGTATACACAACAGAAGACTCATATATCTCTGGTTCTGCTAACGCGAACTTTGGTATAATTGCATCTCCAATTGGAGGAGTAAGTTTCTTCGAAGCATCAGGAAGACTTGGTAATCCAGAGTTAAAACCTGAAAGTACAGTAGAATATGAAGTTGGAGCTGAAGGATCTTTCTTCAAAAACAGAATTAGCTATGATATCGCATTGTATCACAAAACGACTTCTGACCTTATTGTAGACCTACCATTAGACCCATCAACAGGTTATACTATCAAAGCTATCAACGCTGGAGATGTTGTGAACAAAGGTATTGAGCTTTCTCTTTCAGGTAGTCCAATTAAAAATCAGGACTTTACATGGAACGTAACTTACACATTTACTAAAAACTTAAACGAAGTAACACAATTAAACACAGGTGGAAATTATATTGATTTACTTCCTGCTTATGGTGTAACTATGAGAGCAACTAAAGGTGATCCAATTGGTAGTTTCTATTCACAAGTTCCAAAAACAAATGCTGCAGGTCAATATATTGTAAATGCATCTACTGGAATGTACGAAGTGAGTGATGATATCCAAAAAGTTGGAAACGCACAACGTGATTTTGTTATGGGATTACAAAACTCTTTCAAATACAAAAACTTTAACTTATCATTCTCATTAGACTGGAAACAAGGAGGAGAATTCTACTCTTACACTAAAAGACTTTCTCATTTCGTAGGTAATGGTATTGAAACTACATTTAATGATAGAAATGCATTTATTGTTCCTAATTCTGTTAATGAGCACGTAGATGCAACAACTGGAGCTGTTACATATACAGAAAACACAACACCTCTTACATTTAGTACTTATACAAACTTCTACAACACAGGAAACAACCCTGGTATTGAAAGAACACATGTAATTGACAAAACTTTTGTAAGATTAAGAGAAATTGCTTTAAATTATGACTTCCCTTCTACACTTACTAAAAACATGGGATTAAACAAAATCACAGTTGGTATTTACGGAAGAAACCTTTTCATGTGGACTCCTGGAGAAAATCCATATGTTGACCCTGAAGTAAGTACTTACGGAACTGGAGTACTCTCTGAGTTTGGAGAATTTGGAGCTAACCCATCACAAAGATCAGTAGGTGGAGTTTTAAAATTATCATTCTAAAAATATAATTCATAGAAAATGAAAAAAATAGCAACAATAATAACAGCACTTTTCTTATTAGTGTCATGTGATGAAACATTTGACATTAATAGAGACCCGGATGCTTTGCCTCCTGGACAAGCTAATAGCACTATTTTGCCTGCAGGTATTGCTGGTCTTGCTGGTGCACAAGGATCATACTATGCTCTAATTGGAGGGTTTTGGTCTCAATTCTGGACACAAAACACTACTTCAAATCAATATAAAAACATTGACCAGTACAGCCTTGGAACAAATGATTTCCAAACTGCATGGACTGCAATGTATGATGCCCTTAATGATATTAGAACTGTAAAAAAACAAGCTGAAACTGAAGGAAACTGGAACTATTACTTAATTGCTACTGTTCTTGAAGTTGAAGCTTCGCAAATTTTAACAGACTGGTATGATGCAATTCCATATACTGAAGCAAATAATCCAACTTTCTTGCAACCTAAATTCAATACAGGTAAAGAAACTTACGCTTTAATGATTGCTGATTTAAAATTAGCTTTATCTAAAGATCTAAGTTCTTCTGTTGGAGCTGCGCCAGGAAAAGATGATTTTATCTTTAATGGTACAATGTCTAATTGGACAAAATTTGGTAACTCTTTACTGTTAAAATTACATCTTAGATTAACACAAGTAGATCCTACATTGGCTCAATCAGGTATTAAAACTTTAATTGATTCTGGTGCACAATTCTTAGATGTTGATGCTGCAATGACTCAATTTGAAGATGCTGCTGACAGAAGTAATCCATTGTATGAAACTGACAGAAGACAGTTAAATACAACATTAAATCTTAGAGCTAGTAAAACTTTATATCTTTATTTACAAACAAATGGAGATCCTCGTTTGAATAAGTATTACGGAGCAGGAGTACCTAATAATCAAGGTGATTTCGAAAATGGAGCTACTGGACTTTCATTAGTAACGTTATATGCAAAAACTCCTTTATATTTCATGAGTGCAGAAGAAAGCTACTTCTTGCAAGCAGAAGCTCTTGTTAGATATTATGGAGGTGCAGGAGCTAAAGAAAAATACGATTTAGGGGTAGCTGCAAACTTCAAGAAATACGACAACACTACTTCTGTTGCTCCAATTACTGGTCCAGTTGGAAGCCCTGCTGCTTTCTTAGCTGCAGGAGGAAAATATGAATTTCCAGCAACAGGAACTACTGCTCAAATTGAAGCAATTATCACTCAAAAATGGATTGCTAGTTTCCCTGGAAACGGTTACGAATCTTTCTTCGAACAAAACAGAACTGGTTTCCCTAAAGAATCAGCTGTTCCTCAGACAGATGAAGATTATATCCCAGGACAATTTGCAATATCTGTTGAGAACGTTACAAGTGATGTTTTCCCTAGAAGACTTGTTTTACCAAATACTGTAAAAACACGTAATCCAAATGCTCCGGCTTTAGCAAAAATAACTGCGCCAGTTTGGTGGGATGTTAACTAAAAAAAAATAAACAATGAAAAAAATATATATATCCCTAATGATAGTCTCAGGACTATTGTTTACTTCATGCGAAACAGATTCTACTGACAATGTTTCAAGAGTAACAGCTTATGCTAACCTGACTATGCATGGAGATGCTCTTGTTGTTCTTACTCAAGGAGATACATACACAGAAGCTGGAGTAGAAGCTGAAGCTGACGGAAAAGCTCTTGAAGTAAAAATCGATGGTGCAGTAGATACTAGTAAACCAACTGTTTACAAAATTAAATACTCTGCTACAAATAGTGATGGTTTCCCTGCTTCCTTAACTCGTACAATAGTAGTTTTGAGTAACAAACCAACTACAATTGATTTGACTGGTACTTTCTTTAGAAATAGTAACCCTAACGTGGTAACTAAACTAGACGGATACGCGGGAAGAAAATATATCTGCGATAATGCAACAGGTTACAATGTTGCTGCAGATAATTTAACTATGGAATTCTACAATATAGATGACAAACAGGTTTATGCTCCTTACAATCCAAGTGCTTCTCAATCGGGAATATCTGCAGAAAGCAACATAGGAACTATTACTGACAAAAACAACTGGAAATGGGTTATCTATGCTTCAGCAGTATTTGGAACAGCAGACAGAATATTTAAACGATAATAAAAACACATTACAATGAAAAAATTAAAACTAAATATAACACGTGTACTTGTAGCAATGCTTGTACTTACGTCATTTGTAGCTTGTGATGAAGTTGGAGATACAGATCCAGGAGGAACATCTGTAGAATCTATGTCAGGTGACTGGTTCATAACACTTACAGATAGTGATGGAAAATTGGTTGTAGCTAACGCAATACATGAAACTTATAATACTGCAGCTAATGACAATACAATGTGGATTGATGATGTAAAACACGGATATTGGATTAAATGTAAAGTAACTGTTGATGTTAAGGCAGGTACTTTCACAGCTACTTCTGCAGACAACCTATTAGATGGATCTAAAGTTACTATTACAAATGGAAAAATTGAAAAGGGAGCTGCAACATCAAAAGGTGGACATAAAGTAGACAAAATCTCATTCAGAGCTCATTTTGATTATGACCCAGCTGGATATGATATTCTTTATGAAGGTCACAAAAGAACTGGTTTCTACGAAGACGAATACTAGAATTTTTATTCAAGTAGTCTAAATATTAAACCACTCCATTAATTTGGGGTGGTTTTTTTATATAAACATATTACCTATATTTGTCTCATGGAAAAAGAACATCAAATATTTGGCATTAGAGCCATCATAGAAGCAATTCAGGCAGGAAAAGAAGTAGACAAAGTTTTCATACAGAAAGAAATTTCTAGTGAGCTTATGAAAGATTTAATGAAGGTAATGAAACGTGCAAACGTTAACTTTTCTTATGTGCCTGTAGAAAAACTAAACCGTCTTACTCCAAATAATCATCAAGGAGCTGTAGCTACGATCTCTCCTATTGGCTTTATAGATTTAGAACATCTAGTTGAATCTACAATGGAGTCGGGTAAAAAACCTCTTTTTCTTATCTTGGACCAAATATCAGATGCTAGAAATTTTGGCGCTATTATTAGAACTGCGGAATGTACAGGTGTAAACGGAATCATTGTACAAAAAGCAGGATCTGCCCCTGTAAATGGCGATACAGTTAAAACTTCTGCTGGCGCTGTTTTTAATGTGCCTATTTGCAAAGTTGAACACATCAAAGATGCTATCTTTTATCTACAAGGTTCTGGAATAAAAACGGTTGCTGCGACCGAAAAAACAGATCAAAACATATACGATGTATCACTTTCAGAACCATTAGCCATTATTATGGGATCTGAAGATCGCGGAATAAATCCTTCCGTTTTAAAAATAGTAGATGAAAAAGCAAAACTGCCAATGTTTGGATCAATCGGGTCATTAAACGTGTCTGTTGCCTGTGGTGCTTTTCTATATGAAGCTGTTCGACAAAGAACCTAAAAAACACATTGAGATTAAGATTAGAATGAATAATTAAATACCTTTAATTAATGCTTTCAAAATCTAATTTAAATATCATAGTCCTCCGATGTCTGTTTGTAATTTTACTAATTACAAACAGCTACGGACAAAATACTACATATAATCAGTTTTGGAATGAAATTCAGTTTAACCAAACTTTAAGTAAAAAATGGGCCACTGAAATAGATTTTGCGGCTGCTTATAGTAGTACCGAATCATCACCAAACTTATTCGAAAATACCATACAAAGATCAATTAGAGGCTGGGGACATTATTATTTTTCTCCAAGATGGAAATTTTCTGCTTTTATAGCATATTTCAACAATAGAGATGTTCCTGAAATAGGTCAATTTGAGTCTCCCGAGACACGATTTGCTCTTCAAGGAATTTACTATTTTCATAAAACTGGATATACTTTAAGTACAAGAATGCGTACTGAATTCCGTCATATGAAAAATAAAGATGACGATTATGAAAATGTTTTTAGATATCGTCAACAAATTAAGTATATACAGCCTCTTAACAGTAAATTCTTAAGAAGCGGAGTTGTATATGCGATTGCATCAGACGAAGTTTATTTTAAATCTGGAGCCAATGTTACGGGAGAAAGTTTCTTTGACCGAAATCGTTTCAATATTGGAGCAGGCTATTTGTTTTCAGATGACTTTCAAGTAGAATTAACTTATTGCAACGAATATCTTCCACGAAACAGCGGAAATCAAACAACTAATGCAGCATCGCTTACCATAAGTTTCAATAATCTTTTTCGAAACCTTAAAAAGAAAATTGATGCTAAAAAAAATCCTCCAGTAAAAGACGAAGATTAAAGTTAGTTTTCCTCTTTCTTCAAAAAACATTTAAGCTGTTCGACAATAGCATTTTTATGAAGTTTAAAATTATAGCTTCTAACAAATTCAGTACCCTGCATATTGATTTCTGCACTAACAGCTTCGTAATTAGAAAATGCATCAAGATCTTTATCATCAATCAAATAAAGAACTTGCATTATAGAATCGTTGCGTCGATATTGTGTATCGTAATGCGCTAAAGTGTAGGTTTTGTTATCGGCAAGATGCATTACTAAATCTTCCTTTATCTTTTTCCCAACTTTCTTTTCGGGAAATGGCGTAGGCTGTAATGCAACAAAATAATGCTCTTTGTCAGTGACTATATTAATTTTTAACGATTTTGATTTCGTAGTATAAAATACGGCAGGCTCAAAAAAGTATATCATACTGCCGTCCGCCTGTACCCTATTTTTTATTTCACATTGAGCAATACTTTTTGCATTAAATACAAAACACAAGAACAAAACTAAAAAACTGATTTTTCTCATAATGCCCAATAATTAAAATGTTACCTAACAAATTTAATCTTTTTATCTTAAAGAAAATTATTGAGTGACATCTTCTTCAGGAGCTTCTTTTTTGGTCACAATATAATTTACTGGATGACTAGACAAAAAATATCCTAAATCGTCTTCTTCTTCCTCATTCGAAAAAACAACAAAATTTCCATTCTCATCAAAATGCTTCATAAAAGGATCGCTGTCGGGATTAAAATCGGGACGCTGCCAATCGTAAACAATTGGTTTTGCATATTCGGGAGCTTTATAGAATAAGCTTAAAACAAATCCTGTAATAAGTCCAGCCAAATGTCCTTCCCAAGAAATAGACTGATCAACATCTGGAAAAACATACCATATCATTCCGCCATAAAGTAAAATAACTGTCAAGGAAAGAGCAACCAATCTATAATATTTAGTTTGAATTCCTTTAAAAAAAATAAAGCTCACCAAAACATAAATCAACCCGCTTGCCCCAATATGGAAATTCTCACGTCCGACAATCCAAGTAATTAATCCTGAAAATAAAATTCCATATCCAATGACACCCAAAGTCTGTTTCGGATAAAAGAACTGCATAGCAGCCAATAGTATTAAAAGTGGAATACTGTTATTATATAAATGATCTAAATTTTCGTGAATAAAGGGACTAAACAAGACACCTCGTAAACCAATTAAGTCTCTTGGATAAATTCCGTACCGATAAAAATCAAAATCAAAACGGATTTGAAGCCAATATACGACCCATAAAAAAAGGACAAAAAATAATGGGAGTCCAATAACCGAATTTGAAAACTTAAAGTTAGTATCGCTCATATCTTTACAAAATAACTTTTAGAAGAACTCAAAAAACTATCCAAAAATATTTTACTGATATTTTGTCATACCAAGTTAATAAAATGTCTCAAATCATAACAATCCTTATCTCTTCAAACTGTTTTAACTTTTGAATGAACGATATTTAAATCTTAAAATATTAATTTTGTAATTATGGAAGCACCTTTAGCAGAGCGTATTCGTCCGCAGAAATTAGAAGATTATATAAGCCAAGAGCATTTGGTTGGGCCAACTGGTTCTTTAACACAGCAAATCTCAAAAGGAATAATTCCTTCATTGATTTTCTGGGGACCTCCTGGCACGGGAAAAACAACATTAGCCCAAATTATTGCTCAAGAATCAAAAAGACCTTTTTACATTCTAAGTGCAATAAATTCTGGTGTAAAAGACATTCGTGATGTTATTGATAAAGCCAAACAAAGCGGTGGACTTTTTACTGCTAAAAATCCAATTCTGTTTATTGATGAGATTCATCGATTTAGTAAGTCACAACAAGATTCACTTTTGGCCGCTGTCGAAAAAGGTTGGATAACATTGGTTGGCGCTACAACCGAAAACCCAAGTTTTGAAGTGATTCCTGCATTATTGTCACGCTGCCAGGTTTATATACTAAATGCATTTACAAAAGCCGATTTAGAAGCGCTTTTAGAGCGTGCAATGAAAACCGATGCTTATTTACTAACAAAAAAAATAAATTTAAAAGAAACAGAAGCTTTAATACGTATTTCAGGCGGTGACGGCAGAAAACTTCTAAATGTATTTGAACTTGTTATTAACGCTTCGGCAGGTGACGAAATTACAATTACCAACGATCGCGTTTTAGAACTTGTACAGCAAAACACTGTTCTTTATGACAAAACTGGCGAACAACATTACGACATTGTTTCTGCATTTATAAAATCTATTCGTGGAAGTGATCCCAATGGAGCTGTTTATTGGTTGGCAAGAATGATTGAAGGCGGTGAAGATGTAAAATTTATTGCTAGAAGAATGCTAATTCTTGCAAGCGAAGACATTGGCAATGCCAATCCAACTGCGCTAATAATGGCCAATAATACTTTTCAAGCCGTTACTACTATTGGATATCCGGAAAGCCGCATCATATTAAGCCAATGTGCAATTTATCTTGCGACATCGCCAAAAAGCAATGCGTCTTATATGGCTATTGGAACTGCACAGCAATTGGTAAAACAAACTGGCGATTTGCCTGTTCCGCTCCACTTGCGAAATGCACCTACCAAATTAATGAAAGAACTAGGATATGGAGATGAATACAAATACTCGCACGATTATGCAAATAATTTTGCAGAACAAGAGTTTTTACCAGATGCCATAAAAAAAACGGTTCTTTACAATCCTGGAAACAATTCTAGAGAGAACAGTACCCGCGAATTTTTAAAGAACCGTTGGAAAGATAAATACGGTTATTAAACCCTATTTTATATTTAAAATTTAACTACAATTTTTTCTGAAACCAATTTATCATTCTGATAAGATTCAAAATACCATTGTCCGTCTTCTTTTAAGATTAAAGAGCCCTGAACATTATCTTTGCTCGCAATGTAAACGTTTGGTTGTGAAGTTTTAAAAAGCTTCATTACCACTTTTGGAGTTTTATCGATCAACTGATAACCTGATTCTGTTGGCTGAGCGTACAATAAATTTGGATCTTTCAAATCTGGCGAAGATGCAGTAGCTACTTGAGTTGCTGCTACAGTTGTAACTGCAGTTGCTGCTACAGCAGTTCTTGCAAGAGCTGGTGTTTTTGAAGTTGCAACTGGATTACCACTATATTTATAATGTAAAGCAATAACTGACTTAAAAGCATTATCTAATGCTTCTTTGTAAGCTACCTCATAATCCTTCTCTTTACTTCTTCCTACTTCTGAAGTATAAACAACCTGACCGAAACAATCTTTGAAGTTTATTATAAGCTTAGTTACCAAGAAAGCACTATCTTTTATAACATCAATATACAAAACCTGACAACGATCTGTATAACCGTCAGGAAGCTGCTCGTTTGAATAAAAAGCTTCAAAACCTGCTTTAGTCAAATTTTGTTTACTCAAAGTTGCCAAACGATATTGATTATCAGTCTTCATAAACTCATATTTCAAAGGAATAATTACAGCTTTGTAATCATTAATAGTCTGTGCAAATCCAACAACTGAACATAAAATTGCAGCAAGTAAAAATTTAATTCTCATCATTATAAATATTTTTTTAGTTCTAATAAATGGTTAATTTGTTTATAATTTCCAGAAACGGCCTTTTTTTTCTCATTGAAGAAAATAGCATCTAGACCAGCATTCAAAGCTCCGTTTACATCTGCTTCAAAATCGTCGCCAATCATAATACTGTTTTCTTTTGAAGTTTTTGCCAAATTTAATGCATAATCAAATATAATACTATTTGGCTTTTTTACACCTGCTAATTCCGAATTTGTAATCGTACTGAAATACCCTCCAAGCGAAGCATTATTAATTTTCTTTTCCTGTACTTGAGCAAATCCGTTTGTAATAATATGAAGTTTATATTTTGGCTTTAAATACTCCAAAACTTCAATTGCCCCGTCAAATAAATAATTATTATCAGTAAGGAACTCTATGTAATCATTGGCAATTTCAAGAATATTTTCTTCTGAAATACTATAATTCAAAGCATCAAAAGAATACTTCAAACGATTAAAGCGTAATTCCTGATGTGTAATTTTATCATTCTGATACAATCTCCAGCATTCTTGATTGATCGGAATATATTCTTTAATAAAATCCTGAGTAGCGATTTCTTGATATTTGCTTTTAAAAATACGATCAAAAGCCATTTCTGAGTTTTTATCAAAATCCCAAAGCGTATGATCTAAATCAAAAAAGATGTCGGTAATATTGGTGTTCATGTATTAAAAAATTCCTTCATCTACAAAACTATAATATTTTGATTCAGTAATAATAACATGATCTAAAACTTTAACATCTAATATTTCTCCCGCAGTTTTAATTTTCTTTGTAATTTGTTTATCAGCAGTACTCGGATTTAAACTACCGGAAGGGTGATTATGACACAAAATCAAGGCTGTAGCTCCATTTTCTAGCGCTAATTTAAAAACCAATCGTATATCAACCACAGTACCAGCAATACCTCCTTTACTTAATTGAGATTTAGAAATCACTTTATTTGAATTATTAAGAAAAAGCACCCAAAATTCTTCATGCGGAAGTTCTCCAATGATGGGTTGCATAATATCAAAAACAGCTTTACTCGAAGTTATTTTTTTTAATTTTAAAACATCTTCTATTCTTTGCCTCCTACCCAATTCTAAAGCCGATACAATCGAAACAGCTTTTGCTTCTCCAATACCTTTAAATTGCATTAACTGAGAAATGGTCATTTTCCCCAAGGCAGTTAGATTTTAGCTGTAGCTAAAATTCGCTTACTTAAAGCAACGGCAGATTCATTACGGCTTCCCGAGCCAATTAGAATAGCTAATAATTCGGCGTCACTTAAAGCATCTTTTCCTTTGAGGATTAATTTTTCACGAGGTTTGTCATCATCTGACCAATTTTTTATAGCAAAATGCCCACCTTCCATACTTATAATTTTAAGATGCGAAGATATTTAAAAAAGAAGAAAAATCTTTCAAAATTATACATTGATTATTTACAATAATTCAAAAAAAAAGCCGACTGTATAAACAGTCGGCAAATTATCTCATTGACTAATTTTCTAATCAATCAAACCTTTTACCTCATCAAAATTCAAACCTCCGTAGTTTCCAGAACTCATTAATAAAAGCGCAGAATTATCTAAATTCAAATTGAATAAATATTCTTTAAATTCAGCTGGATTGGTATAAATGATTAAATCTTTTCTATTAAATGCGGTCGCTATTTGCTCATAAGTCACTTCTTCCAATTGCTTAATTTTTACCGCATCTGGCGAATAGAAAACAACAGCAACATCAGCATATTCTAAGGCACCTTCATACTCCTTTAAAAACTCAGCATTTAGACTACTATAAGTATGCAACTCTAAACAAGCAACCAAAGTTCTGTTCGGATATTGCTCTTTTACAGCTTTTGTTGTTGCTGCTACTTTACTTGGTGAATGTGCGAAATCTTTATAAGCGACTTTTCCTTTTCCTTCAGCGATTTTTTCTAAACGTTTAGAAGCTCCTTTAAAGCTAGCAATTGCTTCGTAGAAATCAGCTTCGTCTACACCCATATTTTGACAGATCCATTTTGCACCTGCAAGATTGTTTAAGTTATGTGCTCCAAAAACTTCAATCGGCATATCGCCTTCAGGAGTTTTTAATAACGTTACTCCATCACTAACCGAATATTCTGGTGTTGAATAAGCAATTTTTCGAATCGGATTAGTTGCTGCTTCAGAAACACGTTTTACCTCTGGATCATTTTCGTTATAAACCAAAATTCCGCCATTTGTAATTTTTTCGATGAAAATCTCAAACTGCTCCACATAGTTTTCATACGTTGGAAAAACATTAATATGATCCCAAGCAATTCCAGAAATCAAAGCAATATTTGGCTGGTACAAATGAAATTTCGGACGTCTGTCAATTGGTGAAGATAAATATTCATCGCCTTCCAAAACCATAAAATCATTTTCTTCTGTAAGATGCACCATTGTATCAAAACCTTCCAGCTGTGCACCAACCATATAATCAACCGCAATATTATGATAATGCATTACATGAAGAATCATCGAAGTAATTGTTGTTTTCCCGTGAGAACCACCAATGACAACACGTGTTTTATTTTTAGATTGCTCATATAAAAATTCAGGATAAGAGTAGATTTTTAATCCTAATTCCTGCGCTTTTAATAATTCAGGATTATCTGCTTTTGCGTGCATTCCTAAAATAATCGCATCAATGTCTGAAGTAATTTTTTCTGGAAACCAACCCATTTCTGCAGGAAGAATTCCTTTCTTTTCTAATCTTGATTTTGAAGGTTCAAAAATAGCATCGTCACTTCCTGTAACTTGATATCCTTTATTATGTAATGCTAATGCCAGATTGTGCATAGCGCTTCCGCCAATTGCGATGAAATGTGTTTTCATTTAAAATGTTTAATCGTTAAACTGTTTCATCGGTTAATCGAAATAGCAAATAACTAATAAAACGCTGTAATTATTCTTCAAAAATAAGGAAATATTTTAGAATGCCTCCTTTGCTTTTGGAGATAAATTAATCCAGAAAAATTAAAAAACCCGACAGGTTTCAAAAACTTGTCGGGTTTATTTTTATATAAAGAAATGAAGATTATTTTGCAATCGTCAATTCGTCGATAATATTTTTAGCTCCAGCGTATTTGTCGATAATCCAAAGGACATAACGAATATCAACGTTGATAGTTCTTTGTAATTTAGAATCAAAAATAACGTCTCCAGCCATTGCTTCGATGTTACCGTCAAAAGCAATACCGATTAATTCTCCTTTTCCGTTAAGAACTGGCGAACCAGAATTTCCTCCAGTAATATCGTTATCTGTCAAGAAGTTTACTGGCATGTAACCTGCTTTATCAGCATATTGTCCGAAATCTTTTTTCTTGTTCAATTCTAATAAACGAGCTGGCAAATCAAATTCCTGATCTCCTGCTTTATATTTTTTAACCATACTTTCCATTGTAGTATAGTTATTGATTTTAGCATCATTACGAGGATCTGCAGGTAAAGCGCGAACTTTTCCATAAGTCAATCTCAAAGTAGAGTTTGCATCTGGATATTTAATTGCGTTCAATTTAGATTCTCTCAAACCTTCAACCAATTTACGGTAAGCAGCAGCAAAACCATCATCAGCTTTTGCTTGATCGTCTGTTTTAGCACGATATTTTGTCAATAAATCATTAGAAATAATATACAACGGATCATGTACAATCGCTAATGGTTTTGGATCAGCCAAGAAAGCTAATACTTTTTCTTTGCTTGTAAAATAGCTAATCTCAGTTGCTTTTGCTACATCTGCAGTAAAATCACCACTATTAGCTGTTTTCATTTTTGCGATTTCTGGAGCAAGTCCATATTCAGCAGCTTTAGAAGCATATAAATTCAACTGAGCTGTTAAAATATCTTTTTCCAATGGAGCATAAAACTCACCATAAATATTCTCAACCATTGCGTTGATTTTAGGAAGCATTTCAGCTTTCTTTGCATCATTTTCTTTATAGTAAGCAATTAATGCATTTCCTAAATTAGCAGGCCCTGTAGCATAACTAGAAGTACGTAAAAGTTGCATCAAATAATTATCATGACGTGCTTTTAAGTTTGTCTCTCTGTAATAATCGTTGATAGTCGGAATTACATTTTCGTATTTCTCTTTGTTTGCAGGTTTAGTAGCCCACTCATAGAATTTATCTTCTTGTTCCGTTTTAGTATCAACTGTACCCGCTTTTGTTAAAGCATCAATCATACCTTGACGGTTTTTCCAGTAGTTTGCAGTCGAAGCATATTTAGAAGCATACTGTAAACGAACAGTTGCATCTTTATCCATATACTTTTTCATTACATCCATTCCTGTTTTTGCACCTTCAACCCATGCAGGATAAGCATATTTAATGTTTTGCTCAATTCCTCCAGCTGGCATCCAACGGTTTGTTCTTCCTGGATAACCTAAGATCATGGCAAAATCATTTTCTTTTACTCCTTTTAAACTTACAGGCAAATGGTGTTTTGGCTGTAATGGCACATTGTCTTTAGAATATGCTGCCGGATTTCCATCTTTATCTGCATAAACTCTAAACATAGAGAAATCTCCTGTTTGACGAGGCCATTCCCAGTTGTCTGTATCTCCACCAAATTTACCAACACTTTCAGGAGGAGTTCCTACTAAACGTACGTCTGTGTAATCTTGGTAAACAAAATAGTAATATTCATTTCCTTGAAAGAAAGGACGAACAGAAACAGTGTATTTTCCGTTTTCGCTGTTTTCTTTTTCAATCAAAGCGATTTCTTGCTGAATGATTTTGTTTCTTTCAGTTTCTGTCATTTGATCGTTTACTTTAGATAAGATTCTTTTAGAAACATCATCCATACGAACGAAGAAACGAACAAACAAAGATTTAGGTTTTAATTCTTCAGAACGATTTTTTGCCCAAAAACCATTTTTCAAATGATTTTGTTCTGCAGTCGAAAGTTCTGCAATCGCGCTATATCCACAGTGGTGATTTGTAAGGACCAATCCGCTGTTTGAAACAATTTCTGCAGTACAACCTCCATTGAACTGAACAATTGCATCTTTTAAGCTATGATGATTGATACTGTAAATTTCTTCGGCTGTCAATTGCAAGCCCATCTTTTCCATATCTCTATGGTTCAATCTTTCGATAAACATCAAAAACCACATCCCTTCATCGGCTCTCATTGGGAAAGCCATAAGGCACATGGTCAAGAATAAAATTACTTTTTTCATGTTATTTTGTTTAAGTGATGCGAATATAAGTCATTTTAGCAATTATCTCAACCTAAGCAATCTTAAAATTAAAAATGACATTAGATTTTTAGCAGTTTATTACGAATTTAACATTATAAAACAAAAAAGGTGTCCTTAAAACAGAACACCTTTTTAATATCTGAGTAAGCTTTACTATTCGTTAAGCATTTTCCAAAGTCTGTCTTTCAAATCTGTCAAACCTTGCTGCGCAACAGAAGATATAAACATGTATGGAACACCTTTGAAAGAAACATCTAATTCAGCTTTCAGTTCAGCTTTCAATTCATCATCAAGCATATCGCATTTTGAAATCACGACAAGACGTTCCTTGTCTAGCATTTCAGGATTGTATTTCGTTAATTCGTTAACCAAAATATCGTACTCTCCTTTTATGTCCGCTGTATCAACTGGTATTAAAAACAACAAAGTCGAATTACGTTCAATGTGACGCAAGAAATAATGCCCTAAACCTTTTCCTTCTGCAGCGCCTTCAATAATTCCAGGGATATCGGCAATTACAAAAGATTGAAAATCTCTATAAGCAACAATTCCTAAATTTGGTTTTAAAGTTGTAAATGGGTAATCTGCGATTTTTGGTTTTGCCGAAGTTAATACAGACAATAAAGTAGATTTTCCAGCATTTGGAAAACCAACTAAACCAACATCGGCCAAAACTTTAAGTTCTAGAATAACATCCATTTCTACACCAAGCAAACCTGGCTGTGCGTAACGAGGTGTTTGATTTGTCGAACTTCTAAAATGCCAGTTTCCTAAACCTCCCTTTCCTCCTCTTGCCAGAATTTGTTTTTCTCCGTGCTCTGTAATTTCAAAAAGTGTTTCTCCAGTTTCTTTGTCTTTTACAACAGTTCCTAATGGCACTTCAATAATTTTATCTTCTCCATCTGCACCAGTACTGCGATCGCCTCCACCATCTCCACCGTGTCCAGCTTTAATGTGACGTGCAAACTTTAAATGAAATAATGTCCAAAGCCCTTTATTTCCAACTAAATAAACATGACCTCCACGGCCTCCATCTCCTCCATCTGGACCACCTTTTTCAATAAATTTCTCTCTATGTAAATGCGTAGAACCTTTCCCTCCTTTTCCGGAAGAAACATATATCTTAACGTAATCTACAAAATTTCCTTCTGTCATTTTCTTTGTTTATGTAAAGTTTCATTCCCGATAGCTATCGGGATTGAAACAAATTTTCTCTCTACTCTTTTAAAGCTTTTACCAAAACTTTATCAATCTTAACGCCGTCCATGTCGATAACTTCTAGGACGAATTTCTGCCAAACTAATTTTTCTCCTTCTTTTGGAATATGAGAAAGTTCAGTCATAATCATTCCGCTTACAGTGTTTACTTCGTAATCGTTTGTTAATTCATCTAACTCGAAATAAGTTAAGAAATCATGTAACGAATAATGTCCGTCAACCAACCAAGAACCATCTTCTCTTTCTATTAGCTGAAATTCATCTTTATAGAATTCTGCTGCATCACCAACTAAAGCTTCCAAAATATCATTAAGAGTAATCATTCCCTGAAAAACTCCATATTCATCTGAAACTAAAGCATAGTGGACACCTGTTTTTTTGAAATTCTCTAAAGCTTTATATGCCGTTGTCTGCTCCATTAAATAGGGCGCGTCAGACATAATTGCCGCTAAATCAAAATTATCGCTTTCGATGTTAGCAAAAATATTTTTAAGTGTTACAACTCCAACAATATCATCATAATTATCATTGTAAACAGGATAAACCGCATGCAAATCCTGAACTACTAATTCTTTGATTTTTTCTTTATCTGCTTTTAATGGCAGCATATCTACCGACTTGCGGTGTGTCATTAAAGAATTTACTTTTCTATCTCCGATATGAAAAACACGCTCCACAATATCTTGCTCAATTTCCTGAACTTCTCCTACTTCTGTTCCTTCTTTAATAATGGCTTTAATCTCTTCTTCCGTCACTTTTCCGTCAGCAGTTGGTTTTATCTGAAGAACATTCAGTAAAAAATCTGTTGAAGAAGTTAACAGCCAAATAAATGGTGCCGTAATAATCGAAATCACTTTCATAGGCATTGCAACCATTTTAGCAATAGCTTCTGGATAATTTAATCCAATTCGTTTTGGAAGTAATTCTCCCAAAACCAATGAGAAAAAAGTTAAAACTACAACTACAATCCCAACAGCAATTGAATGTGCGTAAGGTTTAAAAACTGCAATTCCTGCCACAAAAAGCTCAACATCTGCCGTGATTTTGTCACCAGAATAAATACCAGTCAAAATTCCGATTAAGGTAATTCCGATTTGTACTGTCGATAAAAACTTATTTGGGGAATTGGCTAAATCGAGTGCCGTTTTAGCACTTTTGTTGCCTTTTTTTGCCGCTGTTTCAAGCCTGTTTTTACGGGCCGAAATCAAGGCGATTTCAGACATGGAGAAAACTCCGTTTAATAGAATTAGAAAAAATATTATTAGTATTTCCAATTGATAGGGGATTCGTTATAAAATAGTCTCGTTAAACGTAATTTGTAATCTCAAATATTAATGGCTGTCAATTAAAAAACTAATTTTTCTAACCCAAAAACTTTGATTGTCAAAAACATTTGAAAAGCCCGTTTTAGAGTTAGAAAAATAGTTTTTTTGCATCCCGATAATGTATCAGGTTGTAACGTACAGCTTAAAAAAGCTTCTACAAATTATCTATAACTGACGTTAAGCGCTCTGTAATTTGTTCAATAGTTCCGATACCGTCTACGGCATGAAATTTATTTTGTTCTTTGTAATATCCAATAAGCGGAGCTGTTTTTTCATTGTATTCCTGATATCTTACACGAATTTTTTCTTCGTCCTGATCATCAGCTCTTCCGCTTGTTTTTCCTCTTTCAAGTAAACGTGCAACCAAAATTTCGTCATCTGCTTCTAAAGCAATTGTTGCTGTCACGCTTGATCCAATTGTTGGCAAAAATTTATCTAAAGCTTCAGCCTGATTGATTGTTCTTGGATAACCGTCAAACAAAAACCCTGCTGTATCTGGGTGTTTTTTTACCTCATCAATTAACATTGCAGTTGTTACTTCGCAAGGAACCAATTCTCCATTGTCCATAAAAACTCTTGCTTTTTTTCCTAGTTCAGTATCATTTTTTAAATTGAAACGAAAAATATCTCCTGTTGAAAGGTGCGTTAAATTGTATTTTTCTTTTAAAAATTCTGCCTGAGTTCCTTTTCCTGCACCAGGCTTTCCAAATAAAACGATGTTAATCATAATTGAAATGAGTGTTGTTACTTCTTATTTTTTGAGAAGTCTTTAAATGAATATATAGTTGTGTTTTGTTATTCTGCTAATTTGTAAATTTCGGTTAAGTTTCTTCCTAAACCATCATAGTCTAACCCGTAACCCACAATAAACTTGTTCGGAATTCTAATTCCGATATAATCTATTTTTATATCTTTTTTATAAGCTTCTGGTTTAAAAAACAATGTCGCAATTTTAAAATGCTTTACATTCTGAGCTTTAAACAAGTGCTTTAATTCTTCGATTGTGTTTCCGGTATCAATAATATCTTCGATGATAATTACCGTTCTTCCAGACAAATCTTGGTTAATTCCAATTAGTTCCTTAACGGCATTGGTTGTCTCAGTTCCTTCATACGATGCCATTTTAACAAACGAAACCTCACACGGTTTTTTATATTTTTTTAGAAAATCTGACACCACCATAAAAGCACCATTCAAAACTCCAATAAAAATTGGCGTGTCATCTCCAAAATCGTCTTCTACCTGAGCAACTATTTTAGTTAAAGCAAAATCAATTTCTTTAGCCGAAATAAACGGAACAAATTGTTTATCGTGAAGTTGTATCATTATTTTTCTTTTTAAAATAATGGACAAAGATACAGAATTACAACTTAACTGCTTCTATCAAAATAAACTGTATCGAGATATTTTTTGTGAATGTTAAATATCAGTTAATGTTTACAAATCATTTTTTGACACTATAGGAATTTTAAGTAAATTGTTGTGATATAATTATTTAACTCCAAAAAACCAATGAAAAAATCCTTAACCCTGTTTTCTATACCCCTATTAGCCTTAATGACTGCCTGTAACGGACAAGTTAAAAAAGAAGAAAAAGAAACTCTTGCCAAACAGCCAGCAAATGTTGTAAAAACTGCCATTGGAGATATTACGCTTCCTCCACCCTACGCAACCGAATCTAAAACCAAAAATAGCAAAGTAATTGGCTGGGCAGAAGGCAAAACACCAAAAGCACCAGAAGGTTTCATCGTTACAAAATTTGCCGACGGTTTTCAGAATCCGCGTTGGAGTTATATAGGTCCAAACAATGATATTTTTGTTGTTGAAAGTGGCACCAGAACAAGCAAAAACCAAATTATAGTTTTGCGTGACAATGATAAAGACGGAAAATATGAAACTCGCGAAGTTTTTATTTCTGGTTTAAACAGGCCTTTAGGAATGTTAATCCTAAAAGACTTTTTTTATATTGCCAATACTGACGGACTTTACCGTTATCCTTATAAAAATGCACCATTAAAATTAGAAACTCAAGGAACTAAAATCGTTGAACTCCCAGCTGGCGGATACAACAATCACTGGACAAGAAGTTTGCTTGCTAATCCCGAAGGAACAAAAATTTACATTGGTGTTGGTTCTGGAAGCAATGTTGGAGAAAACGGAATGGATAAAGAAGTTCGTCGTGCAGCAATTTTAGAAATTAACCCTGATGGAACCGGCGAAAAAATCTACGCTGACGGACTTAGAAATCCAATGGGAATGGATTGGAATCCAGCCAACAAAAAAGAACTTTGGACAGCGGTAAATGAAAGAGATGAACTTGGAGATGATTTAGTTCCAGATTATATTACGAGTGTAAAAAGAGGCGGTTTTTATGGATGGCCTTACTCCTATTTTGGAAGTATTCCTGATCCAAGATGGGAAGGGAAAGGTGAACGAAAAGATTTGATAAAAAAAGCTATTGTTCCCGATGTTCCTGTTGGCGCTCATACTGCTTCTTTAGGATTGGCATTTTACACAAAAGATGCTTTTCCTGCAAAATACAGAAATGGCGCTTTTGTAGGCCAACATGGCTCTTGGAATCGATCTATAATTTCAGGCTATAAAGTGTTATTTGTTCCTTTTAAAGATGGAAAACCTTCAGAAAAACCAGAAGATTTTTTAACTGGTTTTATATCTGATGAAAATAAAGCTGAAGTCTACGGACGCCCAGTTGCTGTAACGGTTATGAATGACGGATCTCTTTTGGTAAATGATGATAGCGGAAATACGATTTGGAAGGTTACAGCAAAGAAATAAATTCCAATTCCGTAAATTATCGGAACAAATTATAAAAAGAAAATTTTAAACACATAGAGACATAGATTTTTGTTTAAAAGATGTTATTAAGAAAACTCGTTTTCACACATGGTTTTTCTATGTGGCTTTTGACAAGTAAAACGCCTTTTTTGCCTCAATCAATGCTATGTTTCTATGTGTTAAAAATAAAAACGCACTTTTAACTCCGCTCATTTATGCCTTTTCAAAAATGTTTTCTTCTTCTTTTGATTCTTTTTATTTCTAAAAATATTTCAGCACAAGAAAATATTGATTCTACCAAAACTCAAAAACTAAACGAAGTTTTAATAAGTCCGCTTCATATTAATCGAGATTTGCAGAACAGCCCCGCTTCAATTGGTATTTTATCTGAAAAAGAATTACTTCGAAATAATACAACTGATATCAGCAATGTCATCAATACGATTCCGGGTGTTTTTATGCAATCGTCAAACATTACGACAACCCGAATTTCGATTCGCGGAATTGGCGCGAGAACTCCATACGGAACCAATAAAATTAGGGCTTTTTACGGAACTATTCCGTTGACGTCTGGAAACAGTGAAACCGTAATTGATGATATTGATCTTCAAAATATCAATCAAATTGAAGTTATAAAAGGTCCGCTTTCGAGTATTTATGGCGCAGGTTTGGGCGGAGCGATTTTAATTTCACCTCAAACATTAAAAAAAGGAAATTATCAGGCTGAAATAAGTTCTGTTTTTGGTTCTTATGGATTATTGAAAAACAGAATCAGTTTTGATTTGAATGAAAAAAGTTCTTCTTTAAATCTTAGTTATCATAATTTAAAGACTGACGGCTGGCGTCAAAACAGCGCTTACAATCGTGAAGGAATTACGCTTGGCGGAGAATTATTCAGAAAGAAAAACAGCAAATTGACGTATTTCTCCAATTATACTTATTTGAAAGCTTATATTCCGAGTTCGATCAGTAAAACGGTTTTTGAAAATAATCCACAGGCTGGTGCGCCAACTTGGGTGGCTTCAAAAGGATTTAAGGAATACAAATCGACTTTAGGCGGATTGGCTTATGATTTCAAAATAAACGATCACCTCAACAATTCAACTTCAGTTTTCATCAATTACAAAGACAGCAATGAACCGCGTCCTTTTGATATTTTACATCAATATACTTTTGCTTCGGGCATACGAACACAATTTTCGGGAGATTTTAATATCGGAAAAATCAACAATAAATTTATTAGCGGAATTGAATATTTTGCAGACAATTACAGCGGAAATACTTTTCAAAATCTCTATCAGCAAAATAATGGAAACGGAAGTTTACAAGGTAATCAACTTACAGCAACCAATCAGAAAAGGCGTTTTTACAACATTTTTTCTCAAATCAGAACTTTACTTTCGGAACATTTTGAAATTCAGGCCGGTTTAAATTACAACAAAACTAAATTTGAACTTCAAAATGATTTTCCCGCTTCCGCGAATAATCCAACGGAACATTATAGTTATGACGGCATTTTTTCGCCACAACTTTCTTTTTTATTTAAGCCAAATGAAATCCGAACCTTTTACTTTTCGGTAAGCCGAGGATTTTCTCTCCCCGCAACCGAAGAAACTTTAACCAGCACGGGAAATATCAATTCAGACATTAAACCCGAAACAGGTTATAATTTTGAATTGAGCGGAAAACTACATTTCCTCAACAAAAAATTGTACACCCAGATTGCGGTTTACCGAATGGAAATTAAAGATTTACTAGTCGCTAAAAGAATCGGAGATGATCAATATGAAGGTATAAATGCTGGAAAAACGTTTCACGAAGGAATCGAAATCTCATTAAACCATAATTGGCCGATCAATCGGATTTTCAATTTAAATTCTTATGTCGGAGTTTCAATCGGGAATTATGAATTTAAAGAATTTGTTGACAGCGGAAATGATTATTCAGGAAACAAATTAACTGGAGTTCCAGCCAATACAGCAAGTGCAGGTTTTGTCTTAAATATTAATTCTGGCTTTTACTTCTCAGCCGATTTTCAGTTCACCGATAAAATTCCGATGAACGATTCGAATGCAGATTTTTCAGATTCTTATTCACTTTTGAATTTAAAAACAGGTTATCAGCTAGAAATTCTCTCAGGTTTAAAAGCACATTTTGACGCAGGAATAAATAATGTAACAAATGAAAAATATGCCTCAATGATTTTGACCAACGCGACTGCAGTAGGAAATGCACAACCAAGATTTTATTATCCGGGCTTACCAATAAATTACTACGGAATTATCGCATTAAATTACGTATTTTAGCCTAGTATTTAATTATCAAATGATGATTTCCGAACTGCAGAAAAAACTGGATTATGTCAATGCTTATAGAGAAAACCGTCTAAAAGCAGCGCAGGATGTTTTAGAAAATCCTTCCCTTTTTAGTGAATTAGTTTCAATTTGCTTTTCACCCGAAGACAAAAACAATCATAAAGCCTGCTGGATTTTAGAATTTGTTTCGTACGAAGAATTGCTTTGGCTACAACCACATCTTGATTTTTTCTGTTCGAATTTGAAAATTTTAAAAGACGAAAGTTCCATGCGTCCAATCGCAAAAGTGACGCAGCTTTTAGTAAAATCTCATTACAAAAAAAACGAAAATAGTATTTCTCTTTCCGAAAACAACTTACAAGATATTATTGAAGCTTCTTTTGATTGGTTGATAAACGATGTCAAAGTGGCAACAAAAGCGTATTCTATAAGAACTTTGTATGTTTTAGGAAATCATTACGACTGGATTCACCCCGAACTCAAAGTGATTATTGATAAAGATTTCGGAGATCATTCAGCAGCCTACAAAGCCGTCGCCAAAGAAGTGTTGAAAAAAATAAAATAGTTTTCGGTTAGCCACAGATTAAAAGGATTAAAAAGAATTTTCTATTTTGTCATTTTACCACTAATTACACAAATTCACACTAATTTTTTAAGCTGAACTTAAAAAAATAATTCGCGAAAATTTGTGCTATTCGTGGCAACCAAAAAAACACATAGAGAAGAATCTTTTTAATCCTTTTAATCTGTGGCAAAACTTTATCAATTTGTGACAGAAAAACTAAATTTTGGCTAAAAAAAGATTAAAAGGTATCTTTGCAAAAACACAACACAAAATGAATTATTTTTCTTCTGATTTTAAATTAGGAATATTAGGTGGCGGACAATTAGGCAAAATGCTTTTGTTTGATACCCGAAAATTTGACATACAAACTTACGTTCTTGATCCAAGCGACGAAGCACCGAGTAAAATTGCCTGCAACAAATTTTTTCAAGGCGATTTAATGGATTATGAAACGGTTTACAATTTTGGGAAACAAGTCGATGTTTTGACTTTCGAAATCGAATTGGTAAACCTTGAAGCTTTAACGCAATTAGAAAACGAAGGGCTAAAAATATATCCATCTCCAAAAACCTTAAAAGGAATTCAGAATAAAGGCGTTCAAAAAGAATTTTACGCTAAAAACAATATCCCAACTGCACCATTCAAAAGATTTGAAAATTTAGAAAATCTAAAATCTGCACTCGTTAATCAACAATCAACAATCAAATTGCCTTTTGTATGGAAATGTACCGAATTTGGTTATGATGGAAATGGTGTAAAAATAGTTCGCCAAGCATCGGATTTAGATACATTACCAAATGTTGAATGTATTGCAGAAACTATGGTTCCGTTCAAAAACGAATTGGCGGTAATTGTGGTAAGAAATCCATCGGGAGAAATGAAAACCTATCCGGTTGTGGAAATGGAATTTCATCCAGAAGCAAACCAAGTTGAATATGTAATTTGTCCAGCAAGAATTGACAAAAAAGTAGCTGAAAAAGCTAGAGCGATTGCTTTACAAGTTTCAGAGAACTTCAACCACGTTGGTCTTTTGGCTGTTGAAATGTTCCAGACTCAAGACGACGAGATTTTAGTAAACGAAGTTGCGCCTCGCCCACACAATTCAGGACATTATTCTATTGAAGCGAGTTATACTTCACAATTCGAAAATCACTTACGTGCGATTTTAGATCTTCCATTAGGAAATACCGACAGTAAAGTTGCCGGAATTATGGTAAATTTAGTGGGTGCCGAAGGTCATTCTGGAAATGTAGTCTATGAAAACATCGAAACTATTTTAGGATGGGATGGCGTTACGCCACATATCTACGGTAAAAAACAAACTCGTCCGTTCAGAAAAATGGGTCACGTTACAATCGTAAATGAAGATATGGCAGAAGCCAGAAGAATTGCGCAGGAAGTTAAGAACACGATTAGAGTGATTTCACAATAATTAAAAAATTTAAAGATTGAAAAATTTAAAGATTCATGCGATAATTTTTAAATCTTTCAATCATTTAATCTTTAAATAAAAAACATGAGCAAAGTAGCTATTATAATGGGAAGCATCTCAGACATGCCAGTTATGCAAGATGCAATCGACATATTAAAACAATTTAATGTAGAAGTTGAAGTAGATATTGTTTCAGCACACAGAACACCGGAGAAATTATTCGATTTCAGCAAAAATGCACACAATCGTGGAATCTCTGTAATTATTGCCGGTGCGGGTGGTGCAGCACATTTACCAGGAATGGTGGCTTCAATGTCGCCGCTTCCAGTAATTGGAGTTCCTGTAAAATCAAGCAATTCAATTGATGGCTGGGATTCAGTATTATCGATTCTGCAAATGCCAGGGGGCGTTCCAGTTGCGACTGTTGCTTTAAACGGAGCAAAAAATGCTGGAATCTTAGCGGCGCAAATCATCGGAAGTCACGACAAAAAAGTTTTAGATACTATTATTTCTTATAAAGAAGAATTGAAAGCGGCGGTTAATAAAGCGGCTGAAAGTCTTAAATAGTTCGCAAGTCGCAGTCTCAGTTTTCAGTCACAGTGAAAACTGAGACTGCGACTGAAAACTCAAAAAAATTAACTCTTTAGTCTCAGTTGCACTGAAAACTGAGACTGAGACTGAAAACTACAAATATGAGCGTATTAACACAATATTTCAATACCAAACATAACACAGCACCTTTTTCGCAAATTAAAACCGAAGATTACGTTCCTGCTTTTACAGAAGGAATTGCTTTGGCTAAAGCCGAAATTGATGCAATTGTAAATAATCCGGAAGCGCCTACTTTTGAAAACACCATTGTGGCGATGGATTATTCAGGTGATATTTTAGATCGTCTTTCTAGCATTTTCTTCAATTTGAATTCGGCTGAAACGAATGACGAAATGCAGAAAATTGCACAGGAAGTTTCGCCTTTACTTTCAGAATTTGGAAATGACATTCGCTTAAATGCTGAATTATTTGCAAAAGTAAAAGCGGTTTATGACCAGAAAGAAAGTTTAAATCTGAATCCGGAACAAACTACTTTATTAGATAAAAAATACAAAAGCTTTTCGAGAAACGGAGCCAATTTGCCAGAAGACAAGAAAAATCAGTTAAGAGAAATCGACAAAGAATTATCGAAATTGAGTTTACAATTTGGCGAAAATGTTTTGGCTGAAACCAACAACTTCGAATTGCATTTAACTGATGAAAAAGATTTAGCCGGTTTACCAGAAGGCACAATTGAAGCGGCAAGATTATTGGCAAAAAATCAGGAAAAAGAAGGCTGGATTTTTACTTTAGATTATCCAAGTTATATTCCATTTTTAACTTATGCTGACAATCGCGAATTGCGTAAAAAAATGGCAATTGCTTTTGGCGCAAAAGGTTTTCAGAAAAACGAATTCAACAATGAAGAAAACGTTCTGAAAATTGCTAAACTTCGTCATGAAAGAGCCAATTTATTAGGCTACAAAACGCACGCACATTTTGTTCTGGAAGAAAGAATGGCCGAAAGTCCGGAGAAAGTTTTCTCTTTCTTGAATGATTTATTGGCAAAAGCAAAACCAGCCGCGCAAAAAGAGTTTGCTGAATTAACTGCTTTCGCGAAAGAACTAGACGGAATTGAGCAATTAGAAAAATGGGACGGCGCGTATTATTCTGAAAAATTAAAACAACAACTTTTTAATTTAGATGATGAAAAATTGAAACCTTATTTTCAATTAGAAAAAGTTTTAGACGGTGCATTCACAGTTGCCAAAAAATTATACGGTTTAACTTTTACAGAGGTTTTTGACATAGATAAATACCACGAAGAAGTAACCACATATGAAGTTCGAGATGCTGATAATAATCTAGTTTCGATTTTCTACGCTGATTTCTTCCCAAGAAAAGGAAAAAGAAACGGTGCATGGATGACTTCATTCAAATCACAATATGTAAAAGACGGCGTAAACGAAAGACCACACATTTCAAACGTTTGTAATTTTACAAAACCAACCGAAACAAAACCTTCATTATTGACTTTTAATGAAGTAACAACTTTATTCCACGAATTCGGGCACGGTTTGCACGGAATGTTGGCTGACACAGTTTACCCAAGTTTATCTGGAACTTCAGTTTATTGGGATTTTGTAGAATTACCAAGTCAGATTATGGAAAACTGGTGTTACGAACCAGAAGCTTTGGCTTTGTTTGCGAATCATTATGAAACGGGAGAAATTATTCCGATTGAGTATGTTCAGAAAATTAAAGAAAGTGCTAGTTTCCAAGAAGGTTTAGCAACATTGCGTCAGTTAAGTTTTGGATTATTAGACATGGCTTGGCACGGACAAGATCCAACAAATATCACAAATCTTAAAGATTTTGAAACCGAACAATTTGCTAATACACAACTATATCCTGATGTAAAAGAAAATGCAATGAGTACAGCATTTTCTCATATTTTTCAAGGTGGATATTCTTCTGGATATTACAGCTACAAATGGGCTGAAGTTTTAGATGCAGATGCTTTTGAATATTTCCATGAAAATGGAATCTTTAACGAAGATATTGCTAAGAAATTTAAAGATAACGTTCTTTCAAAAGGAGGAACAGAACACCCAATGATTTTATACAAACGCTTTAGAGGTCAAGAACCGAAACCAGAGGCTTTATTGAAAAGAGCTGGATTGTTATAAAGCTTCTAAGATACTAAGCTCCTAAGTTGCTAAGCTTCTTACAGAATTAAATTTTAAAACCGAAGTAGAAATACTTCGGTTTTTTATTTGATTTTACTTTAACTACCTTCGTATTTTTAAATCTTATCTTACAAATACAAGCCATGAAAAAATATTTTAAAATAGTGCTTTATCTTTCAATTATCGGATTGATTGCCATTGTTTCGGTAAACTATTATGTTAAATCTTCGACTAAAAAGAACATTTATTATTCCATAAAAAAATTTCCTAAAAATGATGTCGGAATTATTTTTGGCGCAGGAATTAATGGAAATCAGCCAAGCAAATATTTAAAAGATCGTTTAGATGCAGGAATTATGCTTTGGAAAGCAAAACGCATCAATAAAATTCTGCTTTCTGGAGATAATGGCCGTGACGAATACGATGAATTGACAGTAATGAAAAATTATTGTTACAATCATGGCGTTGACACCACAAAAATTTTTATTGATTACGCAGGATTTGATACGTATTCAACAATGTATCGTGCCAAACATATTTTTAAGATTAAAAAAGCAACTTTAATTTCACAAGAATATCATTTAAATCGCGCCATTTATATTGGACAAAAACTAGGCATTAAATCTTCTGGATATTCTGCCAATAAAGGAGAATATCTTGGATATAATTATGTTCGTTTTAGAGAATATCTTTCGACTTTCAAATCCTTTTTTGATGTTTTGCGAAATCGTGAACCTCATTTTCTAGGCGGAGAAATTAATATTAATGGAGAATCTAATTATTCTAAAGAAGATAAGCGATAAAGAAAACCCGAAACAGAAATGTTTCGGGTTTTCTTAATTTAAAATTTCTTCATGTTTGACAACGTAAGACAATGCTTCTTTTACAATTTCATTTAAGTTTAATCCTTTTCTGGAGGCTAAAAGTGCTATTTTTTGATGTAACTCTTGAGACACCCTCACATTAAAAGAACCTTTATAAGTTTTATCCGGGGCTTTATTCAATAATTTGCATGTCTCCAAATAATCATCAATTGCTTCTTTAAAAGCTTCTTCCAATTCTATAACCGAAGAACCTTCAAAAGTTATTAAATCGTTTATACCTTGAATTTTTCCAAAGAACATTTTATCATCTGCAGAAAATTCTAATGTACCAATATACCCATTATATTCTAAGTAGTTTTTCATCTTACAATTCTAAATATTCAATAATTATATCAAGTTGATATCCTTTCAAGACTTTTTGCGGATGTGGTTCGTGCAAGCTAATAATCTGTTTATTTTCATTCACAAATTTTCTTCTTGAACCACCAGTTTTTCCTTGTGAGATTTGTTTATAACCAAAGTGATTTAAAACTTTCAGCATTTCATCCCAAGAAAAATCTTTTGGTTTTGATTTTAATCTTTCAATAAGTTTTTCAACCTTACTCATACAAATTTATCATTATATCTTTAATTTGCAACTATAATTTAGTCGCAAATCGAATCATGCTACAAAAATAAGAAATGCCTTTCAAAACCGAAATATCCTAAAGTTAAAATATCTAACGAAAACAATTCATAAAAAAAGACTTGCAAGAATATTTGCAAGTCTTTTTTTTAAATAGTTTAAAAATAAAATCTTTATTCTAGCATCTATTTTCTTTACTCTTTATTCTATATTTTTTCTCTACTCTTTCTCCAAAACTCGTTTTGCAAGCTTTCCAACTGTCAAACCTTGCACTACAATTGAAAATAATACTACGATATAAGTTACTTCAAGTAAAAGGTTTTTGTATTCTCCTTCGGGCATAGAAAGTACTAATGCAATAGAAACTCCTCCGCGAATTCCGCCCCAAACCAAAACCATAAGAGAACCTTTGTTATATGCAGACCTTATTCCGAAAAACTTAAAGATATCAAAGAACTTCCAAGGTAAAACGATAGCCGTTAATCTTGAAAAAAGAACGATAAAAATAGCTACAAAACCTGTTAATAATTGTTTGTTTAAATCTGGCAGCAACAACAATTCAAAACCAATAAACAGGAATAAAACCGCATTTAAGATTTCGTCGATAAGCTCCCAAAACTTCCCAAGATAATCTTTAGTGACTTCGCTCATAGCAACTTTTTTACCGTAATTTCCAATAATCAATCCTGCAACTACCATCGCCAGCGGACTAGAAACGTGTAATGCTTGGGCAACTAAAAATCCGCCCGTTACTATAGAGAGAGTAATTAAAACCGAAACTTTATAGTCATCAACTTTTTTCATGACTCTTGAAGCTGTGAATCCAAAAACCGCTCCTAATAAAAGTCCGCCGACTCCTTCTTCTATAAACAGCAAAGAGATTGAGCCAAAAGTCGCATCAAATGTTGGATCGGTTGCCATTTTTAGAACAACAGCAAACATTACTACTGCCACTCCATCATTAAACAATGACTCACCAACAATTTTAGTTTCTATTCTTTTTGGAACTTTCGCTTCTTTTAAAACTCCTAAAACCACAATTGGATCAGTTGGAGAAATTAGAGTTCCAAAAACTAAACAAAATATGTAAGGTATTTTTATCCCTAAAAGTGGCGCGATATAAAAAAGAAGCATCGAAATTATCAAAGCTGATAAGACAACACTTACTGTAGAATAAATCATAATAGGCACTTTTTGTTCTTTCAGATCAGCCATATTTACGTGCAATGCTCCAGCGAATAAAAGAAAATTCAACATGGCTCCCATTAGGATTTCGTTGAAGTCGAATTCTTTTATCAGATCGAAAAAATGCTTGGTAGTTGCGGGAAAATAAGAATCTCCCAAAAGACGAATTCCGACTGAAACCAACATGGCAATAATCATGATTCCGATGGTTCCAGGAAGTTTTAAAAATCTTAAATTCAAATAGGCGAAGAAAGATGCCAATACAATTAGCACCGAAAATGTGTAGTATAATTCCATAAATTGTGATTTTTACAAAAATAACTGTACCATTATTTAATCAAAAATTTCTTGCGTTGAATTAACATAACTTTATTATTCGTTAAATATGTTTCAATTATTTTTGAAAGTTTAAAAACTTTTACATACATTTGTTTCATGGAATTCAAAGAAGCAAAAAATAAGTTCGTTCAAACTTGGGGAGCATTAGGTTCTCAATGGGGCATTAATAAAACAATGGCACAGATCCACGCTTTATTGATGGTTTCAAACGAACCTATTTCTATGGAAGACATTATGGAAGAATTGCAAATTTCTCGCGGAAATGCAAGCATGAATTTAAGAAGTTTAATGGATTGGGGAATTGTCTATAAAGAATTTAAAGCAGGAGAAAGAAAAGAATTTTTCACCGCAGAAAAAGATTTAGACGAATTAGCAGTTAAAATTTCCAGAGAAAGAAGTAAAAGAGAAATTAAACCAACGCTTAAAATCTTAAAAGAAGTTTCGACAATTGAAGCGAAAGATTCAGCAGAAGAAAAACACTTTGTAGATCAAACCACCAAATTATACGATTTTGTTTTGAAAGCAGATAATATGTTAGACAAAATGACTGAATTCAATGATAACTGGTTAGGTAAATTGGTCATGAAAATGATGAAGTAAAAAAATTTAACCTAAACTTTCATTTTTTTCTGAAAGTTTAAAATCTTAAAAACAATTGATATGAACTTCTTAAAAGCAGAATGGAAAAACTTAGCACTTGCCAATTATGAAATTGATGCTGAAATCTTAGAAAAATATCTTCCTGCAGGAACTGATATCGATATTTGGGACAACAAATGTTATGTCAGTCTAGTTGGATTTATGTTTAAAAATACCAGAGTTTTAGGATTGAAAGTTCCGTTTCATATCGATTTTGAAGAAGTGAATCTGAGATTTTATGTAAAACGTTTTGAAAACGGTGAATGGAAACGTGGTGTAGTTTTCATTAAAGAAATTGTTCCTAAAAAAGCCATCACTTTTATCGCCAATACTTTGTATCAAGAACATTATGAAACTCAGAAAATGAGACATGAAATAATAGAAAATCAAAACACGAATACTTTTATATATCAATGGAAGAATGACAAGGAATGGAATACAATTGAAATTGAAACCAAAAAAGACTTAAGCAAAATCGAAATCGATTCTGAAGCTGAATTCATTACAGAGCATTACTTCGGGTATACAAAAATCGATGAAGAAACCACTTTTGAATATGAAGTGACACATCCGAGATGGGAACAATTTGAAGTTGTAAATCATAAAATTGATATTGATTTCGAAAAAAATTATGGAAGTGATTTTGGATTCCTTCAAACTCAAAAACCAACTTCGGTTTTCTTAGCTCAAGGCTCAAAAATTACAGTGAATAACAAAAGAAAATTGCAAATGCTTCCTGCTCTGAAAGAGATGTATTAACCTCATAAATTGGGAAATCATGAATTTTAATATCATTGGGTATTTTGTTTACCTCAGCATAACCATTTTCATTATCCTAAAAGTTGGGAAAATCTGCTACAAAAACGGGAATATTTTTGTTTTAGAACTAATTCCAAATCACGCCGATCTCTGCCAAAAAATTAATCAGGTTTTACTTTTAGCCTATTGCCTTTTAAACATTGGCTATTGTGCAATGACTTTAATTTCCTGGCAAAAAATTATTTCTTCATCTCAATTGGTCGAAATACTCTGTATCAAAACATCTGTTATAATTTTTATTATCTCAATTCTGCATTACCTCAACATTTTGATTATAACCAAATACGTTCAAAAACTAATTCACAACAACTAAAATTCAAATATTATGGAAACTACAAAAATCTTAATCGGTTACGGAATTTATTTACCAGTCGCTTTATTTTTAACTTATTACGTTTCTAAAACCCTTTTCAAAAATGGAAAAATCTTTATGCTCGACATATTTAAAGGCCGTGAAGAAATTGCTGAAGCGACGAACAAACTTTTTGAAACTGGATTCTATCTTTTAAATATTGGTTTTGCATTAATGATTTTGGAACTTCAATTAAATCAAGATAGCTATCAGGAATTAATTGAAAGACTGAGTTATAAAATCGGCGGATTTTCTATTTATCTTGGTATTATGTTGTTCTTTAATTTGTATTTCTTTTTTAGAGGAAAAAGAAAAGCAAAAGAAGCTCAAAGAGAAGAAAGATTGGTTTTTAAAGCTTAAAATAGTTTGCCACGAATTACACAAATTTTCACGAATTAATTTTCAAATTGCTTTTATACATTTTTAAATTCGTGAAAATTCGTGTGATTCGTGGCTAAAAAAAAAACTCAAATGAAAAAACTCATAATCGCGGCCGGAACAGGTTTTTTAGGACAAGTTTTAGTGAATCATTTCAAAGATAAATTTGAAGAAATTGTAATTCTGACTCGAGGAAAATCTCAAACCTTAAACGGAATTAAATATGTAAACTGGAATGCCAGAACTTTTACTGGTTGGGAAAAGGAATTAGAAAATGCAACCGTTTTAATCAATCTCGCAGGAAAATCTGTTGATTGCCGTTATACGAAAGAGAACAAAAAAGAGATTCTTTGGTCACGAATTGACAGTACAAAAGTCTTAAATAAAGCGGTTTTGAATTGTAAAAATCCTCCTAAACATTGGCTGAATTCTTCAACAGCAACTATTTACCGCTTTTCACTTGACAAACAAATGAATGAAATAGACGGCGAAATTGGAAATGATTTTTCTATAAATGTGGCGCTTTCTTGGGAAAAAGCATTCTTTAAAACCGAAACTCCAAAGACTTTAAAAACAGCTTTGCGAACTTCAATTGTTTTAGGTAAAAATGGCGGTGCTTTTGTTCCGTTAAAGACTTTGACAAAAATAGGTTTTGGAGGAAAACAAGGAAGTGGCAATCAGTTTGTAAGCTGGATTCACGAAGAAGATTTTGCGAATGCTGTTGATTTTATAATTGAAAAAGAAATTATTGGCGTTATCAATATCGTTTCTCCTACTCCAATTAGAAATGTTGATTTCATGGAAAAACTTCGAAAAGCTGTTGGTTTTCCTTTTGGAATTCCGTTGAACAAATTCTTTCTTGAAATTGGATCTTTCTTTATTCGAACAGAAACTGAATTGGTTTTAAAAAGCAGAAATGTGATTCCGAAACGACTTTTAGAAAATGGGTTTCTATTTAAGTTTGGGGATATTGATGAGGCTTTTCGAGATTTAATTTAAAACCCAAATTCACATAGTTTTGTCATTTCGACGAAGGAGACACGAGCGATAGCGAATAGGCGAAGCAAATCTTCACAAGTAACTCCGCGCCAATAAGCCAATCTTTGTCGAGCTTCTTGCGAGGATTTCTCCTTCGTCGAAATGACAAAACAACGCACAAACAAGAAAATCATGACAACAATAAACCTCACAACCAAAATAAAAGCATCAAAAAAAATCGTTTTTGATGCATCTCGAAATATCGATGTTCACCAGCAATCTGCTAGTCCTTCAAAAGAAAAAGCGATTGCTGGAATAACATCTGGTTTAATAAATTTTGGAGAAACGGTAACTTGGCGCGGCAAACATTTTGGATTTTACATCATTCACGAAAGCCGAATTACTGCAATGAATTTTTATGATTGTTTTGTAGATGAAATGGAAAAAGGCAAATTCAAAACCTTCAAACATGAACATTTTTTTGAAGAAGAAAATGGCATTACAATCATGAAAGATAAATTGCAATATGAAACTCCGTTTGGGATATTTGGAAAATTGTTTGATGTTTTGTTTTTGAAAAAACATTTGACGAATTTTCTTTTGGAAAGAAATAAAATTTTAAAATTGGTTTCAGAGAAGTACGTTTAGATAATTTATTTAACTTTATAAGTATTATTCTCAAAAAGAATTAATTACAAATCAAAAAATATACTTATGAAAGTGAAAACGATATTAATTATACTTCTTTTTACCATTTCTTTTGTTGGATTTTCTCAAAGTAATTGCGCCGCTTTAAAAGGATGCGAAAGAAAATTATGTGAATTAAACACAAAATTAGCTGCTGCGAAAAAAGCCGGAAATCAAAATCAGATAAAAGGTCTTGAAGAGGCTATTGCGCAAACCAAGAAAAACTGCACTACTAAAACAGTAAATAAAGATCTTGACAAAAAGGTACAAGAGAAACAGCAAAAAGTAAATGAAAGAACAGCCGAGTTGAACAAAGCTATTAAAGACAATGAAAGCAAAGAAAAAATCGACAAAAAAAGGAAAAAACTAAATGAAGCGAAAGCTGATTTGAATAAAGCTTTGGCAGAACAGAAAACGAAATAGTTTTCTCTTGCAGATTTAACAGATTGGGCAGATAAAAAAAGCTAATTTCAATTGCCTACCGCTTTAGCTGGAGGATAAATTATGATAGATTGTCTTGGCTTTAGCCGAACTTTGTCATTTGGCTAAAGCCCAGTTTAAAAACTTCTTTTACCTCCAGCTAAAGCTGGAGGCAATTCAAAACAATTAAATTAAAATTTATTTTTCAAATTCTGATTTTAAACATAGCCCGTGGTTTCAATGGTTAAAATTATTTGCAATATTCTTAATATGTTGTTTCTCTAAATATATTTTAAAAATGAATTTTCCTCGTTTTACGGTTGCGTGAGGGATAGGAGCTGGCTACCGAAGTAGCGCGGATAGCCCGACCCCGATAATGCAGGCGGGCGAATAAGCGCAAAGTAATTTTGCACGCCTGTATTATCGGGGGCACGCCCTAAATATTTTTATAAAAAAAGAATCATCAGCCACCAAAAAATCGGTACACTTTCTACCCAAAAAGAAGTATAATATTTGGACCGATTTGGATTGGCAAATGCAATAAACAACATCAGCATAATAACCATGATAAGATTTATAATTGCATCGTGATAATTGAATGTTGTAATAAAAACTTCTAAAAACCAAAACGGAATCAATAATAGAAATCCTAAAAGTTTGGTTTTCTTAACGCCAATTGTCTGCGGAACGGTTTGAAGATGCGGATCATCATTTGCGAGATCCAGAATCTCAAAAACCAAAATCAACACAAAAACCAATATAAATCGCTGAATACATTTGATAAAGAAATCTGTTGTAAATGGAATTTCGGCATTTATGAGAGGCAAAACCAAAGTTGCACCAACCCAACAAAGCGCTACAATGTAAATTTTTACACCAGCCCAATTCCTGGCATTTTTTCGGTTTGGAAAAAATGGTAATGTATAAAGCGCCGTTATGGCAAAAATTCCAACGGAGACAATTTGCGTAATTCGCTTTAAATGGAAAAAATAATACCCAACCAAAATCAGCGAAATAAAACTCAAAACGGCTATAATTTTTAGCTGCGTTCCTATTTGATTTTTCTTTACGCGAACCAGGGCATCATATTTTACGAAATTATATCCTACAATTGTGCCAAAAAAAACAAAAAGTGCCATCGGCTCATCATATTGAATATGAAATACATGAAACGTAATTCGCACAAGAGCGTAACACGATAAAGCCACATGAATACTGCTATTTAGATAAAAATCTAAGATGCGTTTTGATACTATCATACCTCAAATCTAATATTTTATTAACAAACCAAGTCTTTGATTATAAATTTGATAAAAAATGAAGTTAAAAATACCTATTAAATTAGTAATAATACTTAATTTTGCGCCACAAAAAAACAACACATTTACTTTTAAATGTGATTCGTACCATAAAATGGTGTACGAACACATTAATTAAAAAAACTTAGATAGCTACATGAAAACAGATGCTTTTGCTTTAAGACACATTGGTCCAAGAGAAACTGATCTTCAGCATATGCTGAAAACTATTGGAGTTGACTCAATCGAGCGACTTGTTTACGAAACCCTTCCAGATGACATTCGTTTAAAAGCACCTTTGAATTTAGATCCTGCTATGACAGAATTCGAATATGCAAATCATATTCGCGAATTAGGAAAGAAAAACAGAACATTTAAATCATACATTGGTTTGGGTTATCACCCAACTATCGTTCCGGCTCCAATTCAGAGAAATATTTTCGAAAACCCAGGATGGTATACAGCTTACACGCCTTACCAAGCAGAAATTGCTCAAGGTCGTCTAGAAGCTATTTTAAATTTTCAGACTACTGTTATTGAGTTAACAGGAATGGAAATTGCCAATGCCTCTTTACTAGATGAAGGAACTGCTGCTGCAGAAGCTATGGCGTTATTATTTGACGTTCGTACGAGAGATCAAAAGAAAAACAATACACATAAATTCTTCGTTTCTGAAGAAATTTTACCTCAAACTTTATCTGTTTTACAAACGCGTTCGACTCCAATTGGAATTGAATTAGTTGTTGGAAACCACGAAACATTTGATTTTTCAAATGAGTTTTTTGGAGCGATTTTACAATATCCAGGGAAATATGGTCAAGTAAATGATTACAGTGCTTTTGTTGCTAAAGCAAAAGAAAATGAAATCAAAGTTGCCTTTGCTGCTGATATTTTATCATTAGCAACCTTAACTTCTCCAGGAGAAATGGGCGCTGCAGTAGTGGTTGGAACTTCACAACGTTTTGGTGTACCAATGGGTTATGGTGGTCCTCACGCTGCTTTTTTTGCAACTAAAGAAGAATACAAACGTTCTATGCCGGGCCGTATCATCGGAGTTTCTATTGATGTTAATGGAAACCGTGCTTTACGTATGGCTTTAGGAACTCGTGAGCAGCACATTAAACGCGAAAAAGCAACTTCTAACATTTGTACTGCTCAGGTTTTATTGGCTGTTATGGCTGGAATGTATGCCGTTTACCACGGTCCAGAAGGATTAAAATACATTGCAAAAAAAGTTCACGCCTCTGCAGTCACTACTGCCGAAGCTTTAAATAAATTAGGAGTTTACCAAACAAATACTGCTTACTTTGACACGATTTTAGTAAAAGCTGATGCTCAAAAAGTAAAAACAGTTGCAGAAAACAACAAAGTAAACTTCTTCTACCCTGATGCTGAATCAGTTTCAATTTCGTTAAACGAAACTACTTCAGTTGCAGACATCAACCAAATCGTTGCGATTTTTGCTGAAGCTTTAGGAAAAGAAGCTGTGACAGTTTCTGAATTAACTGCTGCAAGTCAATTACCGGCTTCATTAGAAAGAACTTCTTCTTTCTTGACTCATGATGTATTCAACAATCATCATTCAGAAAGTCAGTTGATGCGTTACATCAAAAAATTAGAGCGTAAAGATTTATCATTGAATCACTCGATGATTTCATTAGGTTCTTGTACGATGAAATTAAACGCAGCTTCTGAAATGTTGCCTCTTTCAATGCCAAACTGGAACAGCATTCACCCGTTTGCACCAGTTGACCAAGTTGAAGGCTACCTAACAATGCTTAAAAAATTAGAGCAGCAGTTAAATGTAATTACTGGATTTGCTGGAACAACTTTACAGCCAAACTCAGGAGCGCAAGGAGAATATGCTGGATTAATGGCGATTCGTGCTTACCACATGTCAAGAAACGAAGGTCACCGTAATGTATGTTTGATTCCTTCATCAGCTCACGGAACAAATCCTGCTTCTGCAGCGATGGCGGGAATGAAAATCATTGTTACGAAAACGACTCCAGAAGGAAATATTGACGTAGAAGATTTAAGAGAAAAAGCGATTGAGCACAAAGATGATTTATCTTGCTTAATGGTAACGTATCCTTCTACTCACGGAGTTTTCGAATCTTCAATTATTGAAATCACTAAATTAATCCACGATAACGGCGGATTAGTATATATGGATGGTGCAAACATGAACGCACAAGTTGGATTAACAAATCCTGCTACAATTGGCGCTGACGTTTGTCACTTGAACTTGCACAAAACATTCGCTATTCCTCACGGTGGCGGTGGACCTGGAGTTGGACCAATCTGTGTGAATGAAAAATTAGTTCCGTTCTTGCCAACAAATCCAATCTTAAAAGTTGGAGGCGAACAAGCAATTACTGCTATTTCATCTGCACCTTACGGATCTGCTTTAGTATGTTTGATCTCTTATGGTTACATCACAATGATGGGTGCTGAAGGATTAAAAAGCGCTACAGAACACGCAATCTTGAATGCGAACTATATGAAATCTCGTTTTGAAGGCCACTACCCAATTCTTTATACTGGAGAATGTGGAAGAGCGGCTCACGAAATGATCTTAGATTGCCGTTCATTTAAAGAAAACGGAATTGAAGTAGGTGATATCGCAAAACGTTTAATGGATTACGGTTTCCACGCTCCAACGGTTTCTTTCCCAGTAGCTGGAACTTTAATGATCGAACCGACTGAATCTGAAGATTTAGCAGAATTAGATCGTTTTTGTGATGCGCTTATCTCAATCAGAAAAGAGATTGAAGCAGCAACTGCTGATGACAAAAACAACGTATTGAAAAATGCACCTCATACATTAGCAATGTTAACTGCTGATTCTTGGGATTTCCCTTATTCAAGAGAAACGGCGGCTTATCCTTTAGATTATATCGCTGACAATAAATTCTGGCCATCAGTTCGTCGTGTTGACGATGCTTATGGTGACAGAAACTTAGTTTGTAGCTGTGCTCCTATTGAAGCTTACATGGAAAGCTAAAATTTAGTTTTCTTATAAATATCCAAACCCGACAGATTTAAAAACTTGTCGGGTTTTATTTTTGTTTCAGGTTTCAAGTTTCAAGTTTCAGGTTTCAGCATAACTTGAAACCCGAAACCTGAAACTTTTTTAAACCAAATAGCAAAGAAGAAATCTGATTTAAAGAAACATAACTTTCTGCTAATCTTTTGTGAAATTATTTCAATAAAATTGAAATAATAGTCAAAAAACATTGATCTCCAAATCGTCTTCAATCGTTTGAAATCTAGGAAATATTAAAAAATCATTAGAAAAAAAACAATATATCAACCGAAAAATCGTTTTTTGACAATTATATGCGTGCATAGTATTTTTTATGATAGTTATCATAATATTATTTATACATTAGCATTAAATTTATCGGATAATTAAAGGGAAAAATGAAAATAAAAATTATTGGTATTGGGAGCTATATTCCTAATCTAGAAGTAAAAAACACAGATTTTGATAAACATGTTTTTTTAAATGAGGATGGAACTCCTTTTGGTTATCCGAACGAAGTTGTTATTAAAAAATTTAAAGGTATTACGGGAATTGAAAATCGTCGTTATGCTGAACCGCAATACAATGCTTCTGATTTAGCTTTCTTTGCTGCTGAAAAAGCCATTGCAAATGCTGCCATTGATGCAGAAACTTTAGACTATATTATCATCGCTCATAATTTTGGAGATGTAAAACCAGGAACTACTCAATCAGATATTTTACCGAGTTTAGCAACACGTGTTAAAAACAAACTAGGCATCAAAAATCCTAAGTGTGTGGCTTACGATATTATTTTTGGATGTCCAGGATGGATCGAAGGTGTTTTACAAGCCAATGCTTTCATCAAATCTGGAATGGCAAAAAGGGTTATGGTCATTGGAGCTGAAACGCTATCAAGAGTTGTTGATGATCACGATCGTGATTCAATGATTTATTCTGATGGTGCTGGTGCTTCAATTTTAGAAGCCTCAACTGATGAAGCTGGATTATTAGCTTATGAAAGCGCGACTTATGCAACTGATGAAGCCAATTACCTTTTCTTCGGAAAATCATACAATAAAGATTTAGATCCAGATACGAAATATATTAAAATGTATGGACGCAAAATCTACGAATTTGCTTTAAGCAATGTACCGTGTGCGATGAAAAGCTGTTTAGATAAAAGCGGAATTGCAATAGATGAAGTGAAAAAAATCCTGATTCATCAAGCAAACGAAAAAATGGACGAAGCAATCATCGAACGTTTCTACAAACTATACGACAAAACGGCTCCTAAAGATATCATGCCAATGAGTATTCACGATTTAGGAAATAGTAGTGTTGCAACTGTTCCTACATTATATGATTTAATACTTCAGGGAAAAGTTGAAAATCATGAAATAAATAAAGGTGATGTTCTTATTTTTGCTTCAGTTGGAGCCGGAATGAATATTAATGCCTTTGTTTACCGATACTAGTCGCAGTTTACAGTATTCAGTTTAACTAACTGTAAACTGTGATTGAGACTGAAAACTAAAAAAGTCCGCACTATAAGATGCGGACTTTTTTAGTATATTTGCGACCTAATTAACAAATCATGAACGAGAGATTAATTCGTTCACAATGAATATGTACGAAAAAACGTTTCCGAATAAAAGATTCAAACTTACTTTAGAGTTTTTAAAAAAGCACGTTAGCACATCTGAAACCATTTTTGATTTTGGTGTTCCAAATCCATTTTCAAAAATAATGGAAGAAAACGGTTATACTGTAAAAAATACAAAAGGAGAAGATTTAGACAACGACCAAACGGCTTTACAAACAGAAGATTATACCGTTTTTACAGCTTTTGAAATTTTCGAACATTTACTAAATCCGTACACTATTTTGCAAAATGTAAAGTGTGATAAATTGTTAATTTCAATTCCGTTACGTTTATGGTTTTCGCCTGCTTATCGTTCTAAAACCGATATGTGGGACAGACATTATCATGAATTTGAAGATTGGCAATTGGACTGGCTTTTAGAAAAAACAGGATGGAAAATCACAGATCGTCTTCAATTTACACATCCAGTAAAAAAACTTGGAATCAGACCATTATTAAGATACTTCACTCCGAGATATTATATTGTTGTCGCGGAAAAAGTTAAGAACTAAGATTGCAGATTAACGATTTTTGATTTTTGATTTTTAGATGATTTCCATACAATCTAAAATCTAAAATCTAAAATCTAAAATTCTTAAAATGAAATATTACATCGTCATTCCCGCACATAACGAACAAGATTTAATTGGATTGACATTGCAGTCTCTAATTACTCAAACTGTTGTGCCTACAAAAGTTGTGGTTGTAAATGACAATTCTACAGATAAAACAGAAGAAGTTGTACTGGGTTTTGCAAAAGAAAACCCATACATCTCTGTTGTAAACAAGACTTCAGATGCGATTCATTTACCAGGAAGTAAAGTAATTCAGGCTTTTCAGAAAGGCTTTGAAACTCTGGATTCTGATTATGATATTATTGTGAAAATAGACGGCGACTTAATTTTTCCTCCAAACTATTTTGAAACCATAATCAAACATTTTGAATCCGATCCTAAAATCGGAATGGCTGGCGGATTCTGCTATATTGATAAAAACGGCGAATGGGTTTTAGAAAACCTAACCGATAAAGATCATATTCGTGGTGCTTTGAAAGCGTATCGAAAAGAAACTTTTCAGCAAATTGGAGGTTTGCGACCTGCAATGGGATGGGATACTGTAGACGAATTGCTTTGCAAGTATTACGATTGGAAAATAGTTACCGACGAATCTTTACATGTAAAACATCTAAAACCGACAGGTGCAAACTATAACAAAACAGCTCGTTACAAACAAGGCGAAGCTTTTTATACTTTAGGTTATGGTTTTTGGATCACGGCGATTGCTTCGGCAAAACTAGCAATGATGAAGAAAAAACCATTTCTATTTTTAGATTACATTAAAGGATTTATGAAAGCGAAAAGCGCCAAAACTCCTTTATTAGTAACTCCCGAACAAGCTAAGTTTATTAGAAATTATCGTTTAAAAAAAATGAAAGAAAAGTTAATTTGATCAGTAAAACACTCGAAAAAACTGAACTCATAACTCATAACTCATAACTTCTTTTTACCTTAGCCAATATTTAAAACTTATGATGCTAATTCGTTATTTATCCCAAATAGGAAAATATTTTTTAATGCTGAAAGAAATTTTCAATAAACAGACCAAATGGCCTGTTATGAAAAATTTAATTTTCAAAGAAATCGATGATTTGATTATTGACTCCCTTGGAATTGTCTGCTTTATATCTTTTTTCATTGGAGGAGTTGTTGCCATTCAAACAGCTTTAAACTTAACTAACCCATTAATTCCTAAATATCTTATTGGTTTTGCTACACGTCAATCTGTAGTTTTGGAATTTGCTCCGACTTTTATTTCGGTAATTATGGCTGGTAAAATGGGATCTTACATCACTTCAAGTATCGGAACAATGCGCGTTACAGAGCAAATTGATGCGTTAGAAGTTATGGGAGTTAATTCTGTTAACTATCTTGTTTTCCCAAAAATTATAGCTTTATTAATGTACCCTTTTGTTATTGGAATTAGTATGTTTTTAGGAATTTTTGGAGGATGGCTTGCTTGTGCTTATGGAGGATTTTCAACTGGTGCAGATTTTATTATGGGAGCTCAAAAAGATTTCATACCGTTTCATATTACTTATGCATTTATCAAGACTTTAATATTTGCGATGTTATTGGCAACAATTCCATCTTTTCATGGTTATTATATGAAAGGTGGTGCATTAGAAGTTGGTAAGGCAAGTACAACATCGTTTGTATGGACATCTGTTACTATTATCCTTCTAAATTATATATTAACTCAATTATTATTAGGATAATGATAGAAGTAAAAAATATAGAAAAATCATTTGGCGACAGTAAAGTTTTAAAAGGCGTTTCGACGGTATTTGAAACTGGAAAAACCAACTTGATTATTGGACAAAGTGGATCTGGAAAAACAGTTTTATTAAAAACGTTATTGGGAATTCATACGCCAGATTCAGGAACAATCGAATTTGACGGTAGAGTTTATTCTGATTTAGATAAAGATGAAAAACGTGAATTAAGAACTGAAATCGGAATGGTATTTCAGGGTTCTGCTTTATTTGACTCGATGACAGTTGAAGAAAATGTAGCTTTTCCGCTAAAAATGTTCACCAATAATAGCAAAGCACAAATTAAAGAAAGAGTTGACTTTGTTTTAGAAAGAGTAAATCTTGTTGATGCTCACAAAAAATTACCTTCTGAGATTTCTGGAGGTATGCAAAAACGTGTGGCTATTGCACGAGCTATTGTAAACAATCCGAAATATTTGTTTTGTGATGAACCAAACTCTGGATTAGATCCAAATACTTCGACTTTGATTGATAACCTGATTCAGGAAATTACAAAAGAATATAATATTACAACCGTAATCAACACACACGATATGAACTCTGTGATGGAAATCGGCGAAAATATTGTTTTTCTAAAGAAAGGCTTAAAAGCTTGGCAGGGAACTAAAGAAGAAATCTTTAAAACCGATAATGAAGCAATAGTTAAATTCGTATATTCTTCTAACCTATTTAAGAAAGTACGTGAAGCATATCTGAAAGGATTATAGACTTTAAATTCGAAAATATTAAAAATCCCAAACTCCAAGTTGCTTATTGGAATTTGGGATTTTTTTATTGACTTCTCCAGTAATCGGAATTTGGAATTTAGATATTGGAATTTAGGTATTGGAATTTTTTAAAGTAATTAATTCAACCTCAGCATTCGGATTAAAAAGATACGTTTTCCCAGAACTGATTTCTAAGCACTCAAAGCGCTTTGTTCTAACGGCTATTTTTTTAAAGACCTTGCCATTCTTAATTCTAAAAATACTTCCGTAAGGAATTTCGAAAACGTAATTTTTATCATTTTCTTTATCGTATTGCTTTAATGCCAAAGACAAAGTAGTATCTGTATCACTACTTGCAGAAGGATTTTTAAAATGTCTTGCTAACAAAGGTAAAATATGACCCGGAAATATTTCTGGTCGAATAAACGGAACCATTAAACGCTGAAAAGTATACTTCCATTCATTTCCATGTGGCTTTATATTTCGTCCAAACTTTTCAAAAGCAACTAAATGTGCAATTTCGTGAATCAGTGTAATTAAAAATCTGTATTTATTTAAACTTGCATTAACCGTAATTTCATGCTTACCGCTTGGTCCGCGTCTATAATCACCGTGACGCGTCTGACGTTCGTTTACAATCTTCAAGTGAACCTGATTGGCCACTATCAAATCAAAAACGGGTTTTACCGCATGTTCTGGAATATATTTAGCTAAAGTATCGCTCAATTTTAAGTTAAATGTTATTTGTTAGATGTTAAACGTTTTAAAATTGGAATTTGAAATTTAACTTACGGATTAGTTGATGAAACTTCAAGTACCTTTCCGTTAAAGTATTTATTACCGTTAAGCGTAAAATCATAAATATAATTTGCCATTCCTTCCGCTGAAATCGGTGCTTGATATCCTGGAAATGCTTCGTTTAGCATTTCTGTTTGAACAGAACCCAAAGCCAAAACATTAAATGAGATTCCTTTTTCTTTATATTCTTCTGCTAATAATTCAGTTAAAGTAATTACAGCTCCTTTACTCGAACTATACGCTGCCAATCCAGCAAACTTCAAACTTCCGCGAACTCCACCAATCGAACTAATTGTAACTACGTGACTTCCTTTTCCTAAATACGGAAGACAAATTCTAGTCAAATTAGCAACAGCAAAAACATTCACTTTATAAATGCTTTCAAAATCTGCCTGTGTAGTTTCTGCAAAAGGTTTTAAAAGTAATGCACCTGCATTATGAACTACTGCATCTACTTTTTTCCATGTTGAAGAAAGAAAACTTTCTACTTCATGCAAAGCGGTTTCGTCTGCTAAATCAACCGACAGACAAGTTACATTTTGATGTTGTAAAAGTGTTTTTGGTATTTTTCTCGAAATGGCCAATACTTGATTTCCTGCATTTGCAAACTGCAATGCCAATTCATAACCAATTCCTCTACTCGTTCCGGTAACAATAATATTTTTCATGGAGCAAAAATAATCAAATGGTGTAAAACAGCCTCTTATTTGTTCATGGTTATTTCTTGCGTTGGAGAATCGGCAATTTTTGTTACCGCTGGCAATAATTCCTGCGTGAAAGCCGTAATATGTGGAATGTCCATTAATTTGAATTCATCTGAAACATGATGATAAAAATCAAAATTTTCAAAATCAAAAGTACTTAGAGATTGACATGGTTTTCCGAAAGCTTGAAAAAATGAATAATTATCAGATCTATAAAACAGCTTATACTCTGCTTCTTTCGGTAAAAATCCTATGGTGTTTTTCCCTGTATATTCATTTATTTTTTGCGCCATGTTCGATTTATCAAAACCTGTTATATAAGCTAGATAATCGCGTTTCATTGGAACACCGATCATTTCGATATTTAATTGCGTGTAAAGATTGAAATTTTGCTTTTTCAATTTCTCAACTAAACTTTTAGACCCTAATAATCCTTTTTCTTCTCCAGCAAAAAATACAATTAATATACTTCGTTTATTAGCTTTAGTTGTGCTAAAATATTTTGCCATTGCAGCTACAGAAGTTACTCCCGAAGCATCATCATTGGCACCATTATTAATTTTATCAGCCTGATCTTTTGTCTCCAAACCAATATGATCGTAATGCGCGCTCAATACAACAAATTCTTTTTTTAGTTCGGGATCTGTTCCCTCAATAACTCCAACAATATTAAACGCTGGTTTTTCGAAATTGGTTAAAGTATCACGATAAGTTTTAAAATACGGTTTAATTTTATTTTTCTTTAAAAAGTCTTCCAAGAAAACGGCCGCTTTTTCAATTCCTTTCGTTCCAGTCTCACGTCCTTCTAATTCATCAGAAGAAAGATATTTTAGAAAATCTGAAATTTCAGATTCCTTTACTTTATAACTGATTTCTATGGGTTTTGAAACTCCTTTTATTTCATTCTCTTTTGTTGTTGAAGTTCCCGATTTGCATGCTAGAAAAACAAGAGGAAGCAGAAAGTATAGCTTTTTCATAATGTTTGGTTTGATTTAATACTGAGTAAAAAACAAAAATTTACTTGAAGGCATAAACTTATGAAAAGTAATAGAATATTCATAAAAAAACCCTTTCAAACTAAAAGCTGAAAGGGTTTTAAAATTTATTTTGAAATTTATTTATCCTGCAATAACTGCTCTAGAAATTACAATTTTTTGAATTTCAGAAGTTCCTTCGTAGATCTGAGTGATTTTAGCATCACGCATTAAACGCTCTACATGGTATTCTTTCACGTATCCATTTCCTCCGTGAATTTGGACAGCTTCAACTGAAGTATCCATAGCAACTTGCGAAGCAAATAATTTTGCCATTGCACCACTCACATCGTAATTTTTATGATTGTCTTTATCCCAAGCTGCTTTCATACATAAATGACGCGCCGCTTCGATGTTTACAGCCATATCTGCCAATTTAAAAGCAATTGCCTGATGATTGCAGATTTCAGTTCCAAAAGCTTTACGCTCTTTAGAATATTTCAAAGCCATTTCATAAGCTCCAGAAGCAATTCCTAATGCTTGAGATGCAATTCCTATTCTACCGCCAGCCAAAGTTTTCATAGCAAATTTAAATCCGAAACCATCTTCTCCGATTCTGTTTTCTTTTGGAACTTTAACATCAGAAAACATTAAAGAATGTGTATCAGAACCACGAATTCCCATTTTTTGTTCTTTCGGGCCAACTGAGAAACCTGGCATATCTTTCGTCATAATCAAAGCATTGATTCCTTTATGCTTTAATTCTGGATGAGTTTGTGCAATTACTAAATATACAGAAGCTGTGTTTCCGTTTGTAATCCAGTTTTTGGTACCGTTCACTAAATAATGGTCTCCCATATCAATTGCAGTAGTTTTTTGCGAAGTAGCATCACTTCCTGCTTCAGGTTCACTTAAACAGAATGCTCCGTGAATTTCTCCAGAAGCTAAACCTGGCAAGTATTTTTGTTTTTGCTCTTCAGTACCATATTCTTGTAATCCCCAGCAAACTAGTGAATTGTTTACCGACATGACAACAGAAGCGGAAGCATCTACTTTAGAAATTTCTTCCATTGCAATAACGTAAGAAATGGCGTCTAAACCACTTCCTCCGTATTTAGGATCAACCATCATTCCCATAAACCCAAGCTCGCCCATTTTTTTGACTTGCTCAGTTGGAAAAATTTGTTTTTCGTCTCGTTCAATAACTCCCGGCAATAATTCATTTTGAGCAAAATCTCTTGCTGCCTGCTGAATCATTAAATGTTCCTCGGTAAGATTAAAATCCATAGTAGTATTCTTTAAAGTTTTTTCAACCAAATTTCAAACAGAGCTTTTTAGTTGATGGTTTTTTATGTTTTTGTTTTTTTCAGTGCCTAAACTTTTCAGTTCAAAGGCTTCCAAAGATACTTTTTAAATGTGTAAATTACAATGCACGCATATAAAATTAGTAGATCAGCAAAGATTACGATAACGTTTTCGCTATTGTTTAGCTTTTTTTTCAAAAGAGCGTCAATTTAGCAACAAATTTTCTAAAATTTAAGATTCGAATTAGCTTGAATTTTCATTATTAATTTAAAAAATGAAGGCAATTAAATCTAAAAAAAATTAAACAATTCTTAAAATGAGTAAAACTACGTAAACTTAGTCTTACTAAAGTGATTTCTAATGTAATACAAAAATTAAACATCAAATTGAGAAGAAAAAAACATTACCAATATGAGCCAAATATTAAGAAATTAACATTATTTTTGACCAAAAAATAAATAATTGATAGAACATGAAAAAGATTTTACTTTTGCTGACAATGCTTTTAAGCTTGCAATTTTCGACTGTTTCAGCGCAAACGCAAATTGATGTTAATGGTGTAACTGTACCAAGAAAAATAGAATTTCAAGGTAAGTCATTACAATTAAACGGAGCAGGCGGAAGATCAAAAATGTGGTTGGAAGTTTATGTTCAGGCATTGTACTTATCTCAATTGACTCAAGACCCACAATTCATTATTGACAGTGATACTGAAATGGCTGTTCGAATAGAAATTACTTCTTCTATGGTTTCTTCAAACAAATTGACAAAAGCTATGAACACAGGTTTTGAAAAATCTGCAGGTGCAAATCTTGAGCAGTTACGTCCAAGAATTGAACAATTAAAAAGTTTCTTAAGCGATGCCATTACAGAAAAAGATGTTTTCATTTTAGCATACAACCCATTAGACCAAAATGTTTACATTTCTAAAAACGAAGTTTTGAAAGGAAAAATTCCTGGATTCGATTTCAAAAAAGCATTATTCGGAATCTGGCTTTCTGACAAACCAGTTGACGAAACTTTGAAAAAACATTTATTAGGACAATAGTTCTTAATTTTTTAAATATTCAAAAAGCCGTCCCGAAAAATTTCGGGACGGCTTTTCTTTTATGTTTTATAAATTTGCTGCAAAATACATTATTCGCATTATTCTATTTTATACATTTACGCAAAATAAACATATCACAACAAAATGAAAGATTTATTACAACAATTTGAAAACAAAGCACCTGAAATTGTTTTCAATTGGAAAGATTCAGAAACAGAAGCCGAAGGGTGGACTGTTATTAATTCACTTCGTGGAGGAGCTGCGGGTGGAGGAACAAGAATGAGAAAAGGTCTAGACATGAACGAAGTTTTGTCTTTGGCTAAAACTATGGAAGTTAAATTCTCAGTTTCTGGTCCTGCAATTGGAGGAGCTAAATCTGGAATAAATTTTGATCCAAACGATCCTCGCAAAAAAGGTGTTTTGCAACGTTGGTACAAAGCCGTTTCTCCTTTATTGAAAAGCTACTATGGAACTGGAGGAGATTTAAATGTTGATGAGATTCACGAAGTAATTCCAATGACGGAAGAATGTGGTGTTTGGCATCCGCAGGAAGGTGTTTTTAATGGACACTTTAAACCAACCGAAGCAGACAAAATCAATAGAATTGGACAGTTACGCCAAGGTGTAATTAAAGTAATTGAAAATCCAAAATTCTCACCAGACGTAACTAGAAAATACACCGTTGCTGATATGATTACTGGTTTTGGTGTTGCAGAAGCAGTTCGTCATTTTTACGCAACTTACGGTGGAGACATTAAAGGTAAAAAAGCAATCGTTCAAGGTTTTGGAAACGTAGGTTCGGCAGCAGCTTTCTATTTAGCTGAAATGGGAGCAAAAGTTATCGGAATTATTGATCGTGATGGTGGATTAATTAAAGAGGAAGGTTTTTCTTTTGAAGAAATCAGAAGCTTGTTTTTAAATAAAGACGGAAATAAATTAGTTGCTGAGAATATGATTCCGTTTGAAGAAATCAATTCTAAAATCTGGACTATTGGTGCTGAGATTTTCACTCCTTGCGCGGCTTCAAGATTGGTTACTCAAGAGCAAATTGACAGCTTAATCGCAAACGGATTAGAAGTAATTTCTTGTGGAGCCAATGTTCCTTTTGCTGACAAAGAAATTTTCTTCGGTTCTATTATGGAAGAAGTAGACAGCAAAGTAAGTTTGATTCCAGACTTTATTTCAAACTGCGGAATGGCAAGAGTTTTTGCTTATTTCATGGAGAAAAAAGTTCAAATGACAGACGAGGCTATTTTTAATGATACATCAGACACGATTAAAAATGCGATCGTTAAAGCTCACGCTTTGAATTCGTCTAAAACAAATATCAGTGCAACTGCTTTTGAGATTGCATTGAAACAGTTAGTATAATATATTCTACACTTTAATATATAAACGAGCCAGATTTCTATTTGGCTCGTTTTTTTGTAATGTAGATTTTTACCGCAAAGCACGCTAAGTTATTTTCATTTGGAACGCAAACAATATCTAAATATTAAGTTCGCAAAGCTTTATCGTGACAAAGCTTTATGAACTTTTAATCTTAAGATTCGCTCAAATTTAAGTCAATTAAAACTTTGCGTTTCTTTGCGTAAATCTTAGCGTGCTTTGCATTATAATTTTTAAAAAAAACTTAGCGCCCTTTGCGGTTAAATTCCCTCTTTCATTCTAAACAATTTTTACTACTTTTAAACGTTTTTAAAATAATACATTTCAAAATTCAGAATTTAAATGAGTTCCTCTATTTCTTCAGATCAAAAGAAATCATTACTATTCACAATCGCTATTTATGCGGTAGTTATTGCGTTGCTATTTTTTATACGTTTTTGGCCTCCATATAATCCTGAAAATAATGTTGCCCTTGCAGATGGCGGCGGAGGTGGCGGAGGCGTTACAGTAAATTTCGGAGATAGCGATTTAGGTTCTGGAGCCAATTATAAAAGCGAAGTTTTGGATGTAAAAAACAATGTAAAACAAGCTCCTGCAAAAGCAACTCCAGAAGAAGAATCGATCATTACGCAGGAAAACACGACAACAGATAATGACGTTGTGATTCCGACAAAAGAAAAACCGAAGAAGCCTGTTCCTGTTGAAAAACCGACACAAAAACCTGTACCCGAAAAACCAAAAGTTTCTAACTCTACCAACGATGCTTTAGCAAGTATTATGAAAGGTTCGAACAAAGGCGGAGACGGAGACGATAAAACGGCAGGAAATAAAGGAAAAGCAAACGGGAGTTTAAACTCTAACGGTTACTACGGAAGTGGTGGTTCTGGTGGAGGAACAGGAGGCGGTAACGGAACTGGAAATGGTATAGGAACCGGAAGTGGTTACGGAGCAGGAAATGGTGGCGGTTCTGGCGGAGGATCTGGATATTCTCTAGGAAACAGAAAAGCTTTATCTAAACCTGCACCAAAATATACTTGTAACGAAGAAGGAAAAGTAGTGGTTGAAGTTACGGTCGACCAAAACGGAAAAACGATAAGTGCAACGCCTGGAGTAAAAGGAACAACCAATACGGCAAGTTGTTTATTGGAGCAAGCTAAAATTGCAGCATTAAATACCAAATGGTCTGCTGATTCGAATGCTGCTGCTAAACAGGTGGGGAAAATTATTTATAATTTTAGTTTGGATTAAAAAACACTAATTTACTTCGTCTGTTCGCCCTTCGGGCTCGAGTCACGGATTTACACTAAATCTGTTTTCTATAATAAAAGGCTTTCAGAAATTCTGAAAGCCTTTTTTTATTGAGTTTTGTTTCGACTCGCCCACTTCGTCTAGTTTATCATTTCGACGAAGGAGACTCGAGCGATAGCGAATAGGCGAAGCAAATCTCCGCGAGAAGCTCTACAAAGATTGGATTTTCGTTGCGGAGTTACTTGTGAAGATTTCTCCCTTCGGTCGAAATGACAAAATTGTGTTCTTTTACTTCTCCAATTAGACCTGACAGGCTTTAAAAACCTGTCTAGGTCTAGATTACCAATTAGTTCGCGTGAGGGATAGAAGCTAGCTACCGAAGTAGCGCGGATAGCCCGACCGTACCGAGATAAAAAGGCGTATATGCGCAAAGTATATTTGCCTTTTTATCTTGGTATGGTCAAGCCACAATAATTATTTTTACTTCGGACTTGTAGCAATTACAAACTTCAAATTGTTCTTCACTCCTATCTGCAAAACATCTACTAAGTCTTGAACTTGCAGATTAAACGGAATTCGAACTACGACAGTTTGTTCTTTGTCTGTTCCTATTTTAGACATTAAACTGGTTTCTAGATTTTCGAAATCTACTTCCTGTTTGTCAATGTAGAACTTTTTATCTTCGGTAACCGATAAACTGATTAATTGCTTATTGGTCTTTTCATTCGCTTTAGCTTTTGGCAATGTCATCTTAATCACATTCGGATTTGCCAGTGTTGAGATAATTAAGAAAAACAACAGCAGGAAAAACATGATATCGCTCAAAGATGAAGTCGCTACTTCGGCGTGAAATCTTCTTTTTCTTTTAATAGACATGGTTTATGCTCTTTGAATTATATTGACAAATTCTAAAATCTGTTTCTGAATTTTTAAAGCAAAATTATCAATCTTTCCGTTTAATAAGTGGTAAGCGCTATAAGCAATAATACCCACAATTAATCCAGAACCTGAACTGATCATTTTCTCGTACAAACCTCCAGAAATGTTTCCGATACTAATATTTTCTGTAACCGAAATGCTGTAGAAAATCTTGATAACCCCAGAAATTGTTCCGATAAAACCTAACGTTGGCGCGATACCAGCAATAAGTCCAAGATGACCTAAATGCCTTTCCATTTCGCCAATCTCGATATCGGCAGCACGATCCATGTTAGATTCAATTTCAGCAATTGGTCTTCCTATTACTAGAACGCCTTCTTTTAAGATATTTCCAGCTGCAGTATTATTTCTTTCTACAATTGTTCTTGCCAATTCAATATTTCCAGAATGTAATTTTTCGCCAATATCTTGCATTAATCTGCTGTCAATTTTAGATGCTCGGCTAATGTACATATAACGTTCAAAAATCAGGTAGATCGTATAAAACAATAAAATCGCGATTGGAATTAAGAACACTCCCCCTTTCATGATGAAACCAAACATTGAAATTTCATTTTGTGGCGCTGCAACCTTCTCGATCACTACATTTGAAGCATTTGCGATTGTATCTGTTTGTAACTGAATAAAACTAAACATATATTAATTCTGGTTTTTAATAATTAATTCTAAAAAATATTTGAAATTTGCAATAAAGATAATTTTCGCTGTAATATTAAACTACAAAAATCGAAATTTATTTCAATCAAGAACCATTTTATCTAAACAAATGAACTATCAAGAAACTACCAATTGGATGTTTAATCAGCTTCCAATGTACCAATTGCAAGGTGCTTCTGCGTATAAAGAAGATTTAACGAATATCAAATTGTTGGCAGCTCATCTTGATAATCCGCAAAATAGATTGCGATGCATTCACGTAGCGGGAACAAACGGAAAAGGTTCTACTTCGCACATGCTTTCTTCTGTTTTACAGGAAGCAGGTTATAAAGTCGGATTATATACTTCTCCGCACTTGAAAGATTTTAGAGAAAGAATTAAAATAAACGGTAAAGAAATCTCGGAAGAATTCGTAATTGAATTCGTCGCAAAACATAAATCTTTTTTTGAAGCTAACGATATGAGTTTCTTCGAAATGTCGGTTGGTTTGGCATTTGATTATTTTGCGGTAGAAAAAGTAGATGTTGCTATTATCGAAGTTGGTCTTGGCGGAAGATTGGACGCTACCAATATCATTACGCCTTTGGTTTCGGTAATTACTAATATTGGTTTAGATCACACTCAGTTTTTAGGAAATACTCTGGAAGCCATTGCAGGAGAAAAAGCGGGAATTATAAAACCGAATGTTCCTGTGGTTATTGGCGAATATACCGACGAAACTAAACCTGTTTTTTTGGCTAAAGCCAAAGCGAACAATGCACCGATTTATTTTGCTTCAGATTTGATTGATCAGATTTATTTGTCGGACTTGATTGGAGATTATCAGTTTCATAATAAAAAGACGGTTCAGCAGACGATTTCGATTTTGAATAACGAAACCAATTTTAAAATCTCGACCGAACAATTAAAAGAAGGTTTATTGCATGTGGTAAAAAATACTGGCTTGCAAGGCAGATGGCAGCAATTGGGAGAAAATCCAAAAATAATCTGCGACACGGCACACAACAAACACGGATTATCGGTTGTGATGAATCAGCTTAAAAACGAAAAATACAAGAAACTTCATATTGTTTTAGGTGTTGTGAATGATAAAGATCTGGATTCTATTTTGCCACTTTTCCCAAAAGATGCGCAATATTATTTCTGTAATCCAGATTCGTCGCGAGCTTTGCCTGCAGAAACTTTAAAAAATGCGGCTGAAAAATTCAGTTTAATAGGAGAAAAATACGATTCTGTTGAAATCGCTTTCGCGGAAGCAAAGAAAAATGCATCAGAAAATGATTTTATCTACGTTGGCGGAAGCACATTTGTTGTTGCCGAACTGCCTTTGAACTAAAATATACTTTTGATGTAGAAAAAACTTCAAAAAAATCATTTTAATAACAAATTCATAAACAAGGAGATATAAACTATTTTTAAAAAAGTTTTATTTTTTATTCGAATTTCTTTGCAGAACTCAAAAACTAGCGTATATTTGCACTCGCAATCACGAAATGATAGCGACCTAGTAAAATAGGGCGATTAGCTCAGCTGGTTCAGAGCACCTCGTTTACACCGAGGGGGTCGGGGGTTCGAACCCCTCATCGCCCACTAAGAAACTCCTTAAGAAATTAAGGAGTTTTTTTTATGCTCTTTTTTCAAAAAACACCTTTACAAACACAATAAAAAACTTATAAAAATGAAAGGTTATATAATAGCAATAGTTTCCCTGATTTTAATTTCCTGCAATGGTCAGCAATCAAAAAATCAAGACAGAATAATAACCCAAAAGGATTTAAAAAATGAGAAAATGAAAGATTATATCTTTTTGAAAGATATGTATGCAGATTCATACTTTCCAAAATTTCTTGTTGATAAAGTAAAGACAATACTTATCGACCTATGTTTTGAAATCGAGAAAACATCTCCAAAAAATCTTGATGAATTCTACCAATTAACACATTCTGCAACAATAAAAATCAACGAATTACAAGATGATTTTTACGAGAATAATAGTGAAATTGAAACTGCCGCAAGAGAATCAATTGGACAAGATTTTGATATTATTGCAAAATCCTACGGATTTGATGCTGATACCGAAGAAACAATCGCACCTAGAGAATGGTAAAAATTAGGGATTAAACTGAATTAAGATCGTTTTACATATATAAAATTACGCATACTGAAAAACCAAAATATTGTCTTTTTATAGAATCGGATCATATTCTATTTGCTTGATAATAAAATTTTTAATCTAAAACCATAATCATTTTGAAGATAATCATGCAAAGTAATTTCAGTATTAAAATTATCATTTTCATCAATACTAATATCTCCTGCTCGCGCGAGCATCTCGCTCGTGCATAAACTGGATTCACGAGCGAGACGCTCGCGCCAGCAGGTGTTTTTTTATCTATTAATATTCTACTTTTGGATTAATTAAAGAACTCTTTACTTAGCAAAAAAAAAGCATACATGAAAAACGAAGAAGATTGCCCAAGAATTCATCGATATTTATTTTCTGACATGTATCTATCTGACGATGGGATTGAATTATCAAAAAAAGCCATAATTAAACGATTCGCAGATCGCAATAAAGATGAGTTTTATCATAGATACATAAACTGGGAAAGAAAAGAAAATGAAATTATTGTCTTTACACTTTATGCTTATGCAGACTTAAAGATAAATAAAGAATTCGATTGCATTTTCAACATCAACAACCTTGATGAGTTTGTTTTCGAGAAATTTATTTTAACTCAATCAATCTATGAAGGATGGGCACCAACGGACACTATTGACAGGGGACACAAAAATTTATTAGTTTTTAGATTTGAAAATGAAGTCCCTAAAATACTTTTCAAATTACATAAGGAAGAAACTCATGGAGATACTAGACCAAAAGATTACGTAAAACTAGGTTTCTGTAACAAAAATGATTTTGAGGCTATAGCTAATGGTCTTAAAAAATATCATTTGTTAAGAGAAAAATACGGAACAGAATATTGGAAATATGAAGATGAAGAAACAGAAGAATAACTAAATCCAAACTAATTAAATAACCGAAAGCCTTCTATCAATATTTCATGCTTTTAAAATCAAAAACATTAGATAAATACTCCTTGTTTTTGTGCTCAAAAACAAGCAATCCATTGAAATAAAATATATCAAATTGAGAACTCTCTAGAGCTAAACGTTTTATTCTATAATTGTAACTCAATTCTTTCTGAATATTATTAAGCACATTCAAAGATTCGTTTTTTTCTATTTCAAGCCACTTCTCTATTTCAATTGTTTTACCCGCATTACAAATCACTTCTGTATCGTCATTTGGTCTCCTAAATAAATCAAAACAGAAATCATAAAGTGCCTCTTTTGGAACAAACACTATTTTTTCACTAAAACATAAATTGTAAGTAACTTTAAAATTGCCATCATCCTCAAATTGTATTTTTATCTTATTCACTTCGCTAACAAAAAGGACAGAATTTGAAAAAGTATCAAATTTGTGTTTGAAGTTTTCTGACAGCACTTTTAAATTTTCAATAATAATACAATCCATTTCTACAGTGAGTTTATATTTTAAAATTTACAAATGCTAATATAGTATTATAAATTCCAGAATCACAAACAACTATTCATGGTCTTATTCTTACTATAAAAATTGTATTTTTGTTTACCGCTCCCCAAGAAAATCTGTAACATACATTTAAAATCTGTTTTTTTACAGTTCTGGTTTATTCACTTAATTATTATCTTTGAATTATGAGCACACTATCAAGACCAAAACATATCGGAAGAAACATTAGCCGTATTCGTGAACTTCGCGACATGAAACAAGAAGCTTTGGCGCAAGCTTTAGGCACAAGCCAGCAAACGGTTTCTGCTATTGAAAACAGTGAAACTATAGACGATACAAGACTAGCTGAAGTTGCAAAAGCGCTTGGCGTGACTTCGGAAGCTATTAAAAATTATAGCGATGAAACAATTTTAAATGTTATCAGCAGTCATGACAACTCAACAATAACAGCTATCAATATTCAGCCTACATTTAATACAGTTGATAAAATTGTAGAACTTTACGAAGAAAAAGAAAAACTTTACGAACGCTTAATCCAAGCCGAAAAAAACAAAGTTGAGTATCTCGAAAAAATAGTAAAAGGAAAATAACCTTTTTAAAGCATAAAAAAACTCCATTATTTCTAATGGAGTTTTTTTATGCTTTCGCTTTTTTATTTGTCTAACTTTTTTTCAATTTCTTTAATAAGTTCAACTGCAAGTGGTTTTGTATTTTCTTTATAAACCCTTATGTTGTTTTTACCTAGTTTAACAAGATATGAAAGTGTCTTTTTATATTTTGGATCAGAATATAATTCTTTTTCTGGCTTATCTGCATTTTCTATTTCTTTATCAAAACACTTAAACAAAAATTCAGTGTACATTTTATCAACTTCGTTAGCAGCTGGAACAAATATTTGGTAGTAGTTTAAGATTTTCTGTTTTAATTTTTCGTCTTCAATATAGCCAAGTTTACCGCTTGATTTAAAACTTTCGTAATTACCTATAGTCAATGTTTGTCCGTGCGAATGAATTGGAAAGTTTACTTTACTTTTAGATTTATAAATACTATCTAGTTGAGAAGACGTTAATGCCAAAATTTTTTCGTAGTCTGCGTTTGTCTTTTGGTACATTCCCACTTCTCTATCAATACTTTCGATATCATTCTTTAAATCATTTTTTAAATTACCAAGAAACGCTTGTACTTCTTCTTGCTGGTGCCTATGTTCGCTCCAACTGTGCAGCGATATTGAAAGTGTAACAGCAAAAACGATAATGCATATTTCTATAATGATTTCTTTTACTTTCTCACCTACTGTGTGTTCTGATTTTTTGACAGCTTTGTAAATTTTGTTTGAATGCTTGGTTATCTCTTCTTGCATAATTTAGTTTTCTAGTTTTAACTTGGGTTGTTATTTGAAGTTTATTTTAGTACGCTATTTAACTCTATAAATTCAAAAGCGAATATAAGACTATTTGCAAAATCTCTTATTAATTTCTTAAATTCCGCATAAAACTTTTCTTAAATAGTTAAAATAAGAACCATAAAAAAACTCCTTAATTTCTTAAGGAGTTCTTTACACGCTTTTAAACTTTAATAATCAATCATTATTACTTTGTATTTTCTCGCAAACTTTTTCAAGAAGACTTTTGGTTTGCTTGAAATATTTCATTTTATCATCGATCTCTTTTATTTTGGCTTGAAAAAGTTCTAGTGTTTCTGATTTAGAGTCAGTTGTCTCGAACCAGCTTATCAATATTTTTTTTATTTCTGCTAAAGTAAATCCGACTTCTCTTGCTTCTATAATAATTTCTAAACGCTCAATAGTATTAGCATCGTAATGTTTATAGTTATTAGAAGTCACATTTTCATCAGTCAATCCCTTGATCATTCCTAAATTCTCATAATATCTAATCGTATGGATTGACAATCCGGTTTTTTTTGACAATTCGTTTACAAGCATAATTTTATTTTTTTGATGAAAAAACAATAAAGCATAGAGTATAGTCTATACTTTTCAGTTACAAATATACTAATTGTTTTTACTTTTAAAATTTTAAAACACGAGAAATGAGATTTTACATAAAAAAACTCCATTATTTCTAATGGAGTTTTTGAAAATTAAAGAGAAATCTTTATTTCAATTTCGTCAACGCTTTAGAATTTCTCAACAAAAACACATATTGAAAATAATCAGCCGTAACAGCATCTTTAAGTGGCACAATATTTTCTCCAAAAGCTCTCGATTTTACTGTTATTAAATTTTGCGATTTCAGGTAAGGTGAATTTTTCGAATTAAGTTTAAAAAGTGTGATTGATTCTGGTTTGCTCAATTCTTTTATATCATTAATTCCTTTTACAAGCATTAATGGTCCGTCGGCATTTATCCAATCTACTTTTTCATTTTCAGGAGTTGGAAACTGAGGATTTTTAGGAAGATACATTTCGCTATCAATTGTATAGCTTACAAAGCTCGTCACTTTTACTCCCGAGTCTTTTAATCCTGCAGCAAAAGTTGCTCTGCCCGATTCTGTTTTCTTTTGCAGTGTATGAAAATATCCAAAAAGCCCATAGAATTTTTCATTTTCAAGATGCTTCTTCTGAATTGCATTTTTAAAATTACTCACCATTGCTTCATCTCTTGAACCTTTAGATTCATCGTCAAAATTTTTATCAATTCCGATTACGGTAATTTTTAGAGAATCGGCCAAATTTTGATTGTAATCGTAAATGGCATTCCATTTATCAAATAATTCCTGGCTGGCTTGTTGCGGAATTCTTCTCTTAATAGACTCAACAACTTCTTTCAAAATTGCTTTATTCTTTTGTTTCTCAGACAAAAAAGCATTCAACTTTTTAGCTGTCAAACTATCCATTTCGGCAATATAATATTTGATTCCCACTTTCTTATTCAAGAAAAAAAGCATTTCCTGATCTATTTTCTGATTATCTGCATAACCATGAATTTCGCCTAATAAAAAAACTTGCGATTTATAAAACTCATCATCAAATAGTTTTTCGTCGATAGAAGCCCCAATCTGAACATTATTTTTTGATAAATAGCTAATATTATCATCATTTTTAGATTCTAAAAATAATTTATTGCTGATAAATAAATAGGCCATAAAAAGCAAAATAATACTCAAAAGGCTAATAAACGTGATTTTGATAAATTTTAAAATTTTCTTCATGGTTTTGAATTATGGTTGTTTTGATTTTGATGTAAAAGTATTTTTATTCAATAAAACATTCAATTTTTATTGACCGAATTGTTGTTTCTACTAGATGAATTGTTTTTATGTTTTAAAAATTATGAAATTCATTTTTCGAAGAAACAAACCAAACCGTTTAAAATCAAAAACTTATAAAAATCCCATAAAAAACACAAAAAATATATTGAATAACACTTGTATTTATAAGACATTTACAACGCTAATTTCTTTTACCCATTTGATTATTGTCGTCAAAAGTGTAAATTGATTGAACTCAAAAAACAAATACCATTTTATGAAAACAAAAATTTTATCTGCCTTCTTTTTATTTTTATCAATTACCGTATTCGCTCAAGAAAAAGTAAATTTTACAGAAGAATTTAAAAAAGAAAACCAAGGAAAATCTACTGTTGAAATTAACGAAGTAAAAGAGCTTCTAACAATCATGTTAGCTATTACCGATTTTGGTTTGGAAAATGACGACATGTTTGAACAAAAAGGAGATTATTATCAACGTGTTCTCAAACATTTCAAACCTTATAAAGAGGAAGAAATCATCAAAACAATGAATTCTCTTTTAATGAAAAATCCGCTTGAGTATATTTTCTTTACTGGAAATGCTCAAACCTATTTTTTAAAAAATGATGTTCTAATTCCGAACAATGCTTACATTTTGCCTGCTAATAAAGTAGCTAATGTTAAGATTGAAGTAAATCCGATTACGACTTATAAAAAAGAGATTGAAGATTTTGCTAAAAAATCTCATTTTAATGAATTCTATAAATCTGAAAAACCTTTTTATGACAAGATAATTTCTGATTATGAGAAATATTCAAATCTTCGTAAACAATGGAATTGGCTAGAAAAAAACTTTGACACAAAAATCAATAGTTATATTGTCTATACTTCTGCATTAATAAACGGTCTTAATTATACTGGAGGCTACGAAAACAACAATTTTCATCTTATCGAAATGGTTTTACCAACTATACAAAAAGTAGAAGGCCGATCAGAAAAAAACAGTGAAGCTTTTAATACACGCAGTATGTTTACCGAAATTGATCATAATTATGTCGAAAAACCGAGTGTAAAACATAAGGAAGAATTAAATACAGCGCTAAAAGAAAGAGAAAAATGGGTGAATACAAAAGCATATGGAACTGAATATTATCCCGATGGCTTTAAAGTTTTTAATGAATATATGACTTATGGTGTCTTTATACTATATGCTGAAGAAGTATACAAAAATGACCCAAAGCTACTTATGGAAATCAACAATGAGGTAAATTCTGTAATGATTGACAGAGGCTTCATTAAAATGAAAGAGTTTAACGAAGAATTGAAAAGTCTTAGAAACAAAAACAAGAAAAAGAAAATTGATCAGTTGTATCCTGAATTAATCAAATGGTGTAGTTTACAGTAATTGCAAATATTTGAATGAAAAACTCCATTTTGTTAAATGGAGTTTTTTTATTTTTAAGCTTTGGAAATAGCAATTGTTTTTCTTGTAAATTAGTTACTCCTATGAGAAAGAAAAAAACATTCATAATCTTGATGAACGTTATAGAATTATAAACATCACAAACAAATGGAAATATTAATAATTACAGGACCTCCATACTCAGGAAAAGGCACACAATGCGAAATTTTAAAAGACGAACTTAAATTTGAGCATATTTCAACTGGGGACAGATGCCGTTTGGAAAAACAAAATGAAACAGAAATTGGAAAAATAATGTCTCAATATGAAGAAAAAGGAGATCTAGTTCCTGATTCTATCATGAAAGATCTTTTTAGTAAAATATTGGATGAAAACAGAAATGCTAAAGGAATTATTTTAGATGGTTACCCAAGAACTGAACCCCAAGTAAATGATTTATTGGAACTCGTAAAATCTAAAAATCTGGAAATTGGAAAAGTAATCAATATTGATGTTCGCAAAGAAGAGCTTTTAAAAAGAGCACAAAAAAGAGCCGAAACTTCCAACAGAAAAGACGACAAAGATGCTAGTATCCATCTTAAAAGAATCGAAGTTTTTGAAAGTTCAACTAGACCTGCAATTGAATATATGAAATCAAAAATCAAAGTCTTGACTTTTGATGGAATGGGTACAATTGAAGAAATAACAAAACGTATTAAGGATAATTTGTAAAATAGTGTAATTAGCTTATTGAATTACAACTTTATGAAACCCAATAAAAAACTCCATTATTTCTAATGGAGTTTTTTTTATTTACACTAATTGTTATCTCACTCTTACTAAATCTAAGTCCTGAAAATCAAAACTAAAATCAATATTTGGAGAGATGCCTTTCATTTTAATAGATTGAGCTTTGCCATTTTCATCCAAAGAGAACATCGCTAATGCATCGCAATTCATCGCTTGATATTCCCATTTTATGGCAAATGTATTGGCGTTGTAAAAAGCCATTGGACCATTTAATTTTGGCGAACGATACGATTTAAACCATAATTGCTTATTTTTTTCAAATACTTCAATTTCACCAAACCATTTATCAGCATAAACACCAATAAAATCTTCATTCTTTATTTTTACATTTTTTGACAGCTTTACCTTCTCCCAGACTTTTTTGGTTACATCATCACCAGAATTTCTATCTTCATTCATCCACTGCACCAATTTATCGGTCCATCCAAAATCATCTAAACCTAAATAACTATCAGAAATGGTATTGCTAACTGCTGTAAAAAGTCCTCCTCCTCCATTTTCAGTATTAGTTAAAATTACAATCCCCAAATTCAAATCTGGATACATGGTTACAATAGAAAGCATTCCAGGCAAACCTCCAGTATGAGATACTTTTAAATTTCCTTTTTCATCTGATAATTGCCAGCCTAAACCATAACCATTAAAATGAGAATTGTATCTTGGATTCTGATCTGTTTCCTGAACGGTATGTATTCTCCACATTTCATTGTGGTTTTTTAAGGAAAAAAGCGTCGTTTTCAAATCTGGTCCGTACTGGCCTTTATTCAAACGAACTATCATCCATTTCGCCATATCTTGGGCATTAGAAAATATACCGCCCGCAGCAGCATTAATTTGATCATTAAACCCTTCTATTTTTTTTATCGTTCCAGATTCAGACGAATGCGAAACTGCAAAATTAGATGTATCTTTTATTAAACTACTTCCAACAAAAGTATTGTTCATTTGTAAAGGGGCAATAATTCTTTTTTGTACAAATTCCTCATAACTCATACCGCTTACTCTTGCAATTACTTCACCGGCTACTATATAAAGTAAATTATCATAATCCCATTTCGTTCGAAAAGCTGAAACAGGCTTAAAATGCTGAAAACTTGTCAAAACATCTTTAATGGTAAAATTAGTGCCATCAGGAAAAAACATCAAATCACCTACTCCCAATCCTAATCCGCTACGATGAGTCAGCAAATCCTGTATATTAAAATTCTCCGTTACATAATCATTATACATTTTAAATTCAGGAGCATAATCCTTTACCTTATCAGTCCATTTTAATTTTCCTTCATCCTCCAAAATAGAAAGTGCTGCCGTTGTAAATGCTTTACTATTTGAGGCAATTTGAAAATTAGTATTTTCATTTACAGCTTTTTTTGTCTCTATAGAACTAACTCCATAACCTTTTAAGTGAATAATTTTTCCATCTTTAACAACCGCAATTGATGCTCCTGCTACTTTAAATTTTGCCAAGGCAGATTCCATCAATACATCAATATTTTGTGATGTTATTTGACCAACGGCGGTTGCTGACGAAAAGCAGATACAAATAACTAATACTAAATAACTATTTACTTTTTTCATTTATAGATTTAATTAATGTTTCTAATTCCGTTTTTTTCTGATTTAAAATTATCAATTGACTTTTATCGTCTAAAAGAATCATCTCTGCAAATTCTTTATCAGGATTTACTTTCCAGTTTTTCAACTCTTTAAACTTACTTTTCAAAAGTTTTATTTTTTCTTTGCTGTCATTCGAAATAATTACCATTTTGGTCAATGGTGTTTGCTTCATTTTTTCAATGCTACTTTCTGAAATTTGATCTTCATATTCTGTTCTGGAACGATAACGGAACATTTTATTTATAGTTTTAAAATCTTTTTCATTTTCTGTAATCACATAACGATACGTCATGATATTATCAAATTCATTAATCCAATTTGGAAAATTGGTTTCATAAAGCTGAACATACTGATCTATAAAATTTTTATCAATCGGCTTCTTTTGTTCGATGTATTCTATGGTTAACGGATAAATCTGCTTTGCCATCAAATTGATATACTTATTATTATACCATTCTCCAACGTCAACTTTTCCATCCAGTTTTTCATAAACATATCCGTTTCCTAATACTGTTGCCAAAACTTCGTTCAGTAATTGATAAGCATAGTTGCTGCATTTTGATTTATTCTCTTTAAAATAAGTGTCAATTTCAGTTTTTACTTCCAACGATTGTTCGTCGTAAATGATATGATACGTTTCATGCATCATTACACTAAATAAATCTTTATGTGATTTTAAATCGGTTTGAATAGCGCTGACAAAATTATTGCAAAATGCAGAAGCAGTAAAGCCTTTTGAATTTGGTAAAGGATAGAAAGCTGCCTCAAAAGGAATTGAATTATCCCAACTGGAATTATAAAATACTAATCCTGTTTTAAAATAATTTTCAATCTCGTGATCGTTAGAATATTTTTTAATTTCATCTAACTGTTTTTCAAACTTTTTTTTGTTCGGATTATAAATCAATTCATTGTAAATAGGGGTAAATTCTGAAATACATTCTCCTAAATCACTCAGCGTTTTAGTGGGAATCATTCCTGCAGAACGAATTTTGAAATCAGTTAAATTGTCGGTTTCAATCAAATTCTTTTTCAAAATATCCTGTGTCTGCATTGTTTTCTTTGATCCATACGGAAAATCTTCGAAGCGAAAACTATAAGAAATAGACAATTGATCAAATTTTGAGATTATATTTTTATACTTCTCAATATTATATTTTGAGTTTTGAAACTCTGTTTTAAAAACATTGTCTGGATAATATTCGGATAGATTTTCTAAAAAAACAAAAACAGCCAACTGCTCCGAATATTTAATTTTGAAAGAGGCATTTTGTCCAAATGTCTGTAAGGTTAAAAAGAGAAACAAATACTTTATTACAATACTAATTTTCAAGTTTATTCATTTTAAGTTACTAAAACATTTGTAAGATTATAAAGCTAATATACTATGTTTTTCCACAGGATATCAGTTTTAATATTTTAATACAAAAAATAAATACCGAAGACCTTTTATCGAAAGTTCTTATTTAAGAATTTGTCGCTATATTTTTCTTTCTTTTATCATTAAGATAATTTCGTACTGGAATATCATAAATCACCATTACTAAATATGCAAAACCAACAAGTAGAACTACAGAAGTAATTACAATTAAAGTCAATTGTGTTGTATCGGGTTTATAATTGGTATAATAATTTCCAAACATCCATAAAACGGCATAATGTGTCATGTACAACGGATAAGATATTTTTCCAGAAAAAACGCATGCTCTTTTTAATCTTGGTTTTAAAAAAGCACCTGCTCCTAAAGAAATCAGCAATGGAAAATACAATAAAACTACTAAAGGTTCAGAAATCCAGTTCCATTCTGAAAATGGCATAATAAAAGCTAACAGTAATAAAAAAGTCAATCCGCCAAAACCAAGTTTATTTTTTATAATCCAGTTGGAACGGTAAATAAGTAATCCTGCTAAAAAAGAATAGGAAATTCTAGCACATCCATCCCAAAAAGTCGGACCACTCCAACCTCCTAATAAACTTCCTGAATTATATCCAACATAGCAAATCGCAATTGCTGCTAATATAGTTAGCAGTAATAAAAAGCTCCTACTGATTCTATAAAGTACAAATGCGTAAACTATATTAGCGATATATTCCCAAAACAATGACCAAGCAGGCGCATTAAAACTAAACAGGTTAAATCCGCGATCGGCGATAACTGGAAGTGGAATAAGAAACAGAGAACAGATAAATGTCAAAATAATTTTTCCTGTACTGTATAATTCTAAATGACCGCCAAACGGATCGAATAAAAATGCCAACAATCCTAATATAGATCCAGCAATCACTAAAGGATGCAATCTTATAATTCTTGATATAAAGAAATTGCGAAGTCCCATTTTTGCAATACGGTCATCATAAGCATATCCAATCACGAATCCTGACAGGCAAAAGAAAAAATCGACAGCTAAAAATCCGTGTCCAATAAAGTTCTGACTTGGATCAGTAAAAATCCATTCCATAAAATGAAAAACAACAACAGCAAAAGCTGCGATGCCTCTTAATCCGTCTAAAATTTCAAAATGCTGTTTGGTTTCAAGAACTGCTGTAGTGGACTGGCTTGTACTCATTAGATTGCAATAAACTTATAAATTAGGTAATTTGGTATCGTTGCAAGTTCTACAAATTAATATTCAAATCAAAATCAGATTTATTCAATTCAGCTGTTAAATTGTTTGAAGTTTCACATTTAAATAACTTTTTATGCTTTTTCACGGAATGCTTTTTTATTAATTTTACCGAAAATCAAATTTTATCATGAGTTTTAAAGGTTGTCTTCCTCCTCCATAAATTAATAATGCTTTTTTAGTATTGACACTTGACTGTATGCTTTCAGTCCGATTTCTTGTGTCTTTACTCCAATTAAACAATTATTAATTTCTATATATCCTCAAAAAGGATAGACAACTTCTTATGAAAAAATCTTATTTGATACTGCATGCTGCAGTTTTACTGGCCGGTTTTACTGGCGTTTTCGGAAAACTTATTTCTCTTAATGAAATCACTTTAGTTTGGTATAGAGTATTATTTGCTTCAATTATTCTCTTTTTCATTTTAAAAATTTATAATCTTAAAATGCTGAAGTCATTTTCTGAAGCCGTAAAAATTTCCAAAGCCGGAGTATTGATTACCATTCACTGGATTTTCTTCTATGCCAGCATTAAATATTCTAACATCTCAATTGGTGTAGTTTGTTATTGCCTGACTAGCTTTTTTACAGCTTTTTTTGAACCTATACTCAATAAAAAAAGGTTCAACCTAGTTCAAGTTTTGCTAAGTATGCTAACCTTGCTAGGAATAAGCTTGATTTTTCATTTTGACTCCTCCTATCAACTTGGAATTTTACTCGGAGTAATTTCATCTGCCTTTGCTGCCTTGTACACTATTTACAATGAAAGGCTGGTACAATTTTATGACAGCAAACTAATCAACTTCTACCAGATGTTTGGAGGAACTTTAGCATTAGGGCTCCTTCTACCTGTTTATTTTTATAATTTTCCAGATCAAACATTCATTCCAAATTTAAAAGATATCTTTTATCTGTTAATTTTAGCTTCATGCTGTACTGTTGCTCTTTACGTAATGTTTGCAGAATCACTTAAAAAGATTCCTGCGTTTACCATCAACCTAACATTTAACCTAGAGCCAATTTATTCCATAATATTAGCCTTTTTATTTTTTAATGAAGGGCAATCGGTTAATTTCTCTTTTTACATAGGAATAAGCTTGGTTATGACTTCCGTTCTTTTCCAATCTTTAATTTCCATTCGAAAGAAAAACAACATCACAGAGCAAATCTCTTAAAACAGAAAAACTCCTTTGTATAAAAGGAGTTTTTATTTTTATTTATTTTTTTAATCATTCAATCCTTTTCCGTCTAAAATACGCAGAATATTTTTTTCTACTCTAGCTTCTCTAGTTTTAGATTGTTTAGGTTGAGAAAAATGGAGCAAATACGCTCGCTGTCTTCCAGGAGTTAAAGCATAGAACGCTTTTTTAAAATCAACATCAGAATCAAATTTGTTCTGAAGTTCTTCTGCAATTTCAAACTCAGAAACTTTCTTCAACTCTACTTTTTGTCCAGATTTTTCAATTTCGGCCGCTTCAAAAATATACTTTTTCAGAATTTCTTTTTTAGCTAAAATATCTTCAACATTTGTAAATCGAACTTGGCGTGCCGCCTGAACATTCTCTGATTGTTGAATCAAGATATTATCTGGATCTTTCATTAAAGCGCCTTTGAAAAACAAAAAAGCACAATATTCTTTAAAATAATGAATCAAAACAATATTTGCTTTTTCAAAAGTATAACAAGGAGATCCCCATTTCAATTCTTCAGACAAATGACAGTCTAAAACAATTTCTCTCATTTGTTCAATTTCAGCTTTCCATTTTTCAGCTTTTTCGAAATAAAAATCAACTTTAGAATTGGTACTATATTTTGTCATGATGAGTTAATTTATTAAATATATAAATTTAGCATTTTTATATATTTAAATGTCAAAGCCTTTAATAATTCCCCTTTTAGATCGATGAACAAAATTTAGAATCTTATCACGTTCAACTGTTTTCACGAATTCTTCATTAATTATTTCCAAAGCAAATTTTGTATTTCTCTTTTCTTGAAATAAAATTCTATAAATTGACCGAAGTTCATCAATTTTTTGAGAATTAAATCCTCTTCTTTTTAGACCAACAGTATTTAACCCTGCAAATCTTAAAGGTTCATGAGCAGCAACAATATAAGGAGGAACATCCTTAACAACTCGGCTTATGCCACTAATCATAGCATGCTCACCAATAATTGAAAATTGATGTATAGCTGTTAGTCCGCTAATATTTACCCAATCTTCAACAGTTACTTCACCAGCCATTCCAACACTAAAACCTATAATGCAATTATTTCCAATAATGCAGTCATGGCCAATATGTGCATTGGACATAATTAAATTAGAATTACCCATACATGTTTTTCCTTTAGAAACTGTCCCTTTATTAATTGTTACAAATTCCCTAATTATATTGTTATCGCCAATTTCTAAAAGAGTATATTCTCCTTTGTACTTCAAATCTTGAGGAATACCGCCTAAAACTGCATTAGAATGAATTTCACAATTTTCGCCAATTCTTGATCCACCTAAAATTGTTACGTTATTTCCTATTCGAGTATTATCGCCAATTACAACATCCTCCTCAATAGTTACACCATTTCCTATGCAAATACTATTACCTAAAACAGCATTTTTATTAATAAAAGTATCTTTCAATTTTTGCGTCATTAATTAGCCACAAAAATTCAAAAAGTTTAAATACTTTTTATTGATGTAATATCAAATAATTGATGTCCTAATCCTGCTCAATGTTTCCTGGCTTACGCCGATTAATGACGCAATATGCTTCAATTTGGATTTTTTAATAATCTGAGGAAATGACTCTAAAAGAAATAAGTATTTTTTCTCGGCAGTCATTAAACGAAATAAATGATTAAACTCATTTATTTGAGAAAGATAATACCGAAGCTGTTTTATATGAAATTTAGTAAATAACGGATATTCCAATAAAGTCTGCTCATCAGAATAAGACAGCGAATAGACAACTGTTTTTTCACAAGTTTGAAAATTCTCAAATGCTGGTTTCTGCTCAAAGAAACTACTCATTGAAGTTACAAATTGATTATCCGTATAAATCCATTTGGTAACTTCTTCCCCATCTTCGATGCAAAACCTTCGAACTGCACCCGATTTTATAAAATAGATATTATTACAAACTTTACCCTCTTCAATAATAAATTCGTCTTTCTTAAAAGTTACTTCAACAAAATTTTCTTTTATAGCAAGCTCTGTCTCCGAATCTAATTTCTCAAAACTATTTATAATCTGAATTAGCTCTTCCATCTATTTTTTATTTCGTTATAACCAAATTTAAAACGAATTTAAGACAAAAGCTAAACCAAATTAACAAACCTTGTTTTTAACAGATTTTAAGAACTTTAAAGACTTAACAATTAAAATTTGATATTCTTCCTTTATGAATAAATATTAACGGAATTAAAACAAAAACTAAGCTTAAAATATCAGACGATTATATTTCTATGGTGTTTCCCTGCGGGCAAGGATAATGGCGAAAGAGGCTTTTAGGTGTCCCGCAAAAGGATGCCGCTTCCATCGCTAACGCGGCATACGGCCTATGAGCGGCTATTGCCCTCGGCCGGCCGGCATCTTTTCCAAAACCAATATAAACAGAAAAACCCTATCCGATCCGGATAGGGTTTTTCAAAAGAAAGGCGACGACATACTCTCCCACAATAATGCAGTACCATCTGCGCAGGCGGGCTTAACTTCTCTGTTCGGGATGGGAAGAGGTGA